>NZ_PTXM01000027.1:0-108728 GCF_004343765.1 Burkholderia sp. SRS-25
CTCCCGCCCCACCCGCACGCCACCGCCGCAGCGCACCATCGAAATGCCGTTTCCCCGCCTTGACTTTCGCTCGCCCGAATACGATCATTCGCTCACACAAAGAGCAAATGATCGTATTCGACAGGACAGTCAGGCACGAAGAGGAGACACCGGATGACCGAATCGCCCTCCGCCCGCACGCCCGTGCTGCTGCACATCGGCGCGGGCTCGTTTCACCGCGCGCACCAGGCGTGGTATCTGCATCGCGCGAACGCGGCCGTCCCGGCCGACGAGCGCTGGTCGCTGACCGTCGGCAACATCCGCGACGACATGCACGCGACGATGGACGCACTCGCCGCGCAGCACGGCGCCTACACGCTCGAAACCGTCACGCCGCAAGGCGAGCGCGCGTACGAGACGATCCGCGCGATCACGCGCGTGCTGCCGTGGTCGATCGACCTCGCCGCGCTAATCGATGCCGGCGCCGATCCGGCCTGCCGGATCGTGTCGTTCACCGTCACCGAAGGCGGCTACTACCTCGACGAACACAACCGCCTCGACCTCGCGAACGCCGATCTCGCGGCCGACCTGCAGGGCGCACGCACGACGCTGTACGGCGCGCTCGCCGCGCTGCTCGCCGAACGCGTGAAGCGCGGCGCGGGCGCGCTCACGCTGCAGAGCTGCGACAACCTGCGCAACAACGGCGCGCGCTTTCGCGCGGGGATGCGCGAATTCCTGGAGCGGCGCGGGCTGCTCGAGCTGCTCGCATGGTTCGATGCGAACGTCGCCACACCGAGCGCGATGGTCGACCGCATCACGCCGCGCCCGACCGCCGACGTGCGCGAGCGCGTGCTGGCCGCCACCGGCTTCGACGACGCGTGCCCGGTGATGGGCGAATCGTTCATCCAGTGGGTGATCGAGGACCGCTTCGCGGCCGGCCGGCCGAAGTGGGAGCTGGCCGGCGCCGAACTCGTCGACGACGTGCACCCGTACGAGGAAGCCAAGATCCGCATCCTCAACGCGACGCACAGCTGCATCGCGTGGGCCGGCACGCTCGCGGGCCATACATATATCCACGAAGGGACGCACGACGCGGCGATCCGCCGCTTCGCGCACGACTACGTGACGCAGGACGTGATCCCGTGCCTCACGCCGAGCCCGCTCGATCTCGCGCGCTACCGCGACGTGGTGCTCGAGCGATTCGGCAACCCGTACGTGCTCGACACGAACCAGCGCGTCGCGGCCGACGGCTTCTCGAAAATCCCCGGCTTCATCGCGCCGACGCTCGCCGAATCGTTCGCACGCGGCGCGGCGCCGGTCGCCACCGCCGTGCTGCCCGCGCTGTTCCTGCGCTTTCTCGAACGCTGGGCGCGCGGCGCGCTGCCGTACGTGTACCAGGACGGCGTGATGGACGAAAGCGCCGCACGGGCGATCGTCCAGGCCGACGACCCGGTTGTCGCGCTCTGCGCCAGCCGCGCGCTGTGGGGCTCGCTCGCCGGCAACGCGGCGCTGTTCGAGGCGCTGCGCGCCGGGCTCGCGCGGGTCGACGCATGGCTCGTGGCACGCTGACGCGCATCCGGGCGAACCTGCCTTGGCACGGGCGCGGCCGCGCGGCTAAAGTAGCGACTCCCCACTGACGGAACGGATCGCTCATGTATCTCGGCATCGACCTCGGCACCTCGGAAGTGAAGGTGCTGCTGCTCGCCCCGGACGGCACGGTCGTCGGCACCGCCGGCTCGCCGTTCACCGTGTCGCGGCCGCATCCGCGCTGGGCCGAACAGCATCCGGACGACTGGTGGCAAGGCACGCTCGCCGCGCTCGCCGCACTGCGCGAGCGGCACCGCGACGCGTTCGCGCAGGTGCGCGGCATCGGCCTGTCGGGCCAGATGCACGGCGCCGTGCTGCTCGGCCGCGACGATCGCGTCCTGCGCCCGGCGATCCTGTGGAACGACATGCGCAGCGCCGACGAATGCGCGCTGCTCACCGAACGCGCGCCCGATCTCCACACGCTGGCCGGCAATCTCGCGATGCCTGGCTTCACCGCGCCGAAACTGCTGTGGGTCGCGAAGCACGAACCCGACGTGTTCGCGGCGACCGCCTGCGTGCTGATGCCGAAGGATTACCTGCGGTTCCGGCTGACCGGCGCGAAGGTGTCCGATCCGTCGGACGCGGCCGGCACGCTGTGGCTCGACGTCGCGCGCCGCGACTGGTCCGATGCGCTGCTCGCCGCGTGCCGGATGACGCGTGACCAGATGCCCCGCATCGTCGAAGGCAACGCGCCATCCGGCACGCTGCGCGCGGACATCGCACGCGAACTCGGGCTGTCGGAAGCCGTCGTGGTGGCCGGCGGCGGCGGCGACAACGCGACGAGTGCGCTCGGCATCGGCGCGATCCACGCAGGCGACGGCTTCGTGTCGCTCGGCACGTCCGGCGTGCTGAGCGTGGTCGGCGATCGTTTCATGCCGAACCCCGCGTCGGCCGTGCATGCGTTCTGCCATGCGATTCCCGATCGCTGGCAATTGATGAGCGTCGTGCTGTCGGCCGCGAGCTGCCTGCGCTGGGTCTGCAAGCTGACCGGCACCGACGAGCCCGCGCTGCTCGCCGAAGTCGAAGCACTCGACGCCGACGCGCTCGCGACGGCGCCGCTGTTCCTGCCCTACCTGTCCGGCGAGCGCACGCCGCACAACGATCCATACGCCCAGGGCGTGTTCTTCGGGATGACGCATGCGACCGAACGCGCGCACCTCGGCTACGCGGTGCTCGAAGGCGTGACGCTGGGCCTCGCCGACGGTCTCGACGCACTGCATGCGGCCGGTGTCGAAACCGACCAGTTGTCGCTGATCGGCGGCGGCGCGCGCAGCGCATTCTGGGCGCAGCTGATCGCCGATGCGCTGAACGTGCGCACGCGCCAGCACGGCGGCGGTGAAACCGGTGCGGCGCTCGGCGCGGCACGGCTCGGCTGGCTGGCCGTCGGCGGCGATCCGCATGCGGTGCTGGCGAAGCCCCCGGTGCGAGCCGAATACACACCGGATGCGGCGCGCCATGCGCGGCTGCGCGAACGTCTCGACGCGTTCCGCGCGCTGTACCGCCACGTGCAACCGCTGTACGAACCGTCGCGCGCGCGGCTCGCGTAAGCGCCGCACGTCACGCGTGGCGGCCGTCGGCCGCGTGCGCGACATGCGGTACAGTGGATGCCGTCATGCGGGCCCCCGGCCGGCCCGCTGGGCGGCCCGCGGGGCGCCCCCCCCAGATCCGAACCGAATCGCTATCGTGTCCAAGTCCTCAGAAAAACTCGATCTCGCCACGCGCGCTGCGTGGCTCTACTACGTCGCGGGCGACACGCAGAACGAAATCGCGGAAAAGCTGCAGGTGTCGCGCCCGGTCGCGCAGCGCCTCGTCGCGTTCGCGGTCGAGAAGAACCTGATCCGCGTGCGCGTCGATCACCGGCTTGCCGACTGTCTCGATCTCGGCGCGCAGCTGTCGAAGCGCTACGGCCTCGCGATGTGCGAAGTCGTGCCCGTCGATGCCGATGCACCCGACGCGATCGACCGCAAGCTCGCGGTCGCCGGCGCGCAGGTGATGGAGCGCTACCTGAACGAAACGCGGCCGATGGTGATCGCGGTCAGCAGCGGCCGGACGCTGAAGGCCGCGGTCGCGCAGATCGCGCAGATCGACCGCCCGCAGCACCGGCTCGTGTCGATGGTCGGCGCAATCGCCGCCGACGGTTCGTCGAACCGCTACGACGTCGCGCAGTACATCTCCGAGAAAACCGGCAGCAAGCACTTCCTGCTGCCCGCGCCGCTGTTCGCCGACAGCGACGCCGAGCGCGCGCAGTGGTGCAACCACCGGCTGTACCGGATCGTCGAGGCGCTGTCGGGCAAGGCCGACGTTGCGTTCGTCGGGATCGGCAACATCGGCCCGCACTGCCCGCTCTACGAGGACGGCTTCATCACCGAACAGGAGCGCGACGAGATGACCGCGCTGGGCGCGGTGGCCGAATTGCTCGGCGTGCCGATCGACGCGCGAGGCACGCAGATCGCCGTGTCGACGAGCGCGCGCGTGACGAGCGTCGCGCTCGCCACGCCGCCGAAGCTGCCGACGATCGCATTCGCCGGCGGCCCGAAGAAACACGACGCGGTGATTGCCGCGTTGCGCGGCGGCTGGCTGTCGGGGCTCGTCACCGACGAAACCTGCGCACGCGCCGCGCTCGCCGCGCAGGCGGCCTGACGCCGAAGCCGCGCACGGCGCATCGCGCGCGGCAGTCGAATGCTCAGGCCGCGTGCGGCGCCGGAAACGCATGCCGGCGCGCACGCCACGCGCCGACACCCAGGCCGCGCGCATTCATCGACTAGATGACCGAACCCCTGCGCGCCTGACCGTCGCAGGCGCCGACGCGTCACGCCGCCTTCGCGTGCGCGCTCAGCCGGCGGAACGCCTGCCCGTGCTCGTCGAACAGGTGGCAGTGCTCGGCGTCCGCGTGCACGTGCAGCGCCTCGCCGGTGCGGTACGTGTCGAGCGGCGGAATCCGCGCGATCAGCCCGTCCGGCGCGACGGCCGACTCCGCGTACAGATACGCGGCATCGCCGAGCGACTCGACGGCCATCGTCTTCGCGGCCACGCCGGTCGCCGCCGCTTCGACTTTCAGATGCTCGGGCCGCACGCCGACCGTCACCGCCGCACCACGCTGCAGCCCCGCCGCTTCGACCGCGACGCGCTGCGTCTCGCCGCTGTCGAAACGCACGAGCACGCCGCCCGCATCGACCGATTCGACGGTGCCCTTCAGGAAGTTCATCTTCGGCGAGCCGATGAAGCCCGCGACGAACTGGTTCGCCGGCGCGTGATACAGCGCGTTCGGCGTACCGACCTGCTGCACCGCGCCGCCCGACAGCACGACGATCTTGTCGGCAAGCGTCATCGCCTCGACCTGGTCGTGCGTCACGTAGATCATCGTCGTCTTCAGCTCGTCGTGCAGCCGCGCGAACTCCAGCCGCATCTTCACGCGCAGCGCCGCGTCGAGGTTCGACAGCGGCTCGTCGAACAGGAACACCTTCGGCTTGCGCGTGATCGCGCGGCCGATCGCGACGCGCTGCCGCTGGCCGCCCGACAGCTGCTTCGGCTTGCGGTCGAGCAGATGGTCGATGTGCAGGATCTTCGCGGCCTGCTTCACGGCCTGGTCGATCTCCGGCTTCTTCGCGCCCGCGAGCTTCAGGCCGAACGCCATGTTGTCGTACAGCGTCATGTGCGGGTACAACGCATACGACTGGAACACCATCGCGATGCCGCGCTTCGCGCTCGGCACGTCGTTGACCTTTGCGCCGTCGATCATCAGGTCGCCGCTCGAAATATCCTCGAGCCCGGCGATCATCCGCATCAGCGTGGATTTGCCGCAGCCGCTCGGGCCGACGAACACGACGAATTCGCCGTCGGCGATGTCGAGGTTCACGTTGCGCAGCACTTCGGTGTCGTCGTAGCGCTTCGCGATGTTGCGCAGGAGCACGCTTGCCATGATCTGTCTCCGTTCGTTCGTGATGCGCCGCGTCGAACGCGGCGCGCAATCATTCGTGGTTGCTAGCTCGGCAGCACCGCGCCGGTCGCCTGCCAGCGCGCAACGTAGCCGGGCAGCTCGTGCATGTCGTCGAACACGTGACGCGCGCCGATCCCGCGCAGCGCGTCGATCTGCGCGGCCGACGCATGCCCGCCGCCGACGAAGCCAAGCACGGTCATGCCGGCCGCGGCGGCCGCGGTGATGCCGGTCACGCTGTCCTCGACCACGAGGCACCGTGCAGGCGCGACGCCGAGCGAGCGCGCCGCCGCGAGATACACGTCGGGCGCCGGCTTCGGCCGCGCGACGGCGTCCGCGCAGAACAGCCGGTTACCGAAGAAGCGCGCGAGGCCCGTGCGGGTCAGCGCCGCCTCGACGTACGCGCGGTAGCTGTTGCTCGCGCAGGCCGTCGTCAGTTCAATCGCGGCCAGCGCCGCATCGATGCCGTCGACCATCGGTGCATTGACGGCCGCCGCCTCGACCGCGGCGCGAATTTCGACGACGTCGTCGTTCGACAGCGTGCGGCCGAGCGCGTCGCTCACGCCGGCCAGCACACGCTCGATGCGCAGCCCGAGCAGCGGCATCACGGCCGGCCGGGAATCCGCGCCCGGCCAGCGGGCATCGAGTTCGCGCACGAGCACGTCGGCCGCCACCGCCTCGCTGTCGATCAGTACACCGTCGCAATCGCAGATCAGGACATTCGTCGCGGTCATTTGACGGCTCCGAACGTAAGCCCGCGCACGAGCTGCTTCTGCGACAGCCAGCCGACGATCAGGATCGGCGCGACCGCCAGCAGCGACGCCGCGGACAGCTTCGCCCAGAACAGGCCCTCGGGGCTCGAGTACGACGCGATGAACACGGTCAGCGGCGCCGCGTTCGAACTCGACAGGTTGATGCTCCAGAACGCCTCGTTCCATGACAGGATCACGAGCAGCAGCGCGGTGGACGCGAGCCCCGGCAGCGCCATCGGCAGCAGCAGGTAGACGATCTCCTGCCACGTCGATGCACCGTCGATACGACCCGCTTCGAGGATGTCCTTCGGGATCTCGTTGAAGTACGTGAAGGTCATCCACACCGCGATCGGCAGGTTGATCAGCGTGTAGACGATCACGAGGCCCGACACGGTATCGAGCAGCCCCGCGTTCTTCCACAGCAGGTAGATCGGCACGAGCACGCCGACCGACGGCATCATCTTCGTCGACAGCATCCACAGCAGCACCTTCTGCGTGCGGTGATTCGGGAAGAAAGCCATCGCGTACGCGGCCGGCACCGCGAACAGCAGCGAGATCACCGTGACGCCCGCCGAGATCAGCACCGAGTTCCATGCGAACGCGAAGTAGTTGCTGCGCGCGAACACCTCGCGGAAGCTGTCGAGCGTCGGGATGAAGAACAGCGACGACGCATACGCCTGCTGCTCGGTCTTGAACGCGGTGATCGCCATCCAGAAGATCGGGAAGAACAGCAAGAGCGCTATCAGCCACGCGAGCGTGCCGGGCAGCGCGCGCCGCACGAGGTCGAATGCAGCCGGCGTGCGCCGGCCTGCGAAGGTCAGGTCGCTCATTTCTCGTATTCCCCCTTCAGATTGCGCGCGAGCATCCGCACGAGGAAGAACGACACGACGTTCGCGACCACGACGGCAATGATGCCGCCCGCGGACGCGAGGCCGACGTCGAACTGCTGCAGGCCGAGCGCGTAGATCAGGTACGACAGGTTGGTCGTCGCGTTGCCGGGGCCGCCGCCGGTCGTCGTGTAGATCTCCGCGAAGATCGACAGCAGGAAGATCGTCTCCATCATCACGACCACGGCGATCGCTCGCTTCAGGTGCGGCAACGTGATGTAGAAGAACATCGCGATGGGGCCCGCGCCGTCGATGCGCGCGGCTTCCTTCTGCTCCTGGTCGAGCGACTGGATCGCGGTGAACAGAATCAGGAACGCGAACGGCAGCCACTGCCACGCGACGATGATGATCACGGCGGTGAGCGGGTAATCCGCGAACCAGTCGATCGGCGTCATCCCGAGCGCGCGCATCGCGTTCGCGACGAGCCCGTACACCGGGTGCAGGATCATGTTCTTCCAGATCAGCGCGGACACCGTCGGCATCACGAAGAACGGCGCGATCGCGAGCAGGCGTGCCACGCCCTGCCCGTAAAACTTGCGGTCGAACAGTACGGACATCAGCACGCCGCCGATCACCGTGATCGCGAGCACCGCACCGATCAGCACGAGCGTGTGCCAGATCGCGGGCAGGAACGACGGATCGGTCGCGAGGAAGCGGTAGTTGTCGAGCCCGGCGAAGCCCTTCACGTCCGGGTTCAGCAGGTTGTAGCGCGAGAACGAATACCAGATCGTCATCGCGAGCGGAATCGACATCCACAGCAGCAGCACCGCGACGGACGGCGAGACGAGCCAGCTCGCCCCGCCGCGCGCGCGGCGGGGCGCGCCCGGCGGCGACGACGCGTCGCCGACCGACGGCGCATGAGCATGGCTCAGGGGAAGACGCAGATGACGCATGATCGGAGTCCCTCCGGTTGATGCGCGGGCGAGAAGGCCTGCCCGCCTGTCAGCTTCGACGACGCGCACCGTGCGCGACCGCGCACGGTGCGGGCCGCGTTACTTCTTGTAGCCGGCCTGCCGCACCGCTCGGTCGGCCGCGGCCTGCCCGGCGGCGAGCGCCTGGTCGACCGTCATCTGGCCCGCCACCGCACCGGCAATCGACTGGCCGACCACCGTGCCGAACGACTGGAACTCAGGAATCCCGACGTACTGCACGCCCGTGTACGGCACCTTCTTCAGCGACGGATCGTTCGGATCGGCCGTCTCGATCGCCTTCAGCACGAAGTCCGAGAACGGCGCGGCGGCCTTGTACTCGGGGCGCTGATAGGTCGACGTGCGCGTGCCCGGCGGCACCGACGCCCAGCCTTCGTCCTTGCCGACCATCTCGATGTACTGCTTCGACGTCGCCCACGCGATGAACTTGCGTGCGGCGTCCTGCTGCTTCGACGTCTTCGGTACGGCCAGCGCCCACGCCCACAGCCAGTGCGAACCCTTCGGCGTCGCGGCGACCGGCGCGGCCGCGAAGCCGATCCTGTCGGCCACCTGCGACTGCTGCTTGTTGTAGAGCATGCCGGCGGCGACCGTCGCGTCGATCCACATCGCGCACTTGCCGGACGCGGTCAGCGTCAGGTTCTCGTTGAAGCCGTTCGAACTCGCTCCCGGCGGGCCGTTCTTCTTCAACAGGTTCACGTAGAAATTGATCGCCTTCTTCCACTCGGGCGACGTCAACTGCGCGTTCCAGTTCTCGTCGAACCAGCGCCCGCCGAAGGTGTTCACGACCGTCGACACGTACGCCATGTTCTCGCCCCACCCGGCCTTGCCGCGCAGGCAGATCCCGTAGGTGCCCTTCGCCTTGTCGGTGAGCTTGTCCGCGAATTCCGCGATCTGGTCGTAGGTCGGCTGGTCGGGCATCTTCAGCCCCTTCGCCGCGAACAGGTCCTTGCGGTAGAACGTCATCGAGCTTTCGACGTAGAACGGCAGCGCGTACAGCTGGCCGTTGTACGACAGGCTGTCACGCGCCGTCTTCACGATGTCGTTCAGGTCGTAGTCGGCGGGCAGGCCCGTCATCGGCGCGAGCCAGCCGCGCTTGCCCCACTGCGGCGTCTCGTAGGTGCCGATCGCCATCACGTCGAACTGGCCGCTGCCGGTCGTGATGTCGGTCGTCGCGCGCTGGCGCAGCACGTTCTCCTCGAGGATCACCCAGTTCAGCTTGATGTCCGGGTTCGCCTTCTCGAAGGCCGGCGACAGCTTCTTCAGCTCGATCATGTCGGGATTGTTCAGCGTCGCGATCGTCAGCGTGCCGGCGGACGCGGCGCAGGCCGCCGTCGCGAGCGCGGCTCCGGCGAAACAGCGTGAGGCGGCGTCGAGCATCTTTCGTTGCATGGCATGTCTCCTGTGTTTGTTCGAGTGTGTCGTCGGTACTGCGTTTCCTTCGCGGCCCGTCATGCCGGCCGCTGCATTCCGCACGCGCGCGCATAGTGCGCGATCACGTCGCGTATCCGGTGGCGCACCCAGGCGCGCGGCTCTTTCGCAAGGCCGCCCGCGCGGCATGCCGCGTACACGTCCGGCAACCACTGCGCGACGAGCGTTTCCGGCACCGGCTGCCGCGCGAGGTTGTCGAACAGTTGCTCGACCGCGGCCGCGACGGCCGGCTGCAGCCAGTAGTAGCGGATCCGGTCGCTGTAGCTGAACTGGCGCGCGAGCCGTTGCTCGGTTTCGTCGCCGCGGTAGTACGGCGCCCAGTGCTCGGGCTGCGCGCGCATCGCGGCGTCGACGACGTCGCGCAACCGCGAGCGCTGCGCGACCTCGTCGATCAGCGCGTCCTCGATGAAGGTCAGCGCGAACAGCGCCTCGCGCAACGCGAACGTCAGCGCGGGGCCGACCTTCAGCACCGCGAAGTGGTCGCGCACGAGCGCGGCGAGTGCACCCTCGGTCTGGTAGTCGGTCGAATGCGCTTCGAACACGAGGCGCGGTGTCTGCAGGATACTCGCGCCGAGCGACGCGGCCTTGGCGCTGTCGTAGTCAAGCACGTGACGATCGTCGAAGTCGACACCCGGCTGCGCGACGATCGCGACGACGCGTGCCCACGCATCGTCGAGCCCGGCCGCCGCGAACGCATGACGGTGCGCATCGAGCGTCGCCGCGATGCTGTCGCTGCGCGTGACCGCGATCTGCGCGATCGCCGCATCGCCAGCGTCGCCGTTGCCGCTGACTTCGCCGCCCGGCGTCGGCACCTCGGTGCCGATCACGTAGACGGGCGCAATGCCGGCACGCGCTGCCGCGTCTTCCGCCGCGCGACACAGCTCGGCCGCGCGCGCGGCGATCGTGCGATCGTCGAGCCGCACCGGATCGTCCGCGCACGCCATGCTCGCATCGAGGTGGATCTTTTCGAAGCCGGCTTCGACGTACGCTGCGACCATCACGCCTGCTTCACGCATCGCGTCGGCCGCGCGGCGATGCCGCCACGGGTTCGGGCCGAGATGGTCGCCGCCGAGCACGAGCGCCGACGGCGCAAGCCCGCAGCGCTGCGCGATCGCGTCGACGTCGCGGCGGAAATCGGCGGGCGTCATGCCCGTGTAGCCGCCGAGATGATTCACCTGGTTGCAGGTCGCCTCGATCAGCAGCGGCGAACCGTCGGCGCGCGCCGCTTCGCATGCGGCTTCCAGCACGAGCCGGTGCGCGCTGCAGATCGAATAGATGCCGCGCTGCGCATCCGCGCGGTTCGCGTCGAAGATCATCCGCAGCACGGCATCCGCATGTGCGGTGCGCGAACGTTCTGCAACGGTCGTCAGGCCGGACATGCGATACCTCGTTCGGTCAGGAAACGGTCGATCTCGGCCGCGCTGCTGTTGCCTTCCATCGGGCCGCGCCGCGTGACCGCGATCGCCCCGGCTGCGTTCGCGCGGCGCAGTGCGACGTCGATCGGCACGCCCGCGACGAGGCTCGCGACCAGCGTGCCGCCGAAACAGTCGCCCGCCCCGGTCGGATCGACTTCGTCGACCTGGAACGCCGGCGCTTCCGCACGGTTCGCGCGATCGAACGCGACGCTGCCTTGCGCGCCGCGTTTCAGCACGACGCGCTCGAGCAGCGGATGCGTCGCGAGCAGGCCCGCGATCGCGCGCTCGGCCGGCTGCGGCCCGCAGAAGAACGGCAGGTCGGCTTCGCTCGGGAGGAACAGGTGGCACGCGGCGAGCATCTCGTCGAGTGCCGCGCGCATCGGGCGAAAGCTCAGCATTTCGGGCCGCACGTTCGGATCGAACGACACCTTCGCGCCGGCGCGCGCGGCCTCGATCACGCCGCGCTGCACGGCCGCGATCGCCGACTCGCTCGTCAGCGACGAGCCCATCACGTGGAAGTAGCGGCAGCCGTCGAACATCGCGGTATCGACATCGGAAGCATCGACGCACGCGGCTGCACTGGTGGACAGTGTGAACACGAAGCTGCGCGAACCGTCGTCGCGATACGCGACGAACGCGGTGCCGGTCGGGCGCGCAACGCGGCGGATGCGCGCGACGTCGACGCCGTCGCGTTCGAGCCGCGCGACGATCGCGTCGCCGAATGCATCACGGCCTACGCAGCCCGCATACGCGACGCGTGCGCCGAGCCGCGCGGCCTGGTCGGCGAAGATCGCCGGTGCGCCGCTCGGGAACGGCCCCTCGAACAGGCCCGGCGTATCGAAACCCTGGCCGCGCTCGGCGGCGACGAATTCGGCGAGCAGTTCGCCGGCAACGACGATCTCGGCCATCAGGCTTGCCCTCCTCGTTCGACGGCGGCCGCGACGTACAGCGACGCTGCTGCATCGCTGGCCGGCCGGCAGGTGGCGCGTGCGAGCGGCATCACTTCAGCTCATCCAGTTGCCGCCGTCGACGTTCAGCGTCTGGGCGGTGATGTAGTCGGCGTCGGACGACGCGAGGAACAGCGCGGCGCCGGTCAGGTCGCCCGGCACGCCCATGCGGCCGAGCGGCACGGCTTCGCCGACGAGCCGCTTCTTTTCACCCAGCGGCCGGTTCTCGTAGCGCGCGAACAGCGCATCGACCTGCTCCCACATCGGCGTGTCGACGACGCCCGGCGCGATGCCGTTCACGTTGATCCGGTGCGGCGCGAGCGCGAGCGCGGCCGACTGCGTATAGCTGATCACCGCGGCCTTGGTCGCACAGTAGTGCGAAACGAGTGCCTCGCCACGACGCCCGGCCTGCGACGACATGTTGACGATCTTGCCGCCGCGCCCCTGCTCGACCATCCGCTGCGCGACGGCCTGCATCAGGAAGAACAGCCCTTTCACGTTGACCGCGAACAGCCGGTCGAACACGTCCCACGATTCGTCGAGGATCGGGCGCATGTCGAACAGCGCCGCGTTGTTGAACAGGATGTCGACGCCGCCGAAGCGCTCGACCGTCGTGGTGATGATGCGCTCGATGTCGTCGCGGCGCGTGACGTCCGCGGTGACGGCCACCGCACGGCCGGGGTTCGCCTCGATGAGCCGCGCAAGCGAGCCGCCTGCCGGCTTCAGGTCGACGAGCACGCAGCGTGCGCCCTCGTCCAGATAGCGTTGCGCGACCGCCTCGCCGATGCCGCTTGCGGCGCCCGTCAGGATCGCGACCTTGTCTTCCAGTCTCACTGGCTGTCTCCGGTTCGTTCTGCTTGCCGACGGCTGCGAGGTGAGCGAACGCTCGCAGACCGATCAATTGCTCTGTTAGTGATCGAATGATCGGATACGCGATTCGCGCTGTCAAGGCGACGTGACGGCTTTCTATGATGCGCTGCGGCACAACGGCGCACCGTGGCGGCCCGCCGTGCACGCCCGGCAAGGCGCTGCGCGCACGGTGCGACGCGGTCGGATCGACGATGAAGGGGACGGAGCGAGGACGGAAACGGGAATTCGCGCTGCACGGCGCGGCGATACGTTATATCATCGCCGTACTTTGTTTCATCGCCCTGCTTCACGCCATGGCTACCTCATCGTCCATTGACGCCCGGCTGTCCCGGGCCGACGCATTCGCCGCCGAGCACGGGCTCGCGTGGACGCCGCTGCGCCGCCAGGTCTACGAACGCGTGCTGGCCGCGCAGCGCCCGATCGGCGCGTACGACCTGCTCGCCGAGCTCGAGCCGCAGCGCGGCCGCGTGCCGCCCACGACCGTCTATCGCGCGCTGGATTTCCTCGTCGAGCACGGCTTCATCCACCGGATCGAATCGAAGAACGCGTTCTTCGCGTGCTGCGAGATCGGCGTGCCGCACGAAGGCCAGTTCCTGATCTGCGACTCGTGCGGCGATACCGTCGAGATTCCCGGCGGCGACCTCGCGAAGCAGTTGTCCGCGAGCGAGCCCGCGCACGGTTTCGAAGTCCACCACCAGGTCGTCGAGCTGAGCGGCCTGTGCGGGCACTGCAAGCACAAGCCCGCGCAACGCTGACGCGTTTCGCGCGGCGCACGCGCCGCCCCTTCCAACGAGGAGTTCCATGTCCATTGCCCTGAAGCGCGCGCCGCGGCGTGCGTTGTCGCCTGTCCGCTGGCTCGCCGCCGCCGTTGCCGCCCTGTCGCTCGCGGCGCCCGCGTTCGCACAGGCCGCGACCGTCAACGTCGTGGCCGCCGAGAATTTCTACGGCGACGTCGCGTCGCAAATCGGCGGCAGCCACGTCGCGGTGACGAGCATTCTCAGCAATCCGGACCAGGACCCGCACCTGTTCGAAGCGAGCCCGAAGACCGCCCGCGCGCTCCAGCACGCACAGGTCGTGATCTACAACGGCGCCAACTACGATCCGTGGATGAGCAAGCTGCTGGGCGCGTCGAAGCAGGCGAAGCGCGCAACGATCGTCGTCGCCGATCTGGTCGGCAAGAAGGCCGGCGACAACCCGCACCTGTGGTACGACCCGGCGACGATGCCGGCCGCCGCGCGCGCGATCGCGGCCGAGCTCGGCCGCGCCGACCCGGCGAACAAGGCCGAATACGACGCGAACCTGCAGAAGTTCGTGGCCTCGCTGAAGCCCGTCGACGACAAGGTCGCCGCGCTGCGCGCGCAGTACAAGGGCGTGCCGGTCACGGCCACCGAGCCCGTGTTCGGCTACATGTCCGACGCGATCGGCCTCGACATGCGCAACCAGCGCTTCCAGCTCGCGACGATGAACGACACCGAGGCCAGCGCGCAGGATGTCGCCGCGTTCGAGAACGACCTGCGCAAGAAGCAGGTGCGCGTGCTGATCTACAACAGCCAGGCTGAAGAACCGATGACCAAGCGCATGCTGAAGATCGCGCGCGACGGCGCCGTGCCGACCGTCAGCGTCACCGAGACGCAGCCGGCCGGCAAGACCTTCCAGCAATGGATGGCCGGCCAGCTCGACGCGCTGTCGGCCGCGCTGGCCGCCGGCAAGAAATAAACACTCCGTAATGACATGACCGCCACTCCTCACGCACTCGCCGTCGATCGCGTCACGCTCGAACTGGGCGGACGCACGATCCTGCGCGATGTCAGCTTCTCGATCGAACCCGGCGAATTCGTCGGCGTGCTCGGGCCGAACGGCGCGGGCAAGACGACGCTGATGCGCGCGGTGCTCGGGCTCGTGCCCGTATCGTCCGGCACGCTGTCCGTGGGCGGCGTGCCGGTCGTGCGCGGCAACGCGTCGATCGGCTACATGCCGCAGATCCGCAGCGGCCTCGCGAACCGCCGGATGCGCGGCTACGACTTCGTCGCGATGGCCGCCGACGGCCACCGCTGGGGGCTGCCGCACACGAACGCGGCGACGCGCCGCGACGTCGACCGCGTGCTCGACCTCGTCGGCGGCCCGACGCTCGCGCGCCGGCCGCTGTCGGAACTGTCCGGCGGCGAGCGGCAGCGCCTGCTGCTCGCGCAATGCCTGCTCGGCAACCCGAAGCTGCTGCTGCTCGACGAGCCGCTGATCAGCCTCGACCCGAATCACCAGCGCGGCGTCGTCGAACTCGTGCGCAACGTGCAGCGCGAGCTCGGCATCACCGTGCTGTTCTCCGCGCACGAACTGAATCCGCTGCTGAACGCGCTCGATCGCGTGCTGTATCTCGGCAACGGCGTTGCCGCGCTCGGCACCGTCGACGAGGTGATCACGAAGCCGGTGCTGTCGCGGCTCTACGGTTCGCCGATCGACGTGATGCGCGTGAACGGCAAGATCTTCGTGATGTCGGGCGACGTCGAGATCGAGAAGCACGATCACGAACACGAGGACGACGGCCACCCGCACGGCGGTGGCGGCGGCCACGGCCATCACCACCACGGACACGCTCATCCCGGGCCTTCGCACGATGTTTGAATACGACTTCATGATCAACGCCTTCGCGGCGTCGGGGATCGTCGCGGTGCTCGCGGGCATCGTCGGCTACTTCCTGGTGCTGCGCGGGCAGACCTTCGCCGGCCATGCGCTGTCGCACGTCGGCTTCACCGGCGCGACGGGCGCGGTGCTGCTCGGCATCTCGCCGATCTGGGGGATGGTCGGCTTCACGCTCGCGGCCGGCATCGGGATGGGCGCGCTCGGCGAAAAGCTCGCAGGCCGCGATGTCGCGATCGGCGTGATCCTGTCCGGCGCGCTCGGCTTCGGCCTGCTGTTCCTGCATTTCTACACGTCGTTCGCGACGCAGGTCACCGCGCTGCTGTTCGGCAACGTGCTCGCGGTGAGCCACGACACGCTCGCGGTGCTCGCCGGCATCGGCGCGGTGAGCCTGCTCGCGCTCGCGCTGATCGCGCGGCCGCTGCTGTTCGCGTCGCTGCAGCCCGAACTGGCCGAAGCCAAGGGCGTGTCGCTGCGCACGGTGTCGATGCTGTTCCTCGCGGTGTGCGCGCTCGCGGTGGCCGCGGCGACGCAGATCGTCGGCGTGCTGCTGGTGTTCACGCTGCTGGTCGGCCCGGCCGCCGCCGCGCAGAACGTGACGACGCGGCTGTCGACCGGCGTGCTGCTCGCCGCGCTGTTCGCGTTGTTCGAAGCGTGGCTCGGCATCGTGCTCGCGTATCACACCGACTGGCCGACGAGCTTCTGGATCACCGCACTGTCGGCGCTCGTGTACGGCGCGAGCCTGTTGCGACGCCACTGAGCACCACCCGAAGGAAATGAAAAACGCCGGCGTGCCCGAGGGCAGCGCCGGCGTTTTTTCATGCGCCCGCGATCGTGCGGTGCGCGGTGTACCGCCGTGTGCGTGACCGGCTTCCCTTCCTCGTCATCGTGCGAGCACGCGCGCGTGATGCGCGAGGTGATCGGCGATGAACGTCGAGATGAAGTAGTACCCGTGGTCGTAGCCCGGATGGCGGCGCAGCGTCAGCGGCTGGCCGGCCTTCGCGCACGCGGCTTCGAACACGTCGGGGTTCAGCTGGTTCGCGAGGAACTGGTCGGCGAGGCCCTGATCGACGAGGATGCCGTCCGCGAACTTCGGCGCATCGGCGCGCGCGACGAGTTCACTCGCGTCGTGTGCCTTCCATGCTTCACGATCGGCGCCCAGATAACCCGAGAACGCCTTCTCGCCCCACGGGCAGCGCGTCGGCGCGGCAATCGGCGCGAACGCCGACACCGACCGGTACAGGCCCGGATGGCGCAACGCGAGCGTCAGCGCGCCGTGCCCGCCCATCGAGTGTCCGAAGATCCCGAGCCGCGTGCCGTCGATCGGCAGTTCGGCCGCGACGAGCGTACGCAGCTCGCCCGTCACGTACGACTCCATCCGGTAATGCGTCGACCACGGCGCTTCGGTCGCATCGACGTAGAACCCCGCGCCGACGCCGAAGTCCCACGCGTCGGTCTCGCCCGGCACGCCCGCGCCGCGCGGGCTCGTGTCGGGCATCACGAGCGCGATGCCGTGCTGCGCCGCGTATTGCTGCGCGCCGGCCTTGATCGCGAACGTCTCGTCGGTGCACGTGAGCCCCGCGAGATAGAACAGCGCCGGCACGCGGCCGTGCGCAGCCTGCGGCGGCAGGTACACCGAGAACTTCATCGGCAGGCCGATGGCCGCCGAATCGTGACGGTAGAAACGCTGCTCGCCGCCGTGGCACGCATGCGAGGAAACGAGTTCGAGCATCGCGGTATGCTCCCGGTCAGTACAGCACGACCGAGCGGATCGACTCGCCGGCCTTCATCAGGTCGAAGCCTTCGTTGATCCGCTCGAGCGGCAGCGTGTGCGTGATCAGGTCGTCGATGTTGATCTTGCCTTCCATGTACCAGTCGACGATCTTCGGCACGTCGGTGCGGCCGCGCGCGCCGCCGAATGCCGAACCCTTCCACTCGCGGCCCGTGACCAGCTGGAACGGGCGCGTGCTGATTTCCTCGCCCGCTGCCGCCACGCCGATGATGAACGACTGGCCCCAGCCCTTGTGCGTGCACTCCAGCGCCTGGCGCATCAGCTTCACGTTGCCGACGCACTCGAACGAGTAGTCGGCGCCGCCGTCGGTGAGCTGCACGATGTGGTCGACCACGTTCTCGACTTCGTTCGGGTTGATGAAGTGCGTCATCCCGAACTTCTTCGCGAGCTCGACGCGCTTCGGATTGATGTCGACGCCGATGATCTTGTCCGCGCCGACCATCTTCGCGCCCTGGATCACGTTCAGGCCGATGCCGCCGAGGCCGAACACGACGACGTTCGCGCCGGCCTCGACCTTCGCCGAGTACACGACCGCGCCGACGCCCGTCGTCACGCCGCAGCCGATGTAGCAGATCTTGTCGAACGGCGCGTCCTCGCGCACCTTCGCCACCGCGATCTCCGGCACGACGATGTAGTTCGAGAACGTCGACGTACCCATGTAGTGGAACAGCGGCTTGCCGTCGAGCGAGAAGCGCGACGTCGCGTCGGGCATCAGGCCCTTGCCCTGCGTCGCGCGGATCTTCTGGCACAGGTTGGTCTTGCGCGACAGGCAGAACTTGCACTCGCGGCATTCGGGCGTGTAGAGCGGGATCACATGATCGCCCTTGCGCACGGTGCCGACGCCGGGGCCGACGTCGACCACGACGCCCGCGCCTTCATGGCCGAGGATCGCCGGGAAGATCCCTTCCGGATCTGCGCCCGACAGCGTGTAGTAATCGGTGTGGCAGATACCCGTCGCCTTCACCTCGATCAGCACTTCACCTGCGCGCGGCCCTTCCAGATCGACTTCCTCGATCGTCAGCGGCGCGCCCGCCTTCCATGCAATCGCTGCTTTCGTCTTCATCGTGTGACTCCTGTCTGTGTGTGAGGTCGGCCCGGGTCGGCGCGTCAGCGCTCATGTCGGCCGGCGCGGGTGCGCGAGCACCCATGCCGGCCTCATGCTTCGCACCGGGTTCCATGCAAAGCTGTCGAAGCCGTGCCGCGCGGCATCGCGCACGGCACGGCAAAAGAATCTCGTGCTCGCCATGATGGCCGGTCCGGCCGCGCATCGCGTGCGGGAAACGGTCGCCGGCTTGCCACGATGCGTCATCGCTGGCGCAAAAGAACAAGTGTCCGAGTTTAAACGCCCGTCGTGAACCATGCATCCGTTCGCGCATACAGATCGACGAAGCGTGCGTGGCGCGCGGCCAGCGAGCGATCGTCGCGCGGCGCGGCAACCGGCGACGCGGCCGGCGCCAGCGCGTGCAGCGCGTCTTCCCGCCAGTGCCCGATCGCGACGCCCGCGAGCAGCGCGGCGCCGCGCGTCGCGGCGTTCGGGCAGTCGATCGCGTGGAGCGACGCACCCAGCACGTCGGCGAGCAGCTGGCGCCAGCGCGGATCGACCGACCCGCCGCCCGCGAGACGCAGCATCGCGACCGGATCGCCGCGATCGGCGTCGCGAATCGCATCGAGCCCGGCGCGCAACGCGAACGCGACACCTTCGAACGCGGCACGCATCATCGCGCCGCGCGTGTCGCCGAGCCCGAGGCCGAGCCAGCCGCCGCGCGCGTCGGGGTTCATCCACGGCGAACGCTCGCCCGTCAGGTACGGCAGGAAGCACAGGCGCTCCGACGCCGCGTGGGCGAACGCTTCGTCATACGCATCGGCCCACTGCGCGTAGCCGAGCCAGCCGCGCACGGCTTCGAGCGCGAGCCCGACGTTCTGCATCGCGGCCATCGTGTAATAGCCGCCGCCGGTCGCCGCGCGATAGCGATGCAGCCCGCGTCGCGCGGGCGGCAGCGCATCCGCGAGCACGACGATCTGGCCGCCGCTGCCCGTCGTCAGCAGCGCGTCGCCGGCGGCGGCGAGCCCGCTGCCGAGCGCCGCGCATGCGGTGTCGGCTGCGCCTGTCGCCAGCGGCACGCCGGCCGGCAGGCCGAGCGCCGCGGCGGCCTGCGCGCCGAGCGTGCCGCAGCGCGCGGCCGACGGAACGACCGGCGCGAACCGGTCGGCCGGCAAGCCGAGTGCGTCGATCAATGCGAGGTCCCATTCACCGTCGGGTGTCGCGAGCGCGGTCGCGCACGCGTCGCTCGGATCGGCCGCGACGTCGCCGCCCAGCGCGATGCGCAACCAGTCCTTCGGCTGCACGGCCCAGCGCGCGGCGTGCAGCACTTCGGTTTCGTGTGTGGCCAGCCAGCGCAACAGCGGGCCGGCCATGCCCGGCGCGATGGGGTTCGGTGCGGCAGGCGAACCCGCGGCGGGCCAATCGGCCGCGTCCGCTTCGCGCACCGCGCGCGTGTCGGGCCACAGCAGCGCGGGACGCACCGGCTGCCCCGCCACGTCGATCAGCACGACGCCGTGCATCTGCCCCGAGAACCCGATCGCCGCCACCTGCGCACGCTCGTCGGCCGGCAGCCGCGCGGCCGCGCGCACGAGCGCCTGCCACCACGCGTCCGGTGCGATCTCCGCCCAGCCAGGCTGCGGCGACGACAGCGCATAAGGTTCGCTCGCGACCGCCCGCTCGACGCCGTCGGCATCGAGCGTGACGAGTTTGACGGAGCCGGTGCCGAGGTCGATTCCGAGCAGGCGCATGACGTGAGGACGAATTCGAATGAACGGATCTCGATGATAACGGGATCGCGATGCGCGCCCCATTTTTTGCCGTCGTCACGGCAGGTCGAAAACGCGGTCGCCGGCCGGGTTCCATCCGGCTGCGCCTTGCGGGCAAAAGCGGCCGTTCGCGGGTTAACCCGGCGCGATTTTCCCCAGGCACTTTTTGCCACTATGCCGCCCGCCCGATACACACCATAAAGCGGCCTATATTTGACACGGGGGCCAGCGCTATTTTGAAGGGCTATAAAACCGGGGAACCTCACTCCTGCGGCTGTTTCCCGATGATCGACACCCTGTTCCATGCCGAAATGGCATATCGAACCAGCAAAGAACGGAATAGAACCCAGCACTCTTGTTGCATGGATTCATTCCGAATAATTTCGTATCACCCCGAAAACAAGATCATGGAGTGAGACAGATGCAATCGAACACGGTCCATCCGTGCGATGAGGTGCTGCCGACCGGCAAGCTGGTAACGCTTGGCCTGCAGCACGTCCTCGTCATGTACGCCGGCGCTGTCGCCGTGCCGCTTATCGTCGGCGCCGCGCTCAAGCTGCCGAAAGACCAGATCGCGTTCCTGATCAGCGCCGATCTGTTTTCGTGCGGCATCGCCACGCTGATCCAGACGCTCGGCCTGTGGATCTTCGGGATCCGCCTGCCCGTCATCATGGGCTGCACGTTCGCGGCAGTCGGCCCGATGATCGCGATCGGCACCAACCCCGGCCTCGGCATCCTCGACATCTTCGGCTCGACCATCGCGGCCGGCATCATCGGTATCGTGCTGGCGCCGATGATCGGCAAGCTGTTGCGGTTCTTCCCGCCGGTGGTGGTCGGCACGGTGATCGCCGTGATCGGGCTGTCGCTGATGGAAGTGGGCATCAACTGGGCGGCCGGCGGCGTCGGCAACCCCGAATACGGCAGCCCCGTCTATCTCGGCCTGTCGCTGCTCGTGCTCACGCTGATCCTGCTGATCAACAAGTACGGCCGCGGCTTCGTCGCGAACATCTCGGTGCTGCTCGGCATCGTCGCCGGCTTCGCGATCGCCTTCGCGATCGGCCGCGTGAATACCGACGGCGTCGCGCACGCACCGTGGGTCGGCTTCGTGATGCCGTTCCACTTCGGCCTGCCGCACTTCGACCCGCTGTCGATCGTGACGATGGTCACGGTGATGTTCGTCACGTTCATCGAATCGACCGGCATGTTCCTCGCGGTCGGTGACATGGTCGATCGCCCGGTCAACCAGGAGCGCCTGGTGCGCGGCCTGCGCGTCGACGGCCTCGGCACGCTGATCGGCGGCATCTTCAACTCGTTCCCGCATACGTCGTTCTCGCAGAACGTCGGCCTGATCGGCGTGACGGGCGTGAAGAGCCGCTTCGTGTGCGCCACCGGCGGCGTGATCCTCGTGCTGCTCGGCCTGTTCCCGAAGATGGCGCAGGTCGTCGCATCGGTGCCGCCGTTCGTGCTCGGCGGCGCGGGCATCGTGATGTTCGGGATGGTGGCGGCGAACGGCATCAAGGTGCTGTCGAAGGTCGACTTCGTGAACAACTCGCACAACCTGTTCATCGTCGCCGTGAGCGTCGGCATGGGCCTCGTGCCGGTCGTGTCGCCGCACTTCTTCTCGAAGCTGCCGCCCGCGCTCGCCCCGATCCTGCATAGCGGCATCCTGCTGGCATCGGCGACGGCCGTGATCCTGAACATCGTGTTCAACGGCGTGAAAGGCGAAAAGGACGCACGCTGCGAGATTCGGCGCGCGGGACACGACTTCGACGGGCGGCCCGCTGACGTGCATCACTGACACCACCGATCGCCGCGCGCCGGACGACGGCACCAAGCGGTAACGAAAAACGCCACGGCATGCCGTGGCGTTTTGCTTTGCGGGAGCGGGAAGCTGCGCGATGATCGGTCGGACAGCTGGGCGTTCGGACAAAGCGGACAGCTGGACGGTCGAACGGCGGAACAGGCGGTCATGGCGCGTGAAAGCGGGCGCCCGCGGGCGCGGCGCGGGATGCCGGCTGGCCAGGCAGGATGGTTGGTCCGGCGCAATAAGCGGCACCGGAATCCGATACGCGCATCGTCACCCCAACCGTCTTCGCGCCGCACGAATCGACTACGCAAAAGAAAACGCCACGGACGAAAGTCCGTGGCGTTTTCGATTCCGCGACCAGTCGGTTCGAAGGACAAGCGCGATCGAAACCGCGCCTGCCCCTCCTTGCGCTTACCCGTTCGTCGCCGTTGCCGACGCAGGCGCCGGAGCAGCCGCCTTGTCGTAGTCGACCGGCGTATCCGGCGCACGCGGCGTTTCGCCTGCGCGCTGGATCCAGCCGCCGCCAAGGGCACGGTACAAGTCGACCAGATTGGTCCAGCGTGCCAGACGTGCGCTGATCAGCGATTGCTGCGCCGAGTACAGGTCCGTCTGTGCGGTCAGCACCGACAGGTAGCTGTCGACACCGTTCTTGTAACGCAGGTCCGACAGGTCGAAGCGACGCTGCTGCGCATGCTCGTTGCGCTCGAGCGCCGCGATCTGCTGGTCGTACGTGCCGCGTGCGGCCAAGCCATCCGACACTTCGCGGAATGCCGACTGGATCGCCTTCTCGTAGTTCGCGATCTCGATGCGCTTCTGCACGTGCGCGAGGTTCAGGTTCGCAATGTTCTGACCGCCTTCGAAGATCGGCATCGTGATCTGCGGCGCGAACGACCATGCGGCCGTGCCGGCCTTGAACAGGCCACCCAGCGTCGGGCTGCCGGTGCCGAACGCACCCGTCAGCGAGATCTTCGGGAAGAACGCCGCGCGGGCCGCACCGATGTTCGCGTTCGCGGCCAGCAGCGTCTGCTCGGCCTGCATCACGTCCGGACGACGCGTCAGCAAATCCGACGGCAGGCCAGCGGGCACGTCCGTCAGCAGGTTCTGCGCGTCGAGCGGCCTGCCCGCCGGCAGATCGTCCGGCAGCGGCTCGCCGATCAGCAGCACCAGCGCATTCAACGCCTGCGCGCGTGCACGCGCCTGCGCCTGCTGGTTCGCGAGCGCCGTCTCGACCACCGTCTGCGCCTGACGCAGCTCGAGCTCGGAGCCCGTGCCGTTGTCGAACTGCAGCTTGGTCAGGTCGTACGACGCCTGCGCGGTCTTCAGCGTGTTCTCCGTGACCTTCAACAGATCGTCGGTCGACAGCAGCGTCAGGTACTGGTCCGCCACCTGCGATACCAGCGAGATCTCCGACGCCTGCCGTGCATACGACGTCGACAGGTACTGCGCGAGCGCCTGGTCCTTCAGGCTCTGCACGCGGCCGAACAGGTCGAGCTCCCACGACGCGGACAGGCCGACGTTGTAGGCGCGCGAGATGTACGGCGCACCGGTCTGCGAAAGACCCTGCGGCACGCGCTGGATGCTGCCCGTGCCCGTACCGTCGAGCGTCGGGAACAACCCCGCGCGCGTGATCTGGTACTGCGCACGCGCGGCCTCGATGTTCAGCACTGCCACGCGCAGGTCGCGGTTGTTGTTCAGCGCGATCTCGATCAGCCGCTGCAGGCGCGGGTCGACGAAGAACTCGCGCCAGCCGATGGCGGTCGCAGCTTGCCCGTTCGCGCTGCGCGCGCCGGCCGCACCCGGCTGCGTCGCGTAGACGCCGCCGGCCGGGTACGCCTGCGCGACGGGCGCATCGGGCCGCTTGTAATGCGGCGCCATCGTGCAGCCCGTGGCAAAGAGCGCGACCGCGATTGCAGTCAAAGCGTGTTTTTGCATCATCACTGTCCCTTGTTGCCTTCGTCGCCGTTGCCCGGCTTCTCTTCGTGGTGCGAGTGCTCCTGAGCCAGGCGCAGCGCCTCGTCGACGTCTTCCTTCTCGCCGCTGAAGATCGCACGGATCTTCACGAAGAACATCGGGATCATGAAGATCGCGAGGAACGTCGCCGTGATCATCCCGCCGATCACGCCCGTACCGATCGCGTGCTGGCTGGCCGAACCCGCGCCGTTGCTGATCGCGAGCGGCATCACGCCGAGAATGAACGCGAGCGACGTCATCAGGATCGGACGCAGCCGCAGGCGCGCCGCTTCCAGCGCGGCCTCGATCGGCCCCATCTTCTCCGTCATCTGCAGTTCGCGCGCGAACTCCACGATCAGGATCGCGTTCTTCGCGGACAAGCCCACGGTGGTCAGCAGGCCGACCTGGAAGAACACGTCGTTCTCGAGGCCGCGCATCGTTGCCGCGAGCAGTGCACCGATCACGCCGAGCGGCACCACCATGATCACCGAGAACGGGATCGACCAGCTTTCATACAGCGCCGCGAGACACAGGAACACGACGAGGATCGAGATCGCGTACAGGATCGGCGCCTGCGAACCGGACTGGATTTCCTGGAACGACAGGCCGGTCCACGAATAGCCGATACCGACCGGCAGCTTCTTCGCGATCTGTTCCATCGCCGCCATCGCCTGACCGGTCGACTTGCCCGGTGCGGCCTGGCCCTGGATTTCCATCGCTGACACGCCGTTGTAGCGCTCGAGCTTCGGCGAACCGTACGTCCAGTGACCGGTCGCGAACGAACTGAACGGCACCATCCCGCCCGACCCGTTGCGCACGTACCAGATGTTCAGGTCTTCCGGCGTCATCCGGAACGGTGCGTCTGCCTGCACGTAGACCTTCTTGATCCGGCCATCGGTATCCAGGAAGTTGTTCACGTACTTCGACGCCCAGGCGATCGAGAACGTCTGGTCGATCGCATCCGCCGTCACGCCGAGCGCGTTCGCCTTTTCGCGATCGATGTCGACCTTGTACTGCGGCGTATCGTTCAGGCCGTTCGGACGCACACCCTGCAGCGTCGGATCCTTCGAGGCCATCCCGAGCAGCTGGTTACGCGCGGCCATCAGCGCATCGTGGCCGAGACCTGCGTTGTCCGTCAGCTCGAAGTCGAAGCCGGCAGCGGTGCCGAGTTCGGGAATCGACGGCGGGTTGAACGGGATCACGATCGCGTCCTTGTAGCCCGCGTAGCGCCCGAACATCCGGCCGATCAGCGCCTGCACCTTCTGGTTCGCATGCTGACGCTGCGAGTAGTCCTTCAGGCGAACGAACACGAGACCGGAGTTCTGGCCGCGGCCGGCGAAGCTGAAGCCGTTGACGGTGAACGCCGATTCGACGATTTCCTTCTCGTCCTTCAACAGGTAATCGGAAATGTTCGCGAGCGTCTTCGCGGTCGTTTCCTGCGTCGAGCCCGACGGCGTCTGCACGATCACGAACATCAGGCCCTGGTCTTCATCCGGCAGGAACGACTTCGGCAGGCGCACGAACAGCAGGCCGACCGCGACGATCACGACCAGGTAGATGATGAGCCAGCGGCCCGAGCGCTTGATCACGTGGTGCACGCCGACGTGATACTTGTCGCGGCTGTTGTTGAACGTGCGGTTGAACCAGCCGAAGAAGCCCTTCTTCTCTTCGTGATGGCCTTGCGGGATCGGCTTGAGGATCGTCGCGCACAATGCCGGCGTCAGAATCAACGCGACGAGCACCGACAGCACCATCGCCGACACGATCGTCAGCGAGAACTGACGATAGATCGCACCGACCGAGCCGCCCGAGAACGCCACCGGCACGAACACCGCCGACAGCACGAGCGCCACACCGACGAGTGCGCCGGTGATCTGGCCCATCGCCTTGCGGGTCGCCTCCTTCGGTGACAGGCCCTCTTCCGCCATCACCCGCTCGACGTTCTCCACGACCACGATCGCATCGTCGACCAGCAGGCCGATGGCGAGCACGAGGCCGAACATCGACAGCGTGTTGATCGAGAAGCCCACCATCGACATGATCGCGAACGTGCCGAGCAACACCACCGGCACCGCGATCGTCGGGATGATCGTCGCCCGCAGGTTCTGCAGGAACAGGTACATCACGAGGAACACGAGCACGATACCTTCGAGCAGCGTCTTGACCACTTCCTCGATCGACAGCTTCACGAACGGCGTCGTGTCGTACGGGTACTTCACGACGAGGCCGTGCGGGAAGAACGGCGCCAGTTCGTCGATCTTCGCGCGCACGGCCTTCGCGGTCGCCAGCGCGTTCGCGTTGGTCGCGAGCTGGATACCGAGCGCCGCGGTCGGCTGACCGTTGTACTTCGTGTCGAAGTTGTAGTTTTCGCCGCCGAGTTCGAGCTTCGCGACATCCTTCAGGCGAACCTGCGAGCCGTCCTGGTTGACCTTCAGCAGGATGTTGCCGAACTGCTCGGGCGTCTGCAGCAGCGTCGATTCGGTGATCGTCGCCTGCAGCATCGTGCCCGGCGTGGACGGCGTGCCGCCGATCTGGCCGCCTGCGATCTGCACGTTCTGTGCGGAGATCGCGGTCGACACGTCGACCGGCGTGAGGCCGTAGTTCGTCAGCCGGGTCGCATCGAGCCAGACCCGCATCGCGTACTGCGAGCCGAACAGCGTGACGGTACCGACGCCGTTCAACCGGCTGATCGGGTCCTTCACGTGCGACGCCACGAAGTTCGCGAGGTCGTACTTGTTCATGCTGCCGTCTTCGGAGTTGAAGGCGAGCACCAGCAGGAAGCTGCTGCTCGACTTCGTCACCGAGAGGCCGAGCTGCTGCACGACCTGCGGCAGAATCGGCGTCGCGAGCGACAGCTTGTTCTGCACCTGGACCTGCGCGATGTCGGCGTTGGTGCCCGGCGCGAAGGTCAGCGTGATCGTCGCGTTGCCCGAGTCGTCACTGGTCGACGACATGTACAGGAAGTTGTCGAGACCGCTCATCTGCTGCTCGATCACCTGCGTCACCGTGTCTTCCACCGTCTTGGCGGACGCACCCGGGTAGTTCGCGGTGATCTGGATCGAGGGCGGCGCGATCGTCGGATACTGCGAGATCGGCAGCGTGAAGATCGCCGCAACCCCGGCCAGCATCAGGATGATGGCGATCACCCACGCGAAGATCGGGCGATCGATAAAAAACTTTGCCATGAAACAGGCTCCCTGTTATTGCGCGCTCGAAGCAGCGGCAGCACTCGCCGGCGCGGCGCCCGATGCGGCAGCACCGGAAGCGGCAGCGGCGCCGGAACCGGCGGCAGCCGGTGCGGCGGTGGCGGCGGCGCCCGATGCGGCTCCGGCCGCCGGTGCGAGCTGTGCCGGTACCGACTTCACGGTCGCACCCGGGCGCACCTTCTCGCCGCCCTGCACGATCACGTGGTCGCCCGCTTGCAGACCGCCTTCGACGATCCAGTTCGGGCCCTGCATACCGGTGGTCTTCAGCGGACGCGGCTCGACCTTGTTGCTGGCGTTCACCACCATCGCGATCGCCTGGCCCTTCTGGTCATGCGTGACGCCGATCTGCGGCACCAGGAACGCGTTCTCGTTCACGCCTTCCTCGATCCGTGCGCGCACGAACATGCCCGGCAGCAGCACGCGGCCCGGGTTCGGGAACACCGCGCGGATCGTCACCGAACCGGTGGCCTGGTCGACCGTCACGTCCGAGAACTGCAGCTTGCCGGCTTCCGAATAGGTCTTGCCGTCTTCCAGGATCAGCGACACCTTCGCGGCGCCCGGGCCGCTCGTCTTCAGGCGGCCGCTCTGCACGTCCTGACGCAGCTTCAGGCCTTCGAGGCTCGACTGCGTGAGGTCGACGTACACCGGATCGAGCTGCTGCACCGTCGACATCAGCGTCGCCTGGCTCGCCTGCACGTATGCGCCCGGCGTCACTTGCGAGATGCCGACGCGGCCGGTGATCGGCGACACGACGTCGGTATAGCCGAGGTTGATCTGCGCGGTATCGACCGCCGCCTTGCCGGCTGCGACGTCGGCCGCGGCCTGCCCTTGCGTGGCCACTGCGTTGTCGTAGTCCTGCTTGCTGACCGCGTTCGCGGCCACCAGCACCTTGTAGCGCGCGACCAGTGCGTTCTGCGTGACGAGGTTCGCCTGCGCCTTCGCGAGCGTTGCCTTCGCACTGTTCAATGCGGCGACGTACGGCGCCGGATCGATCTTGTACAGACGCTGGCCGGCCTTGACGTCGGTGCCTTCGGTGAATTCACGGCGCAGCACGATGCCGTCGACCCGTGCGCGCACCTGCGCGACGAGGAATGCGCTGGTGCGGCCCGGCAGTTCGCTGAAGACCGGTACGGCTTGCGGTTGGACGGTGACGACGCCGACTTCCGGCGTTTGCGGCGGCGGTGCCGATTCTTTTTTCCCGCACGCGGCCAGGAAAACGGCGGCCGTCGCGACAGTGATTAAGCGGTATGGAACCCGTTCGACGCGCATGGAGCGACCTCTGTGTATAACCAATGGAATAAGTGCCGCACCCGACCGGAGGGAGCGCAACACGGATGCGCCTCACGGCGCAGATCGAACACCTGAAATACTGGACTGCTAGATACAGCAAGCGGCACGAAACCTCCGTGCCGACAGGTTGCCCCGCACTGCGGACTGTTACTTTGGCGGGAATCAGCAGAGTGGGATATTAACTGATTGCCACTTGGGTCATTCGATCGTAGGGTGGTATTGTATATACATTCATGAATGTATGTAAAAAGCCCGGTTGTGCCTCGCCTGCTGTCCAGTCTTACAGATTGTTACCAACCGCAAGCATAGCCAGTCTATATGACTGCGCCGAGGGTTGCAGACCCTATATTCACCTACGATCATTCCAATCAGGCCTGCACATGGTCAGACGTACCAAGGAGGAGGCGCTCGAGACGCGCAATCGCATTCTCGACGCCGCCGAACACGTGTTCTTCGAGAAGGGCGTGTCGCACACGTCGCTCGCGGACATCGCCCAGCATGCCGGCGTGACGCGCGGTGCGATCTATTGGCATTTCGCGAACAAGAGCGAACTGTTCGACGCGATGTTCGACCGCGTGTTTCTGCCGATCGACGAGCTGAAGCGAATGCCGCTCGACGCGCCTGGCGGCAATCCGCTCGAGAAGATCCGGCAGATCCTGATCTGGTGCCTGCTCGGCGTGCAGCGCGACGCGCAGTTGCGCCGCGTGTTCAGCATCCTGTTCATGAAGTGCGAGTACGTCGCGGATCTGGAGCCGCTGCTCCAGCGCAACCGCGCGGGGATGAGCGAGGCGCTGCACGCGATCGACGCCGATCTCGCGGGGGCCGTGCGGCTCAAGCTGCTGCCCGAGCGGCTCGATACCTGGCGCGCGACGCTGATGCTGCACACGCTCGTCAGCGGTTTCGTGCGCGACATGCTGATGCTGCCCGACGAGATCGACGCCGAGCAGCATGCGGAAAAGCTCGTCGACGGCTGTTTCGACATGCTGCGCTACAGCCCGGCGATGCTGAAGGACGGTGACTGACCGCGCGACGAGCGGTCGCCTGCGGTGTTGTTTGTTTCATCGGGCGGCGCGCCACCTCGACAACGCACTGCCCGCGCCCCCCATCTCCCTCCCGTTTCAGGCCGCCTTCGCGCGCTGCGCGCGGGCCCGCCGGTTCGACGCGGCGACCGAATCGCGCTTCGGCATCGGCGCACCGGCCAGTCCCGCGATCCACGCGTCGGTCGACATCACGGCCGCGAAATTCGACTGGAACACCACCGAGTACGCGCGGTGAATCTCCTCGGCGCTCGCCGCGCCCGCTTCGTTCTCGTACGGCAGCGTGCCCGTCGCGTCATTGAGGTACTCGACATTCAGCCCCGCGTGCGCCGCGTGGTAGACCGTCGACGCATTGCAGTTGTGCGTCATGTAGCCGGCCACCGCGAGCGTGTCGATCCCGTGCGCGTCGAGCCACGCAGCGAGGTCGGTACCGGCGAACGAGCTTGCCTGCCTCTTCTCGATCAGGTGCGCATACGGCCGGCCGGCGACGACCGCGTGCAGCGCGACGCCGTCGGAGCCGGGCGCGAAGATCGGCGCGCCGGCCGGTGCGACGTGCTGGACGACGATCACCGGCACGCCGGCCGCGTGCGCGGCGTCGATCGCGCGGCCGATGTTCGCGAGTGACACGTCGAGCGGCGGATATTCGATCGGCAGGTTGCCCGTCACGTATTCGTTCTGGACGTCGATCACGATCAGTGCGCGACGGGAAACGGCTTGGGAAGCGGAATGCGGGACGGCGTTCGACATGGCGGGCTCCTGGTCCGGGGGCGCGGCCCCGCCCCGGAACGGGACGGCCAGCGGCGCGATGCGATGCGATGCGATGCGATGCGATGCATTGTCGGCGCGCATCGTTCGCGGGGACAGTGGCCCGATAGTCATTCTTCGATAGAATCGGGCCATCGCCATTCCGGAGCCCGCCATGACCGCCGTCGCTTCGTCCATCCGGACCGCCCAGCCTGCTCCGACCGTCGTAGCCGTGATCGCGTATGACGGCATCAGTCCGTTCCATCTCTCGGTGCCATCGGTCGTGTTCGGCAAGGAACGCGACGCGGCCGCCTCGCCCGCGTTCGAGTTCCGCGTCTGCTCGGCCGAACGTGGCCCGCTGTCGACGACGGGCGGCTTCACCATCACCGCGCCGTACGGGCTCGACGGGCTCGACGATGCGGACATCGTCATCGTGCCGGCATGGCGCGACCCGGACGAAGCGCCGCCCGACGTGCTGCTCGACGCCGTCCGCGCGGCCGCCGCGCGTGGCGCGCAGCTCGTCGGGCTGTGCCTCGGCGCCTACGTGCTCGCCGCGGCCGGCCTGCTCGACGGCCGCCCGGCCACCACGCACTGGGCGTGGGCCGACGACTTCGCACAACGCTTTCCGCGCGTGAAGCTCGATCCGGGCGTGCTGTACGTGGACGACGGCAACCTGATGACATCGGCCGGCACGGCCGCCGGGCTCGACTGCTGCCTGCACGTCGTCCGGCTGCGCTTCGGCTCGGACGCCGCGAACCAGATCGCGCGCCGCCTCGTGATCCCGCCGCACCGGCAGGGCGGGCAGGCGCAATACGTGCCGCAGCCGGTCGCCGCGCACCCGCGCGATGCGCGGCTCGCGGGCCTGCTCGACTGGGTGCGCGCCCACCTCGACGCCACACACAGCGTCGATTCGCTCGCCGAACGCGTGCTGATGAGCCGACGCACGTTCACGCGCCACTTCCGGCAGGCGACCGGCACGACCGTCACCGCGTGGCTGCAGGCCGAGCGGCTCGCGCGTGCGCAGCATCTGCTGGAAACCACCGGGCAATCGATCGATGCGATCGCGCAGGCGGCCGGCTACGGGTCGAGCGTGTCGCTGCGCCAGCATTTCGCGGGCACGCTCGGCACGTCGCCGTCGGCATATCGAAGGGAATTTCGCGGCGCCGGAGCCGGCGCCGATGTCGCGCGGTAACGCGCGCGGCGAGCAGGCCGCGCAGCGGAACCGGCCGGCCGCTCAGCCGCCGTTGAACCAGCGCGCCGCGTAAAGCAGCAGCGCGACGAAGACGATCATCGCGGCCCACGCCCACACGGGCACCGTGCCGGCACCGCGATGCGGGAGCGCGCCGGCGGCACGCCCGGTCAGCGCGCTGCCAAGATGCGGCGGCAGCGCACGCTTCGTCGCGGCCACCAGCGACGCCGGCCGCAGGAACACGTGCTGGCGCCGTGGCGCGGCCGAGCGCGCGCGATTCGGTGCAAGCCCGTGCTTCGCCTGCACGACCTCGCAGAATTCACGGAAGAAATCGTCGGTCCATTCGCGCAGCGTGTTTTCGATCTGCCGCCCCGGCAGCTCGGTGAGCGGGCCGCTCGCCGTCGCCCAGACCACGTACTCGATGCGCGTGGCGTTCGCGTCGTCATCCGGCATCAGCACGAGTTCGACCTGGCCGCGCAGCGCGCCGAGGCCGTCGGCCCGCGCCTTGAAGTTGAGCACGCGGCGCGGCTGCCCTTCCGCGTCGCCCTGCTCGGCGGCCGCATGCGCACGCACGTCGTAGCGGGCGCGCAGCGGGCCGAGCGGCACCGTGATCGTCAGCGCAAACGCGCCAGGCGCAAGCTTCTCGAAGGATTCGCAATGCTCGAAGCTCGCGCGCAGCAACGCGAGATCCTCGAATGCCTCCCGCACGACGGGCGGGGCAAGCGGTATGCGCAATGTGTCGTTCAGTTCCATGACGCCTCCCCGATGAACACGCGCCGCATCAGGACGTCTCGACGAGACTGTCGATCCGTGCAGCGTCGAAGGCAACGTAGTGCGCAAGCGCCGACGCGGCCTCGTTCGGTTCCTCGTAACTCCATGCGGCGTTCTCGATCACGCCGTCTTCGGTCTGCAAGTCGAAGTGCACGGCCTCGCCCCTGAACGGGGAGGTCGACGTGACGCCTGATTTCACGAGCCGGCGCATGTTGACGTCGCCGCGCGGCAGGTAGTGGGTGTCCGGCAGACCCGTTTCGCGCACGGTCAGCGCGCCGTGCGAATCGGCATACGTGATGCCGCGATGGATCACACGCACGCGATGGCGGTTCGGCACGATTTCGAGGCGAGGGTCAGCTGCGTCGGACATCGTTTCTCCTTGGGGCGGCCAGGCCAAGCAGGGCTCAGGAAACGAAAAAGCCACGGCACGAGTGCCGTGGCTTTCATTATGGGCGAAACCGCAGCCGAATGCGCAACCCCGGCCGGGGCCGCGCGCGGCGGGCTACTGCGCGCTCCACTGGAAGGCGGTTTTCGCGCCGCCCTTCGTGCCGACCGTGACGGCGTGGGATTCCTCGTTGCCCTGGTACGACGCCTGCACCGTATAGCGGCCCGGCGGCACCTTCACGAGCATGTACGGCCCGCGCGCGTCGGTCTTCAGCACTTCGGTACCCTTGCCGTCGACGATCCGCACATGGACGTCGGCCAGGAACTCGCCGCCCTTGCCGGTGAACCGCAGCGCCAGCGGCCAATTCGGCTCGTTGCGCTGGAACGCCGTCGATTCGTCCAGCCCGACGCCGCCGGACACGAAGGTGACGTCGCCCTGCTGGCGCGCGGCGGGCAAGCCGTCCGACTGCGCGTACGCGCCGGTCGCTCCGGCTGCGAGGCCGGCGGCCAGCGCCGCGGCGACGGCAAATCGGGACACGTTGCGTAGATATTGCATGGCTCTCTCCTTGGGGTCGGAACACATACAGGGCGCCGCGTCTCACATTCCGAACGGCGGCGGCGCCCGCCGCGGCCGGCCTGGCCGGCCGTCGGCCGTGGCCGGTCAGCTCAGGTCGACCGGCACGAAGATCTGTGCATTATCGCGCTGGATCAGTAGAGCAAGACTGTTGCCCGCACCCTTGACCGCGTCGCGCAACTGCTCGGGGCTCGTGACCGGACGGCCGTTGACCGCGAGGATCACGTCGCCGGGCTGGATGCCCGCGTTGGCCGCAGGCCCGCCGGCCTGCTGCACGATCAGGCCGTGCGACAGGTTGCTGGCACTGCGCTCCTGCGGCGACAGCGGACGCACCGCGACACCCAGACGCCCCTGCTCGACCGGCCCGCCGTCGTTCGACGCGAGCTTCGCGTCGGCCATCGCGCCGAGCGTCACGCTGATCGACTTCTTCGACTTGTCGCGCCAGATCTGCAGGTCGGCCTTCGAACCCGGCTTCAGGTTCGCGATCTGCGCGGGCAGCGACGTCGAATCGGCGACCGGCGAGCCGTTGACCGACAGGATCACGTCACCCGGCTGCAGGCCGGCCTTCGCGGCCGGCCCGTTCGCGTCGACCGAGCTGACGAGCGCGCCGTCCGGCTTCTGCAGTCCGAACGAGCTCGCGAGCGTCTGGTTCAGCCCCTGCACGGCAACGCCGAGGCGGCCGCGGCTCACGTGGCCCGTCTTCACGAGCTCGTCCTTCACCTTGATCGCCTCGTTGATCGGAATCGCGAACGACAGGCCCTGGAAGCCGCCCGTCTGCGAGTAGATCATCGAGTTGATGCCGATCACCTCGCCCTGCAGGTTGAACAGCGGGCCGCCCGAGTTGCCGGGGTTCACCGGCACGTCGGTCTGGATGAACGGCGTGTAGTTCTCGTCCGGCAGCGCGCGCGACTTCGCGCTGATGATGCCCGACGTGACCGTGTTGTCGAAGCCGTACGGCGAGCCGATCGCGACGACCCACTGTCCGACCTTGCTCTGCGCCGGGTCGCCGATCTTCACGGTCGGCAGGCCGCTCGCGTCGATCTTCAGCACCGCGACGTCGGACTGCTTGTCGGAGCCGACGACCTTCGCCTTGTATTCGCGCTTGTCGGTCAGCTTGACCGTGACGACGTTCGCGCCGTCGATCACGTGCGCATTGGTGAGGATGTACCCGTCGGAGCTGATGACGAACCCGGAACCGAGGCTCGCGCTCGGCTGGTCGTCCGGCTGCGCGTCGCCGCCCATGCCCGGTACCTGGCCGTAGAAGTGCTTGAAGAACTGGTAGAACGGATCGCTCGGGTCGATCGGCAGCTGCGGCTGCGGCACGCGCCGCGACACCTGCTTCACGACGTGCTTCGCGCTGATGTTCACGACCGCCGGGCCGTAGGTCTCGACCAGCCCGGAGAAATCGGGGATGCCGGTCTTCGCGGCCGCTTCGGCCGGCATCAGTGCGGCGGCCTGCGCGGGCGTGATGATCTGCGGATCGGCGCGGCGGGTGCCGGCAACATAGCCGGCGGACAGGGCGGCCGCCACGGCGACTGCGACGGCGCCGCGCGCAAGGAATCGGGTGTTCATCGTAGGACCTCCTCTTTGTTAGGACGCAGCGTAACGACCCTGACTTAAAGGAGGCTTAATCAGCCTTAAGCGGAGCTTAAGCGGCCGCCGGCGCCCGCCCGGGAGCGTTCTTCACACGGATTCGGACGGCTGCGGCGCCTCGGCCGGCATCTCGGCGTCGCGGAACACGACGCTGACGAGCAGGCCGCCCGCGGCCGCGTCGCCGAGCGACACCGTCGCGCCCTGCTGCGCGGCCACGCGCTTGACGATCGCGAGCCCGAGCCCGCTGCCCGACACGTCGGTGCGCGCCCGCGCGGAGCTGTCGCGGTAGAAGCGGTCGAATACGCGTTCGCGCTCGTCGGCCGGGATGCCGGGCCCGCTGTCGCCGATCTGCACGCACGCGCGGCCGGCCGCGTCGCGGGTCAGCGACACGTCGATGCGGCCGCCGTCCGGCGTGTACTTCACCGCGTTGTCGAGCAGGTTGCCGAACATCACGCGCAGCGCGCCGACGTCGGCGACGACGCTCGCCGCGCGCGTCTCCTCGAAGCCGAGATCGATGTCGTGCCGTTGCGCGAGCGGCGCAAGCGCGGCCACGCATTCGGCGAGCAGCGCCTGCAGGTCGACCGGCTCGCGCATCGTCGCGCCATCCGGTTCCGCGCGGGCGAGCGCAAGCAGTTGCTCCGTGAGGCGCGTCGCACGCGACACGCCATCCTGGAGATCCGCGACCGCCTCGCGGCGCGACGCGTCGTCCTTCGCGCGGGCGACGAGCTGCGCCTGGATCTGCACGGCCGCGAGCGGCGTGCGCAGTTCGTGCGCGGCGTCGGCCACGAAAGCCTTCTGCGTGTCGAGTGCGGCCGCCAGCCGCGCGAGCAGCCCGTTCAGCGCCCGGACGAGCGGCTGCACCTCGAGCGGCAGGCGCGCATCGGGCAGCGGATCGAGCGCTTCCGGCCGGCGCGCCTCGACCGCGCGCGTCACGCGACCGAGCGGCGCGAGCCCGCGCCCGACGATCACCCACACGGCCGCGCCGAGGAACGGCAACAGCACGATCAGCGGCCACAGCGTACGCAGCGCGACGTTCGCGGCGAGCCGGTTGCGCACCGACAGCGGCTGCGCGAGCTGCACGACGTTGTCGCCGACGATCGCGCCGTATACGCGCCATTCGCCGCGATCGGTGCGTTCGGTCGAGAAGCCGAGCTCCGCGCGCGGCGCGATCGGCGCACGCGGATGCGAGAAGTACATCAGCACGCCGTTGCGGTTCCAGATCTGGATCACGATGCCTTCTTCGCCGTTGGTGCGCGAACCGAACACCTGCGAGAACGGCTCGGACGGCAACGCCGCGGCGATTTCCTGCAACTGGTAGTCGAACAGTTCGTTCGCCTCGGCGAGCGCCTGCCGGTAGATGAGCCAGCCCGCGATGCCCACGCCCGCGACGACGATCGCGAGCAGCCAGATCAGCAATTGATGACGAATCGACCGCACGCGTCAGCTTTCCTTGACGACCATGTAGCCGAGCCCGCGCACGTTGCGGATCAGGTCCGAACCGAGCTTCTTGCGCAGCGCGTGGATGTAGACCTCGACGGTGTTGCTGCCGATCTCCTCGCCCCACCCGTACATCTTCTCCTCCAGCTGGCTCTTCGACAGCACCGCGCCGGGCCGCGCGAGCAGCGCCTCGAGCAGCGCGAACTCGCGCGCGGACAGCGCGACGGGCACGCCGTCGAGCGTCACCTGGTGCGAAGCGGGATCGAGCGTCAGCGCGCCGTGGCGGATCAGCGATTCGCTACGCCCGGCCTGGCGGCGGATCAGCGCGCGCATCCGCGCGCCCAGTTCATCGAGGTCGAACGGCTTGACGAGGTAGTCGTCGGCGCCCGCGTCGAGCCCCTTCACGCGATCGGCCACCGCATCGCGCGCGGTGACGATCAGCACCGGCAGCGCGAGCCCGCGTGCGCGCAGCGTGCGCAGCACGTCGATGCCGTCGCGCTTCGGCAGGCCGAGATCGAGCAGCAGCAGGTCGTACGTCTCGCCGCCGAGCGCCGTCAGCGCAGCGTCGCCGTCCTGCACCCAGTCGACCGCAAAGCCGTCCGAGCGCAGCGCCTTGCGCACGCCTTCGGCAATCATTCGATCATCTTCGACAAGCAGAATCCGCATCGGGACAGGCATCCTTGGGGCGAGTCAAACACGCCGACCATTGTAGCGCCGCGAACCGGGCGCGCGGCACCATGCAATGCAACAGAAAGGCGGATTGCAAGGGGGCTGTCCGGACTTGTCTCTACAATGTGCGCTTTGGCGCCGCGCGCGCCCTGCCCGAACGTCGTGCTTCTCCCGTATTCGCCCATGCCGATTTCCGATCTCTCCACCCGGTTCGCCCCCCGCGCCCGCATCTGCCTGAAGGCGGCCGCCATCGTCGCCACCTGTACTGCCCTCGCCTTCGCGCCTGCCGCGCAGGCCGGCAAGAAATCCCGCAAGGAAGCACGCAAGACCACGGTCGTATCGCCAGCCGCACGCGCGGCCGGCCTGCCGGCGTCCGTGCTCGTCGCGTTGCAGCGCGCGAAGGTGCCGGCGTCGGCGATGAGCGTCGTCGTCGAGCGCGTCGGCGATCCGGAGCCGCTGATCGCGTGGAATGCGAGCCGGCCGATGATGCCCGCCTCGACGATGAAGCTCGTGACGACCTTCTCGGGCCTGTCGATCCTCGGCCCAGACTACCGCTGGCGCACGACCGCCTATACGGACGGCACCATCGACCCGGACGGCACGCTGCAGGGCAACCTGTACATCAAGGGCACCGGCGATCCGAAGCTCGTGCCCGAAGAGCTGATCGATCTCGTCGACAAGCTCCGCAAGGCCGGTGTCAAGCGCGTGGCCGGCGGCCTCGTGCTCGACAAGAGCTACTTCGCGGCCTCGACCCGCGATCTCCCTTCGTTCGACGACGACGCGAGCGCGCCGTACAACGTCGGCCCCGACCCGCTGCTATACGCATTCAAGGCCGTGTCGTTCACCGTCACGCCGGGCGACGACGGCAAGGTGGCCGTCGACGTGCTGCCGCCGCTCGCGGACCTGTCGATCGACAACCAGCTGGTCGAGGGCACGGGCTCGTGCAGCGCGGCCGCCGCGGCCGCGCGCCCGACGCTGACGGCCGGCGGCGGGATCATGACCGCCTCGTTCGCGGGCGACTACCCGCTGCGCTGCGGCGCGCACACGACCAGCCTCGCGATCCTCGATCACACGACGTTCTTCGCGCGCGGCTTCCTCGCGCTGTGGCAGCAGGACGGCGGCACGATCGCGGGGCCGGTGAGCGAGGGCAAGGTACCGACCACCGCGCGGCCCCTCGCCGTGCATCACAGCCCGGTGCTCGGCAGCATCGTCTACGACATCAACAAGTTCAGCAACAACGTGATGGCGCGCAACCTGTTCCTGACGATCGGCGCGGCCAGCGGCAAGCCGCCCGCGACGCCCGAGCAGTCGAGCCGCGTGATCCAGGCGTTCCTGCAGAAGAACGGCATCGCGATGCCCGACCTCGTGCTCGAGAACGGCTCGGGCCTGTCGCGCGAAGAGCATGTGAGCGCGCTGTCGCTTGCCGCGCTGCTGCAGGCCGCGAACGCGAGCCCCGTCGCGCAGGCCTTCGTCGATTCGCTGCCGATCGCCGGCATCGACGGCACGATGAAGAACCGCCTCACCAACGCCGGCGTGCTCGGCAACGCGCACATCAAGACCGGCACGCTGCGCGACGTGCGCGCGATCGCCGGCTACGTCGCCGGTGCGGACGGCCAGAGCTACATCGTCGTGAGCTTCATCAACAACGATCACGCGGAAGCCGCGCGCGCCGCGCATGACTCGCTGCTCGAGTGGATCTACGCCGGCGCGCACTGACGTTGCGGCGCGCCACGACACACGGCGCGCCCATGACCTGCTGCCGGCGCCACGTCGGCCCGCGTCGGCATCGGCGCGGCACCGCGGCGGGTCGCCCTGACGCGCCGCCGGGGCAGCCTGCCAACGCCTCCGCACACCGAATCCCGCCCTCCCCGGTTTGAAACGCGAGCCGCCACCGGCGCACGACACACCGCGCGCCACTCACGCCCGAAAAACAGGGCCGTACCGCCTGACCCCGCACCGCGCGGCTTCCGTAAAAACCCTGTCCTCAGAGGGAACCCTCTACGCTGCCCCCTCGCCTAGCGCGTGGCGATTGCGTAGGCTGTTGGCCTGACCGATATCTACAACGGGCCACACGCCCGGCCTCAAGGCTTGCAGGGGAAAGAAGGAGACACGCCCATGCGATTCGACGTCGAATTGCTTCTGCTCGCGCTGGCGCCCGTCTTCCTGCTCTGCATCGCGTGGGAGGCCTGGCACCTCGCCCGCACCCATGCGCAGGACCCCGTCTATGCGTGGCGCGACACGCTGTGCAACGCGGCGCTCGCGCTGATGCACCAAGGCGCCGACAAGATCGCGTGGCCGTTCGTGATCCCCGTCTATGCGTACTGCTACCGGCACTATCGGCTGTTCACGTGGCACGACGGCTGGCTGTCGTTCGCGGTGCTGTTCGTCGCGCAGGATTTCCTCTACTACGTATTTCATCGTGCGAGCCATCGTGTGCGCTGGCTGTGGGCCGCGCACGTCGTGCACCACTCGTCCGAGCGGATGAATTTCTCGACCGCGTTCCGCCAGAGCCTGATGTACCCGGTCGCGGGGATGTGGGTGTTCTGGCTGCCGCTCGCGTTCATCGGCTTTCCGCCGCAACAGGTCGTCGGCATCGTGCTGATCAACCTCGCGTTCCAGTTCTTCGTGCACACGCAGGCGATCGGCAAGCTCGGCTGGCTCGAATACGTGCTGAACACGCCGTCGATCCACCGTGCGCATCATGCGCGCAACCCGCGCTACATCGACCGCAATTACGCAGGCGTCCTGGTGATCTGGGATCGCCTTTTCGGCAGCTATGTCGAGGAAACGCCCGACGATCCGCCGCGGTACGGGATCGTCGAGCGGCTCGGCTCGAACAACCCGCTCGTCGCGACGTTCCACGAGTGGGTTTCGATGGCTGGCGACGCGTTGCGCGTCGACGGCTGGCGCAACAAGCTGCGCGCGATTTTCGGCCCGCCCGAATGGGCGAGCGCTTATCATGCGCAGATTGCCGAGGCCGCGAACCCCGATCCGCGCACCGTGCCGCTTGCGGCTGCGCGAGACCAATAAACCGTTTCAGCCAACGGCCGCCGCGCAGCCCGGAACCGAGCAGGCACGCGGCAGATGAGAAACACATCAGGCCATATCTACGAGGAGATCGAACGATGCAGACACAACAACACGCACCCGCCCGCACCCGTCAGCGCATGCTGCGCACCGCGCAGGTCGCGATCGCCGGCGCCGCACTGGCGCTGCTCGCGGCATGCGGCGGCGGTGACGACAACAACAGCAACAGCGCATCGAACACGCCGCCGTCGGGCGTGAAAATGCAGGTCGTGTCGTTCGGCGACAGCCTGTCCGACGCGGGAACCTACTCGCAGATCAAGCTCGGCTTCGGCGGCGGCCGCTTCACGACCAACCCGGGCCAGGTGTGGACGCAGAACGTCGCGCAGTATTACGGCGACACGCTGCAGCCCGCGAACCAGGGCGGCTTCGGCATTCCGCTGCAGGCCACCGGCGGCCTCGGCTACGCACAGGGCGGCTCGCGCGTGACGCAGCAGCCGGGCATCGGCCATGCGGACGCCAGCGTGCCGAACGCCGACTACGCACAAGCGACCACGACGCCGATCGCCGACCAGGTCAAGCAATACGTGTCGCAGCACGGCAGCTTCAACGCCGGCCAGATCGTGCTGCTGAACGGCGGCGCGAACGACATCTTCTACCAGGTCGCGGCGCTGCAGGCCGGCGCGATCACGCCGACGCAACTGCAGCAGAACATCGGCGCCGCCGCGCAACAGCTCGCGGGCATCGTGCAGCAGATCGTCGCCGCCGGCGCGACGCACGTGTTCGTGTCGAACGTGCCGGATATCGGCGGCACGCCGCTCGCGCTCCAGGGCGGCTCGCAGACGACCCTCACGCAACTGTCGATGCTGTTCAACGGCACGCTCGCCGCGACGCTGCAGGCGCTCAAGGTCGACACGACCAAGTACGTGCTGCTCGACACGTTCACGTGGCAAGACGGTATCCTCGCGAACTACCAGGCGAACGGCTTCGCCGTGTCGAACACCGACACCGCCTGTAACCTGAAGGCGATGGTGCAGGCCGCCACGCAGTACGGCGTCGCGAACGCAACCGCATTCGGCTCGTCGCTGTTCTGCTCGCCGCAGACCTACACGGTCGCGAACGCGGACCAGACCTACATGTTCGCCGACACGGTCCACCCGACCACGCGCCTGCATGCACTGTTCGCGCAGTTCGCGCAGTCGAAGATCGCGGCCTCGGGCGTCGGCAAGTAAGCCGCCGGCCACGCGCCCAAACGAAAACGCCCGACCGGTTCGCGCCGGTTGGGCGTTTTTTCATGTGCGGGAAACCGGCGCGGCGACGGTCGCGTCAGCCGCACGCCTTCGTCATTCGGCCGCTTCGAACGCCGCGGCCGCGCGGCCGAGCCGGTCGTTGACCGCGATCCATTCGACGGTCTCCGGCAACTTTTCGACGAGGATGCGCGCGACCTGCGCGCGGTCGAGCGCACGCAGCATCCCGTACAGCTCGCGCGCATACGCGGACGGATCTTCCGGCGCCGCGACGAAATGCACGCCGTCGGCCTGCGCCCACAGCCCCGCGCGCGACGCACGGGCGACCAGCGCGACGCGCTCGCCATCGGTTTGCGCGGCCGCGAGCAGCGGCTCGAGCGCGTCGAACGGCAGCAGCGCGAGCGGTGTGCGCGGCGCGTAGTGCGCCTTCAGCGTGCCCGATGCGCGCGGCGCGGTCGCGTCGCTGCCGTCCGGCAGCTTCGGCGCGCGGCCGAGCACGTCGGCGATCTGCTGCGGCGTCACGTGCCCCGGGCGCAGCAGCGCCGGGAAACCGCGCGACAGGTCGACGATCGTCGATTCGATACCGACTTCGGATGCGCCGCCGTCGAGCACGTGCACGGTGTCGCCGAATTCGTCGCGCACGTGCTGCGCGGTGGTCGGGCTCACATGGCCGAACCGGTTCGCGGACGGCGCAGCCACGCCGCCATGCCCGCCACGCCGCGCGCTGAACGCCGTCAGCAGCGCCTGTGCGACCGGATGCGACGGACAGCGCAGCCCGACCGAATCCTGGCCGCCGCTCACGGCGTCCGGAATGCGCGCGTGGCGCTTCAGGATCAGCGTCAGCGGGCCCGGCCAGAACGCATCGATCAATGCCTGCGCGTCGGCCGGCAGATCGTCGACCCAGTAGCCAGGATCGCCGCCGGGCGGCAGGTGCACGATCACCGGATGATTCGCGGGGCGCCCCTTCGCCGCGTAGATGCGCGCGACGGCCTCGGGATTCGCCGCATCGCCGCCGAGCCCGTAGACGGTTTCGGTCGGAAAGGCGACGAGCTGGCCCGCGTCGAGCAACGCGGCGGCCGCGTCGATCTGCGCGGGTGTCACGGCGTTCGGGAGATCGATGGCCATCGGCTGGTGCCTCAGTCGAGCGGCACGCGCAGCAGCTGCGCGCACGCGGTGGCCGCGGCAACAGCTTCGTCGCGCGTTTCGGCCGTGAAGTTCACGTGGCCCATCTTGCGGCCGACGCGCGCTTCTTCCTTGCCGTACAGGTGCAGGTGCGCGGCCGGCATCGCGGCGACCGTGTCCCACGGCGGCGTGACGGCATCGCCTGCGGCACCTGCGCCGGTCGCACCGTTCGGGAACCATACGTCGCCGAGGATGTTCAGCATCGCGGCCGGCGAGTGCTGCCGCGGGTTGCCGAGCGGCATGCGCGTCATCGCGCGCACCTGCTGCTCGAACTGGCTCGTTGCGCACGCATCGACCGTGTAGTGGCCGGAGTTGTGCGGGCGCGGCGCCATCTCGTTCGCGACGAACGAACCGTCTTCCAGCACGAAGAATTCGACGCACAGCACGCCGACGTAGCCGAGCGTATCGGCAATCCGCACGGCGGCCTGCTGCGCCTCTTCGACGCGCGCCGCATCGGCGGCCGGAGCGGGCACGACGGTCAGCGCGAGGATGCCGTTGTGGTGCACGTTCTGCGCAAGCGGGAACGCGGCCGAGCGGCCGTCCGCGCCGCGCGCGATCAGCGCCGACACTTCGTATTTCAGCGGCAGGCGCTTTTCGAGCACGCACGGCACGCCGTTCAGCGCCGCATGCGCGTCGCGCGCTTCCTGCGCGGTGCTCACACGCACCTGGCCCTTGCCGTCGTAGCCGAGGCGCGCCGTCTTCAGGATACCCGGCAGCACCGCGTCGAGGGCGGCGTCGTCGAGCGCGGCAAGCGCCGCCGCCGATTCGATCACGACGTGCGGCGCGACGGGCACGCCCGACGCTTCGATGAAGCGCTTCTCCGCGATCCGGTCCTGCGCGACCGCGACGCAGCGGCCGGCCGGCGCGACGAATGTCGTGCGCGCGAGGAAATCGAGGCTCGCGGCCGGCACGTTCTCGAACTCCGTCGACACCGCGTCGCACAGGTCGGCCAGTTCGGCGAGTGCGGCTTCGTCGTCGTAGGCCGCGCGCAGGTGGCGATCGGCGACCGCGCCGGCCGGGCTCGTCGGATCGGGATCGAGCACGGCGACGCGATAGCCCATCGACTGGGCGGCAAAGCAGAACATGCGGCCGAGCTGGCCACCGCCGACCATGCCAAGCCACGCGCCGGGCAGGATCGGGGAAACGGAATCAGGAGTTGCGGTCATGTCAGTGGTCGGTCGCGGCGGGCGCTGCCCGCCGCAGTGGGGAAGTCAGGCAGCCGCCGGAGTGGCAGTGCGGCCGCCGATGCGCCGTCATTCCAGCGGCGGCAGCACCATCGCGTGCGCGGCTTCGTTCTGGCGCACGCGGAACGCGGCGAGGCGGTTCGCATAGTCGACCGAGTTGCCGGACAGGATCGACACCGCGAACAGCGCGGCATTCGCGGCACCGGCCTCGCCGATCGCGAACGTCGCGACGGGCACGCCCTTCGGCATCTGTACGATCGAGTGCAGCGAATCGACACCCTTCAGGTACTTGCTCGCGACCGGCACGCCGAGCACCGGCACCGTGGTTTTCGCGGCCAGCATGCCGGGCAGGTGCGCGGCGCCGCCGGCGCCCGCGATGATCGCGCGCAGCCCGCGCTCGCGCGCCTTCTCCGCATAGTCGAACATCTCGTCGGGCATCCGGTGCGCGGACACGACCTTCGCTTCGTACGGCACGCCGAATTCCTGAAGGATGGCGACCGCGTGCTTCATCACGTCCCAGTCGGAACTCGAACCCATCAGCACGCCGACGAGCGGCGCGCTGTGCGTGTGGGCAGTCTGAACTTCGCTCATGTGTTCCGTTCCCCGATCAGGCCAGCGACTGGCCCGTGATGCGCTCGAGCGCTTCCTGGTACTTCGCGGCAGTCTTCTCGACGACGTCGGCCGGCAGCGCCGGCGCCGGTGCGGTCTTGCCCCACGGCTGCGCCTCGAGCCAGTCGCGCACGAACTGCTTGTCGAACGACGGCGGGTTCGTGCCGACTTCGTACTGGTCGGCCGGCCAGAAGCGCGACGAATCAGCGGTCAGCACTTCGTCCATCAGGTACAGCTTGCCGTGGTTGTCGAGGCCGAATTCGAACTTCGTGTCGGCGATGATGATGCCGCGCGTGGCCGCGTAGTCGGCCGCTTCCTTGTACAGCTTGATCGAGATGTCGCGGATCGTCGCGGCCAGCTCGGTGCCGATGCGGCGCTCGGTTTCCTCGAACGTGATGTTCTCGTCGTGCTCGCCCATCTCGGCCTTCGCGGCCGGCGTGAAGATCGGCTCGGGCAGCTTCTGTGCGTTCTGCAGGCCTTCCGGCAGTTGCACGCCGCACACGGCGCCCGACGCCTGGTATTCCTTCCAGCCGCTGCCGGCCAGGTAGCCGCGCACGACTGCTTCGATCATGATCGGCTCGAGGCGCTTGACGACCACGCCGCGGCCCTTCACCTGCTCGACCTCGTCGGCGGCGACAACCGCTTCCGGCGCGTCGCCCGTCAGGTGGTTCGGCACGATGTGCGCGAGCTTGTCGAACCAGAAGTTCGCCATCTGGTTCAGCACGCGGCCCTTGTTCGGAATCGGCTCGCCCATGATCACGTCGAATGCCGACAGGCGATCGGTCGTGACGATCAGGAGCTTGTCGTTGCCGACCGCGTAGTTATCGCGGACCTTGCCGCGACCGAGGAGCGGCAGCGAGCGGAGCGTGGATTCGTAGAGGGTAGACATCGTCTTTTCGCAGATAAGGAGCCAAACAAAAAGGGAAACGCCGTTCCCCGCGGCAGGCGGGAACGGCGGTCTTGCAATACGTCGGCGAACCGGCCGGGCGACAGCGCCCGGGCAGTTGCCGGCCGGCCCTCGTTCGGCCGGACGGAGCGGCTGTGGGGCCGGATCAGATCCGGCCGGACAACCTTGCCTTTGCCCACATCGGGCGCGGCAATCGTACTACAGTCTCAGCGCACGACCTGTGCGAGCGCGCCGGACTTGTACTGCTCGGCGATCTTGTCGAGCGCCACCGGCTTGATCTTGCCGGCCTGGCCTTCGCAACCGAACGCGAGGTAGCGGTCGACGCAGACCTGCTTCGCCGCTTCGCGCGCGGGCTTCAGGTAATCGCGCGGATCGAACTTGCCCGGGTTCTCGAACAGGTAGCGGCGGATCGCACCGGTGATCGCCAGACGCAGGTCGGTGTCGATGTTGATCTTGCGCACGCCGTGCTTGATGCCTTCCTGGATTTCCTCGACCGGCACGCCGTAGGTTTCCTTCATGTCGCCGCCGAATTCGCGGATCTCGGCCAGCAGTTCCTGCGGCACCGACGACGAACCGTGCATCACCAGGTGGGTGTTCGGGATGCGCGCGTGGATTTCCTTGATGCGCTGGATCGACAGGATGTCGCCCGTCGGCTTCTTCGAGAACTTGTACGCGCCGTGCGACGTGCCGATCGCGATCGCGAGTGCATCGCACTGCGTGAGCTTCACGAAGTCGGCGGCCTGCTCCGGATCGGTCAGCAGCTGCTCGCGGGTCATCGTGCCTTCCGCGCCATGGCCGTCTTCCTTGTCGCCCTTCATCGTCTCGAGCGAGCCGAGGACGCCGAGTTCGGCTTCGACCGTCACGCCGATCGAGTGCGCCATCTCGACGACCTTGCGCGACACGTCGACGTTGTACTCGTACGATGCGACCGTCTTGCCGTCGGCTTCGAGCGAACCGTCCATCATCACGCTGGTGAAGCCGCTGCGGATCGCGGCCATGCAGACTGCCGGCGACTGGCCGTGATCCTGGTGCATCACGACCGGGATGTGCGGGTACGACTCGACTGCTGCTTCGATCAGGTGGCGCAGGAACGGCTCGCCCGCGTACTTACGCGCGCCGGCCGATGCCTGCATGATCACGGGCGCGCCGACCTGGTCCGCCGCCGCCATGATCGCCTGGACCTGCTCCAGGTTGTTCACGTTGAAGGCCGGCAGGCCGTAACCGTGCTCTGCCGCGTGGTCCAGCAATTGACGCATTGATACGAGAGGCATTGTGGAACTCCATGGAATGAAAACCGGTGCGCCCTGACGCCGGCGCGGCGCTCGCTCCCGGTCGAACCCGGGGTGGCGCGGCGCGGCTGAGCGTCGAATAGCCGCATTTTATCGCGAAGCGCCTCCGATTCCGACCGCCCGGTGGCGCCGACTCGCAATTTGTTACGTTCGCACGGCACAATGCGGGCAAAAATGAGAAAAAAAGCCGCGCGGGGCTTCGACCCCACGCGGCTTTCGCGTAAAAAACGGTGCCTGATCGATTTTTCAGCCGATCCGGGCGACCGGCCCGCAGGCCGGCCCGATGATCAGCGGGCGCTCAATAGTGCTCGCCGACCCGCACGATCTTCAGCGTGTTGGTGCCGCCCGCCTGCCCCATCGGCTCGCCGACGGTCAGCACGACCATGTCGCCGTGCTGCACGTAGCCCTGCTTGACGACGATCTCGAGCGCTGCCTGCAGCGCCGAGTCGCGGTCGCTGTTGAAGTCGACGTGCAGCGGCGTCACGTTGCGGTACAGCGCCATCGTGCGCTCGCTGCCGACGCGCGGCGTCAGTGCGAAGATCGGCACGTGCGTGTAGTGACGCGACATCCACAGAGCGGTCGCGCCCGATTCGGTCAGTGCGATGATCGCCTTCGCACCCAGGTGGTACGCGGTGAACAGCGCGCCCATCGCGATCGACTGGTCGATCCGCGTGAACGTGCGGTCGAGGAAATCCTTGTCCAGCTCGACTTCTTCCGACTTCTCCGCCTCGACGCATACGGCCGCCATCGTCTCGATCGTGACGACCGGATACTTGCCGGCGGCCGTCTCGGCCGACAGCATCACCGCGTCGGTGCCGTCGAGCACCGCGTTCGCGACGTCCGACACTTCCGCACGCGTCGGCACCGGCGCGTGGATCATCGATTCCATCATCTGCGTCGCGGTGATCACGAGCTTGTTCGACTCGCGCGCCATCCGGATCATCCGCTTCTGCAGCGCCGGCACGGCCGCGTTGCCCACTTCCACCGCGAGGTCACCGCGCGCGACCATGATGCCGTCGGACGCGTCGAGAATGCTTTGCAGCGCCGGGATCGCTTCCGCGCGCTCGATCTTCGCGATCATCTTCGGCTTGATGCCGTACGGCGCGCCCGCGATGTTCGCGAGCTGGCGCGCCATTTCCATGTCGGTCGCGTTCTTCGGGAACGATACCGCCACGAGGTCCGCGCCGAGCGACATCGCGGTGCGGATGTCTTCCATGTCCTTCGCGGTCAGCGCGGGCGCCGACAGGCCGCCGCCCTGGCGGTTGATGCCCTTGTTGTTCGACAGCTCGCCGCCCACCTTGACGATCGTGTGGATCTCGTCGCCGAGCACGCGCTCGACGGTCAGCACGATCAGGCCGTCGTTCAGCAGCAGCAGGTCGCCCGTGCGCAGGTCACGCGGCAGTTCCTTGTAGTCGAGGCCGACGCGCTCGTCGTTGCCCAGCTCGCAGCCCGCGTCGAGGATGAAGGCCTGGCCCGGCTCGAGCGTCGTCTTGCCGTTCTCGAACTTGCCGACGCGAATCTTCGGGCCCTGGAGGTCGGCCATGATCGCGATCTCGCGGCCGACCTTGCGGGCGGCCTCGCGCACCATCTCGGCGCGCTGGCGGTGATCGTCGGCCGTGCCGTGCGAAAAATTGAGCCGCACGACGTCGAGGCCCGCCTGCATCATCTGCAGCAGAATCTCCGGCGAACTGGAAGCCGGGCCGATCGTGGCGACTATCTTGGTGGCGCGCTGCATGAAACTCCTCATCTGGATCAAGGTGGATGCGCTGGGTGAAACGCTGCGAGAGCCGGAAGCGGCAGGCCCAGCGGCCGCCGCTCCGGGGGGCGTGCCGGTGCTTGCGCCCGGCATCGCTTTGTTCTGAATCTCGTGGTGCTGCTCGGCCGCGTCGCCGGCGGCCGCCGGTGCGCGCGGGGCGGTGTTCGCCCGCGCGGGCGCGCGTTTGCGCTTGCCCGCGCCGGCCGCAGGCTCCGCTTTCGCGGAGCGCGCGGCCTTCGTCACCCCTGCGCGCGCCGCCACGCTCAGGCCGCCCGCGTTTCCAGCACTTCCACCGCCGGCAGCTTCTTCCCCTCGAGGAACTCGAGGAAGGCGCCGCCGCCCGTCGAGATGTAGCTGACCTGGTCATGGATGCCGTACTTCGCGATGGCCGCGAGCGTGTCGCCGCCGCCCGCGATCGAGAACGCGGACGATTTGGCGATCGCTTCCGCGAGCGTCTTGGTGCCGTTGCCGAACTGGTCGAACTCGAACACGCCGACCGGGCCGTTCCACACGATCGTGCCGGCTTTCTCGAGCTGGCTCGCGAGCGCCTTGGCGGTATCGGGACCGATGTCGAGGATCATGTCGTCCGCTTCGATGTCGGCGACCTGCTTCACCGTGGCCACGGCCGTCGGCGAGAATTCCTTGGCCGTCACGACGTCGGTCGGGATCGGCACCGACGCGCCGCGCTCGCGCGCTTCGTCGATGATCGCCTTCGCTTCCGCGACGAGGTCGGCTTCCGCGAGCGACTTGCCGATCGACAGGCCGGCCGCGAGCATGAACGTGTTCGCGATGCCGCCGCCGACGATCAGCTGGTCGACCTTGCCGGCCAGCGACTTCAGGATCGTGAGCTTGGTCGACACCTTCGAGCCGGCGACGATCGCCACCAGCGGGCGGGCCGGGTTGCCGAGCGCCTTGCCGAGCGCGTCGAGTTCGGCGGCCAGCAGCGGGCCCGCGCACGCGACCGGCGCGTACTTCGCGATCCCGTGCGTGGTCGCTTCCGCGCGGTGCGCGGTGCCGAACGCGTCGTTCACGTACACGTCGCAGAGCTGCGCCATCTTCTGCGCGAGCTCGTCCGAATTCTTCTTCTCGCCCTTGTTCACGCGGCAGTTCTCGAGCAGCACGACCTGGCCCGGCGCGACGTTCACGCCGTTCTCGACCCAGTTCGACACGAGCGGCACGTCACGGCCGAGCAGCTCGGCGAGGCGCTTCGCGACCGGCGCGAGCGAATCTTCCGGCTTGAATTCGCCTTCGGTCGGACGGCCGAGGTGCGACGTGACCATCACGGCCGCGCCGGCGTCGAGCGCGGCCTGGATGGCCGGCACGGACGCGCGCACCCGCGTGTCTTCGGTGATGTTGCCCTGGTCGTCCTGCGGGACGTTCAGGTCGGCACGGATGAATACCCGCTTGCCGGCGAGCTGGCCGGCGGCGATCAGGTCGGTAAGACGCTTGACTTGGCTCATGTTGAACAAATTGAAGTGGTGGATGGGGAAAGGGGGTTCACGCTGGACGTGCGCGGGCTGCCGCGAAAGGGCGCCGGATGCGGCCGTGGCTGGCGGTTCGCATGACGCGCACGGGTAAAAAATCTTGAACGGGCATTCTAGCCGATCCACCCGGCAGACTGACCCGCGGGCGGCGAATTCCGCCTATTTGGGATCGCGCGCCGGAACGGATACATTGCCGCAACGCAGCAATGCACCCGCGCAAGCGGCCGGTACCCGGCGGGCCTGAACGGCGAACCATCAGAAGACCAGGCGCAGCACGGTGAAGACGAGCATCCCGACGACGATCGTGCCGAGCATGCTGCGCCGCCACAGGAACCAGCCGAGGCCGGCAAGCGCTGCGTAGAACGGATGGTTGGACAGCGCGAACGACAGCCCGCCCGGCGTTTCGAGCACGTCGGGCAGCACGACGGCGACCAGTGCCGCCGCCGGCGCGTAGCGCAACGCGCGCTGCGCGCGCTCGGGCAGCACGGTGCGTTCGCCGCCGATCAGGAACAGCGCGCGCGTGACGGCCGTGACGATCGTCATCCCGATGATGACGATCCAGATTTCCGTCGCGCTCATTCAATTTCCTTTTCGTGCACGGTTTCGGTGCGAATGCGCCGCCAGTCGGCCCGCTCGACGAAGAAATCGGCCGTGCAGCCGGCCGCGAGCGCGGCGAGCACCGCGAGCGGCAGCGCGAGCCGGTACGGCAGGTCGAACGCGATGAGCGACACGATGCCGGCGACCGCGACGGCCGCGAGCGTCGAGCGGTTCGCGACCGCCGACACCATGATGGGGATCAGCGCGAGCGTGCCGGCCAGTTCCAGCCCCCAGCTTGCGGGAAAGAAGCTCGCGAGCAGGATGCCGGCGAGCGACGACACCTGCCACGACAGCCAGCTCGCAAGCGCCATCCCCCAGAAATACGCTTCCTTGCCGGGCACGTGGCCGTAGGCGAAGCCCTGTTTCTGGAACAGCAGGTAGATCACGTCGCCGTTGAAATAGCCGATCGCGAGGCGCCGCCACAGCGGCAGGTAGGAAAAATGGGGAGCAAGCCCGGCGCTGAAGATCACGAAGCGCGTGTTGACCATCGCTGCCGTGAGCAGGATGGTCCAGATCGGCAGCTTCGCCGCGAGGAGCGGCAGCACCGCGAGCTGCGACGAGCCCGCGTAGACCAGCAGCGACATCGCGCTCGCCTGCCAGAGTGTCATGACCGACTTGCTCATCGCGATGCCGGTGACGAGCCCCCACGAGAAAATCGCCATCAGCGTCGGGGAATAGTCGCGCGCGCCCTGGATCAGCGCGAAGCGGTCGGTGGCGGACAATCGAGCGAGCATGGGAAGCGGGCCGCAGCGGGCGGTTCGTCGGGCCGCCGGCGCCTCCTGCCGGTACGACCCGTCGTTATTGGAATCGGTACCGGGCGATTATAGCGCCGGCCCCGCGCCGACCGACCGGATCGCCTTCAAATGACGCTAAAATAAGCGTCTTTCCGGCTCAACGCTGCATACAACCGCATCCCAGGAGAAATCTATGTCAATGGCCGACCGCGACGGCAAGATCTGGATGGACGGCAAGCTGATCGACTGGCGCGACGCCAAGATCCACGTCCTGACCCACACGCTGCATTACGGCATGGGCGTCTTCGAGGGCGTGCGCGCGTACAAGTCGGCCGACGGCAGCACCGCGATCTTCCGCCTGTACGAGCACACGAAACGTCTGCTGAATTCGGCGAAGATCTTCCAGATGGACGTGCCGTTCGACCGGGAAACGCTCGAAGCCGCGCAGCTCGAAGTCGTGCGCGAGAACAAGCTCGAGTCGTGCTACCTGCGCCCGATCATCTGGGTCGGTTCGGAAAAGCTCGGCGTGGCCGCGAAGGGCAACACGATCCACGTCGCGATCGCGGCATGGCCGTGGGGCGCGTACCTCGGCGAGGAAGGCCTCGCGAAGGGCATCCGCGTGAAGACGTCGTCGTTCACGCGCCACCACGTGAACGTGTCGATGGTGCGCGCGAAGGCGTCGGGCTGGTACGTGAACTCGATCCTGGCGAACCAGGAAGCCACCGCCGACGGCTATGACGAGGCGCTGCTGCTCGACGTCGACGGCTACGTGTCGGAAGGCTCCGGCGAGAACTTCTTCCTGGTGAACAACGGCAAGCTGTACACGCCCGACCTGTCGTCGTGCCTCGACGGCATCACGCGCGATACCGTCATCACGCTCGCGAAGGACGCCGGCATCGAGGTGATCGAGAAGCGCATCACGCGCGACGAGGTCTACACGGCCGACGAAGCGTTCTTCACCGGCACGGCCGCTGAAGTCACGCCGATCCGCGAGCTCGACAACCGCACGATCGGCAGCGGCGCGCGCGGCCCCGTCACGGAAAAGCTCCAGTCGGCGTTTTTCGATATCGTGTCGGGCAAGAACGCGAAGTACGCGCACTGGCTGACGAAGGTCTGAGCGCGCCGCGCCACCGACCGCCCCACAAAAGAGTGATAAGAGAAAGTCTCATGAGTGAAATCAAGGAAATGCCGCTGGTCGAGCTGACGGCCAAGGATCTTCCCGCGTACTGCCCGAACCCGGCCATGGCGCGCTGGAGCGCCCACCCGCGCGTCTTCATCGACGTCTCGCACGGCGAAGCACGCTGCCCGTACTGCGGCACGCGCTACAAGCTGCGTGACGGCGAGGTCGTCAAGGGCCATTGAGCCCCGGCGGCCGGGCCTGCAGGCTGATGCAGGCCCGCCGACTGCCCAGGCGGCGCAGCCGGATTGCCGGCGCGCCGCCGTTCTCCATTCTGGCAACCCGAACGCGGCGCCTGAGCGCCGTGCTTCATTACGACATCGGAAGTCGACCTGATGCGTCGAGCGCTGGTTATCGCACCGAACTGGATCGGTGACGCATTGATGGCGCAGCCGCTTTTTGCGCTGCTGAAGAAAAACCATCCCCGCATCGCGATCGATGCCGTCGCGCCCTCGTGGGTCGCGCCCGTGCTCGAGCGGATGCCCGAGATCCACGATGTCTACGCGACCGATCTCGCGCACGGCAAGCTGCAGCTGCTGCGCCGCTGGCAACTCGCGAGCGACCTGCGCGACGTCGGCTACGACGCGGCGTACGTGCTGCCGAATTCGCTGAAATCCGCGGTGATCCCGTGGCTCGCGAACATCCCGCTGCGGGTCGGCTACACGGGCGAGCACCGCTACGGGCTGCTGAACGTGCGGCACGCGAACCCCGACAAATCGGGCGAGCGGCCGCCGATGACGGCCCACTACGCGGCGCTCGCATACGCGCCGGGCGCGAAGCTGCCCGAGTCGATGAAGACGCTGCCCGCGCCGCGCCTCGACGCCGATCTCAACGAGACGGCGCGCGTGTCCGCACGTTTCAATCTCGATACGCGCAAGCCGCTCGTCGTGTTCTGCCCGGGCGCGGAATACGGTCCGGCCAAGCGCTGGCCGCCCGAGCACTTCGCATCGCTCGCCACCATCGTCCACCAGTCGTTCCCGTACACGCAGATCGTCGCGCTCGGCTCGCAGAAGGACGCCGCCGCCGCGCAGGCGATCGCGGACCACGCGCCGAACGTGCGCAACCTGTGCGGCCAGACGTCGCTGTCGGAGGCGTGCGCGCTGATCGCGCGCGCGAACGCGGTGGTCACCAACGATTCGGGGCTGATGCACGTTGCCGCCGCGCTACGCCGGCCGCTCGTCGCGCTGTACGGATCGACCGATCCGCGCCACACCCCTCCGCTGTCGGACCTGGCGAAGGTACAATGGCTTCATCTCGAATGCAGTCCCTGCTTCGAACGCGAGTGCCCGCTCGGCCACCTGAAGTGTCTGCGCGAACTCGGTCCCGAGCAGGTATTCGGCGATTTGCGCGGCATGCTCGTCGGGCAGCGCTGACCCTGGCCGGCAGCGTCGCACGGCGCGCCGGGCAATCCGATTCACCGGTGTACGGCGGCTCCATCCGGGCCGCCGTGCTGAATACGGCGCGCGACGCGCGCGAGAGATAACCCCGATGCCACGTTTTGCCCGCCTCTTCGAAGCCGCCGCCGATACGCTGAACGCCTACTACCAGGCCGTCGCCGATGCCAATCTCGACGCGCTGCTGGGATTGTGGATCGACGAGGATTTCGCCAGTTGCGTATGGGCGGACGGCGAGCATCTGCACGGCCTCGACCAGATCCGCAGCGGGCTCGCCAACCGGCTCGCCACGCGCCCCGTGACGATCGAGCCGCTCGACATCCGCGTGTACGACAGCCTCGGCACGGTCGTCTATACGATCGCCGAAGCGCATCAGCAGGCCGACCTGACGGCCGAACCCGACATGGTTTTCGCGACGTACGTGATGATTCACGAACGTGGCGAGTGGCGCATCGCGCATATTCACGCGAGCCCGATTCCCGAACAGGCGGCCGGACAATTCGCCGCGAAGATCCGTCATGGGCAGGGTCCGCTGCACTGACGAAAAGACGAAGCAACGCATACGCGGGGCGATCATGAGTACGGCTTCTCCGCCCACCTCGCCGCTGACCGGGGCCCCGGCTCCCGACGACGACATACTGCGCTATCGCGCACCACGCTGGCTGCCCAACAGCCATGCGCAAACCATCGTGCCCGCGCTGTTCGCGCGGCGCCCCGTCGTCGCTTACCGACGAGAGCGATGGGAAACTCCCGACCACGACTTCATCGATCTCGACTGGGTCGCCCATCTCGACAGCGCGGCGCCGGCGCCCGATGCGCCGCTGTTCGTGCTGTTCCACGGCCTCGAGGGCAGTTCCGGCTCCCACTACGCGCTAGAGATGATGGCCGCCGCGCGCGCGAAGGGCTGGCACGCCGTCGTGCCGCACTTCCGCAGTTGCAGCGGCGAGATCAACCGCCAGCCGCGCTTCTACCATCTCGCCGACAGCGCCGAGGTCGACTGGATCCTGCGCCGGCTCGCCGCGCAGCATCGCGGGCCGCTCGTCGCGGCCGGTGTGTCGCTCGGCGGCAACGTGCTGCTGCGCTGGCTCGGCGAGCATCGCAGCGATACGTCGATCCTGCGGGCGGCCGCCGCGATCTCGACGCCGATCGACGTGCACGCCGGCGGGCGCGCGCTGTCGCAAGGCTTTGCGATGGTCTACACGCGCAGCTTCCTGAAGACGCTCAAGCGCAAGGCGCTCGCGAAGCTCGACCAGTACCCGGGGCTGTTCGACCGCGAAGCCATGCTGCAGGCCGTGACGATGCGCGACTTCGACGAGGTCGTGACCGCGCCGCTGCACGGTTTCGCCGATGCGAACGACTACTGGACCAAGGCGACGACACGGCCGCTGCTGCCCGCGATCGACGTGCCGACGCTGATCCTCAACGCCCGCAACGACCCGTTCCTGCCTGAATCGGCACTGCCGGGCCCGGCCGACGTATCGCCGGCCGTCGAACTCGACCAGCCTGCGGCCGGCGGGCACGCGGGATTCATGACCGGGCCGTTCCCCGGCCGCCTCGACTGGCTGTCGGCGCGGGTGTTCGGCTATTGCTCCAAATTCGTCGACCATGGATGACATCGTCAGGCAGGCCCTCGCCAAATGGCCGAACGTCCCGCACTGTACCGGCTGGCTGCTGCTCGACCGGCGCGGCGAATGGCGGCTGCGCGACGACGCGGCGCAGGCGGCCGGCGAGCTCGGCTCGCCGATCCGGCATGCGGCGCTGAACGCGTTCATCGGCCGCAACTACGAATGCGACGCGCAGGGCCAGTGGTTCTTCCAGAACGGGCCGCAGCGCGTGTACGTCGAGCTTGCCTATACGCCTTGGGTCGTCCGGCTCGCCGAGCGCGACGGGCAGCTCACGCTCACCGACCAGACCGGCACGCCGTTCGAACCGGACGAAGCCTGGCTCGACGACGCTGGCGGCGTGCTGTTTCGCGCGGCCGGCACGCCGCCGCGCATCGCGGCGCTGCACGATCACGACCTCGGGCTATTCGCCGATCACGCCGATCTCGATGCCGCGCCGCCCGTGCTGCGCTGGCGCGACGGCCGCACGCTGCCGCTCGGCAGCATCGTCGGTGCGGACGTGCCCACGCGGTTCGGCTACGTCGCAAGCCCGGCGCAACAGGCGCGCGGCGCGGCCGGCGGCCGTACCTGACCCGCGGCGGCTTCGCCCGCGTTTGCCGCGTAGCGGCCGCTACCCGCGGCCGTTCTTCTCGTCCTCGCGCTCTTCCTTGTAGCGCGCCTCGAATTCCAGCAGCCGCGCGCCGATCATCGACTGCTCGTAGAACGACACGTCCTTCGCGTCGCGCGCGTCCTTCAGTTGCCGAATCGCCGACGGCCATGCGCCGTCGAGCGCGAGCTTCTCGGCGAGCGCGCGGCGCCGCGCCAGCACGTCGCCCTTGCCGTCGCTCGCCTTCGCGAGATAGTCCCACCAGTCCGGCTGCTCGGGGTCGGCCGTCGCCTGCGCGCGTGCCTGCGCCTGCGCTTCCGCGAAACGGCGCGCCGCGATCAGCGCCTGAAGATGCGCGACGATCGCGGCGTGCGACGCCGGCCAGCGCCGCTGCGCGAGCGCCGCGAGCCGCACTGCGTCGTCGGCCCGCCCCGCGCGGCGCGCGATGTCGGCGGCCAGCACGTCGAGGCTCGGCGAGCTCGTCGCCGGATCGTCCTCGCGCCGCTCGCGCGCGTCGAACGCGGTGCGTGCCGACGCGAGCGCCTTGCCGGCCGCATCGTACTCGCCGAGCAGCGCATTCGCGAGCGCGATGCCGTACCAGTTCGCCGCGACGTTCGGCGCGGTGCGATCGTCGATCTCGAACTGCATCCGCCGCGCCTCGGCCGCGATGTCGGTCGGCGCGCGGTTCTGCAGGACGCGCAGCCGTGCGCGCACGAACCCGTATTCGGGCGACTGGCGCGGCTGCCGGTACGGCGCGCGGCGCGCGCGATCCTCCATGTCGGCGATCCGCTCGCCCGTCAGCGGGTGCGTGCGCGCGTAGGCCGGCACACCCGCATCGCCCATCGACGCGCGGTCGAGCCGCTCGAAGAAGCCCGGCATCCCGTACGGGTCATAGCCCGCGCCCGCGAGCAACTGGAAGCCGACGCGATCGGCCTCGCGCTCGGCCGAACGCGAGAAACGCAGCTGGTTGTCCACCGCGTACGCCTGCCCGCCCATCGCGATCGCGCTGCCGAGGTCGCCGCTTCTCGCGAGCACGCCGGCCAGCACGCCGAGCAGCATCGTCGCGAGCGCCGTATAGCCGGTCTTCTCGTTCGCACCGATCATCCGCGCGATGTGCCGCTGCAGCACGTGCCCCATCTCGTGGCCGACCACCGACGCGAGTTCCGACTCCGTCTGCGTCGTGACGACGAGCCCGCTGTTGATCCCGATGAACCCGCCCGGCATCGAGAACGCGTTGATCTGCGGATCGCGCACCGGGAACAGGTCGAAGTCCGGCGTGTAGCCGCCGATGAAGCGCGCGGCCGCCGCGGCCGCGAGCCGCGCCGCCATCGCGTTCAGGTAGTCGCGCACGAGCCAGTCGTCGAGATAGTCGGGATCGCGCCGCACTTCGCGCATCACGCGCTCGCCGAGCCGGCGCTCGGCCTGCGGCGTCAGCGACCCGCCGGAACCGTCGCCCAGGTCGGGCAGCTCCAGCGAGCGAAGCGGCGCACGCAGGCCCGCGGCCGGCGCCGACGCGCCGCCCGTATCCGAAAACCGGCTCTCCGCGCCGCCGTACGTGCCGAACACGCCGGCCGCGATGCCGGACGGCACGGTGGAAATCGACCGGGCGCCCCCGGCCGCCGATTCGAGCGGCGGCGCGGACGCGCTCTGCGCATGGCCGCTCGGCGGCAACGCGAGCGCCGCCGACAACGACACGGCAAGCAACTGTTTGACACGCATGGCAGGATGAAAACGACGCCGTCCCGCGCGCCCGGCGCGCATCGCGGCGTTTGGTCTGAATATTCGGGTCATTGTACCGGCGGCAGCGTGACTGTCCCGTTCGGCATGGACGCCATCTGCGCCCCGGGCGCCGCGAATGCCACTGCTATGATAGGCGCCCGTTGAACCGTTGGATCGGATCGGGGCGCGGAGATGCGATTCGATGCCCCGGCCAATCACGATGCGCGATCGCGGGACGTGCTCGCGCACGCCGTTCCACTAGAGGAAGACATGTCTGGACTCACCCATTTCGACGCCGCCGGCCATGCCCACATGGTCGACGTCGGCGGCAAGCAGGAAACCCAACGCATCGCGATCGCGCGCGGCACGATCCGGATGCTGCCGGCCACGTTCGCCCTGATCCGTGACGGCAAGGCCAAGAAAGGCGACGTGCTTGGTGTCGCGCGCATCGCGGCCATCCAGGGCGCCAAGCGCACGGCCGACCTGATCCCGCTGTGCCATCCGCTCGCGCTGACGCGCGTGGCCGTCGAGTTCGAACTCGACGACGCGCTGCCGGGCGTCCACTGCATCGTGCAGGTCGAGACGTTCGGGCGCACCGGCGTCGAGATGGAAGCGCTGACCGCCGTACAGGTCGGGCTGCTGACCGTCTACGACATGTGCAAGGCGGTCGATCGCGGGATGGTGATCACCGAGGTGAGCGTGAGGGAGAAGCACGGCGGGAAGTCGGGGGACTGGAAGGCGGAGGAACCGGCGGGCTGAGCCGCCCTGCGGCGGTCGATCCGGCCAGAAGAACCGCCAGCGGCCTGCCATTGCCCGGCAGGATGGCGTGCGCACCTTGCCCGTCAGGCCGACGATCTGACCGAATTTGAAATACCGCCGAAGGGTAAATTCGAGATATACGTTGGTTATCTCATACAATTGCGAGATTCCGCACGAGAGAGCGTGCGACCCAGCACAAGAAAAGCGAGCACGGGTAATGAATTCGCAAGCATTGAGAAGCGCACTGCTGGCCGGGCCGATCCAGGACGAACGACTCGTCAAACTGGAGACGCCGCTCGGCCCTGACGTCCTGCTGCCCCACCGCGTCAAGGGGCGATCCCGGCTCGGGCGTCATTTCGAGTTCACGGTCGACGCCGTGTCGGTGTCCGATGGCATCGAACTCAAGAAGCTGATCGCGCAGCCTGTGACGCTGCGCATCCAGCAGGTCGACAAATCGTACGTGCCGCACCACGGGTACGTGCACGCTGCCCGCCGGCTCGGGTCGGACAGTGGCCTCACGCACTACCAGATCATCTTCGCCTCGTTCCTGCACTTCCTGAAGTTCCGCCGCGACCAGCGCATCTGGCAGGACAAGTCCGCCGACGAGATCATCACCGACGTCCTGAACCAGCATCAGCAGGCCAGGGGCTGTTTCGACTTCAGGCTCTACCAGCCGCTGCCGTCCCGATCGTTCTGCATGCAATACGAGGACGACTGGAACTTCGTGCACCGCCTGATGGAATCGGAAGGCCTGTACGGCTTCTGGGAGCAGGCGCAGGACGGCAAGTCGCACAAGCTCGTCATCGTCGACCGGATCGACGCACTGCCCGCCCTGGCGCCACAGACCCTGCGCTTTCATCACGCCGGCGCACACGACGAGGCCGACACGCTCGTCCAGTTCTCCGGCACGCGCACACTGCGCAGCGTCGCGCGCACGACGCGCACGTTCGACTACAAGCAGCCGCCCACCGCATCGAATCCGAAGGCGACTCACCTGCCGACGATCGCGAACCAGGGCGACCTGCCACAGCAACTCGAAGTCTACGAATACACCGGGGCCTACACGTATCCCGAACAGTCTCGCGGCGACCATCTGTCGAAGATCTGGATGGAGGAACAGGAGTCGCTCGCGAAGCGCTTTCACGGTATCGGTGGCGTCCGGCGCATGGACGCGGGACGCACGTTCGAGCTGGCGGATCACCCCGAACACGACAAGGACGATGCTGGCCAGCGCCGCTTCGCCGTGATCGAAACGGCGTGGCTGATCGCCAACAACCTGCCCGTCTCCGAGCGACAGGCCAGGTTCCCGCACAGCCTGCAGGCCGAAATCGACGACCTCGTGCAGGCCGGCGGCGCCGACCTGCAGCATGTCCGGCATCCGGACGGCAGCGCGGGCATTTTCCAGGTCAGCATCGAAGCGCAGCGCACCACGGTGCCGTTCCGCAGCCCGTTCGAACACCCAAAGCCGCCGATGCATCTGCAGTCGGCGATCGTCGTCGCACCGCAAGGCGAGGAAGTCCACACCGACGAACTCAATCGAATCAAGGTCCGCTTCCACTGGGATCGCCTCAACGACGGCGACGAGAAGGCCTCGTGCTGGTTGCGCGCTGCCGCATCGGATTCGGGCAACGGCTATGGCGCCGTGCACCCCCATCGCAGCGGCGAGGAAGTGCTGGTCGATTTCCTCGGCGGCGACTGCGACCGTCCGATCGTCGTCGGGAAGCTGTACAACGGGGCAACGCGCCCGCAATGGCACAGCAACGGCATCCTGTCCGGGTACCGATCGAAGGAATACGCGGGCGCCGGTTACAACCAGTTGGTGCTCGACGACGCGACCGCGCAGAACCGCGTGCACCTGTACAGCAGCCAGGCCAACACGCACCTGCACCTCGGCTACCTGATCGACCACACGGGCAACAACCGCGGCAGCTACCTCGGCAGCGGGTTCGACCTGCGCTCCGACGCGTTCGGCGCGGTTCGGGCGAACCGCGGCCTATACGTCACCACGCATCCGAAACAACCGGCAAGCCAGCCGCTCGACGTCCAGGAGACGCAACAGCAGCTCGTCACGGCGGAAGGCCTGATGGAAGCGATGTCGGGGGTCAGCGTGCAGCATCAGGGCGATTCGCTCGACCCCGGCCACGCGGCGCTGAAGCAGTTCACCGATGCGACGCAGAACAGCATGAGCGGCAGCGCGTCGGGCGGGCGAACCGGCGGCGGCGGAGCCGGCAGCGCCAATGCATTCAAGGAACCCGTGATGCTCTTCGGCAGCCCGGCCGGCATCGCACTGTCGACACAGCAATCGGTGCAGTTCGCCGCGGACCAGCACGTCAACCTCGTCAGCGGACAGAGCACGCACGTCGCGGCCGGGAAATCGCTGATCGCGAGTGTCCTCGACCGGATCAGCCTGTTCGCGCAGAACGCGGGGATCAAGCTGTTCGCCGGCAAGGGCAAGGTCGAAGTGCAGGCGCAGGCAGACAACATCGAGCTGACCGCGCAGAAGGCGCTGAAGCTGATCGCCGTCACGCAATCGATCGAAGGTGCCGCGGCGAAGGAAATCCTGCTGACGTCCGGCGGCGCCTATATCCGCATCGCGAACGGCAACATCGAGGTGCACGCGCCCGGCAAGATCGACATCAAGGGCGCGCAGCATGCGTTCAGCGGCCCCACCCACCTGTCGCAAACCATGCCGACGCTGCCAAACTCGAGCGGCAACTACGACCAGGCGTTCATCGCGCACTGGGCCGGCACCGACATTCCGGTCGCGAACACGCGATACCAGATGTTCTCGAACGGCACGCTGATCTCGGAAGGCGTCACCAACGCGGCAGGCGAGACGGGGCTCACGCAGAGCCACGTGCCGCATGACGTCGTCGTCAAGTTTCTAGGGAAATCGAATGGCTGACGGACAACAGAAGAACAACGTGCTAGGTACCGGCGCGGGGATGCTGACGCCGACCGGGTACAAGGATCGGCCGAAGGTGCAGATCAGCATCTGCGACAAGCATGTCACGCCGGCGGCGGATTCCATCATTGGCACTTGTCCGTTCTACTACCTGCCGCTTCACGGTGAGTACTGGGAAACGGTCGAGAAGGTCAGCATGTCGAGCGCATGGGAGACTGTGAAGAAATTCGCCACGTCATGGGATCCGTGGAAAGACCAGAAAGTCGTCCATGAACTGCTGCATCGGCGAGAGGATTTGATCAAACCGAAAAGCACCGATTCCGACTGGTCCCGTCACGGCAATTTCATGATGCGTCATATCGGGTGCGGACACAAGCCGCCCGATTACTATGTGAGTTACGGCTACTACTATTGCTCGGATTACGGCGCCAATCTCTATCCCGCCCTCACGGCAAAAGGAAAGAAATGGCTGGATAGCGCGCGGTGGTGGCTTCAGAAATACATCGAGATCGGGCTGTACCAGAACATGCAGGGAAACCAGATCGCATTCGAAAGCGCGAAACCGGGAAACGGCAAGCTCTCGATGCAGGTGAAACGATACGAACTGGAACTGGACGGGAACGGGGAAACGTTCAAGACCTTCGCCTTCATCACGCATCCGCTGGCTTATCTGGACGGCGGGCTGGCCGGCCTGCCGGTCACCGATCTGGTAAAAATCGGCCGGCGGCCAAACATTCAGGAATGGGGCGATGGCCGAACGATCAAGCAGGCATGGGACGCGGGCATTCCCGTCGCCAAGCAAAAGGCGAGCGACTGGAGCTCGGAAGCCGTCAACAAGGCCCGCGAGTGGGGCTCGGACGCCGCCGACAAAGCACGCGAGTGGGGTGCAGACGCGACCGACGAAGTCAACCGCGCGCTGGATCGTTTGCTGAAAAAGTGACATGCGAAAACACAAGCGCTGGAAATGGATCGCCGGTGGCCTCGTTGCCCTGGCCATTGCAACATACGGGTACGTAAATATGACGACGGGCTGGGAGACGATTTCGACAAGCTTCATGCGCGACGACACGCCATACGGCGGCGGCAGCTTCCGCATCAAGGGCAATGACGTGATGAGCGTCAAGCTCGCCAATCCCGTAGTAACGTTCAAGTCCCAGCCCGAATCGAACGAGCCGCAGCGGCCCGAGCCGACCGAAGCATGGATGAACGACACCGGCGAGTTGCTGAACCGCATGACGATCAGTTTCTTCCGCGGCACCATCGACGGCGGGATGAAGCGCCAATTCCAACAGGTCGGCCAGAATGCCGCCTGGTGGTACTCGCCCGACTGGACTGTTCAGTTCATCAGCACGTCATGGATGAACTACAAGGCTCCCGAGGCGCAAGGCGGCGACGCGCCACAAACCACCAGGCTGTGGAAATCGACCGATGGCGGCCAGAACTGGTCGCAACTTCAATGGCCCGCCAGCCAGAACATCGGCCGCCTGCTCTTTCTCGATCCGCAGCGCGGCTACGCGGCCGGCTGGGGCCCCCGCATATGGCGGACTTCGGACGGTGGAAACACGTGGCAAGCGATCGATGTGCCGGCCGATGCGCACGTCGGCAGCGAAACGCGCCAGGATTTCAACGCAATCAGCCTCGGCCCGGACGGTGTTCTGCGGATCGCCTACCATGTCGCACAGACTGCCGAAGCACCGGCTCACAGCGTGGTCGACCGGCTTGACTGGGGGCAGCACGCATTCGTGACGGATACCGTGCTGCCAGGCCAGGTCATCACTGCGCTCGACACCACACCGACCACGCCGGAGTCGGGATCACGTTATTCGGTGTACACGCTGTCACATCTCGACAAGCCGCAAAACGGCGAGGATCACGACAACGGTCGCCGGACGGGCGCCATTTCCACGTGGACGAACGACCATCCCGAGTCCGTGCAGCAACTGCGCACCTTCGACGAGAAGCTCACGCTCGACAGCATGAGCATCGGTCGAAACGGCCTCCTGCTCGTCTATGCAACCGATCCGAACTCCGGAAGCGGCGGTACCGGCGGCGGCGCACCGATCGACCTGACGTTCAGCAGCACCGACGCCGGCAAGTCGTGGAATAAAACGACAGACAAAACCGCACAGGGCGGCTACTTCGACGCGCAGACCAACACGCTGTACTGGCTGCACGCCTATACGCTGAAGAAACGGACCTTCTGATCGCCCGCCGGCCGCCTCGGCGGCCGGCCCTCACCGCGGCTGCGCGATCGTCACGATCGCGAACCGCAGCGACCTGTCTCGCGCACGATGGCCTTGGCCGCACGCACACCGCCGGCCACGGTGCCCACGCCTCACTGGCCGCGCTGCGGCTCGAATACGAACGGTTGGGTCAGCAGGAACGGATTCGCGGTCGCGCCCGTCTGCATGCAGGTCGCATGCGTCATCGCGTCGACGGCCGCGCGATCGGCCGCCGCGTTGCGGCTGCTCGTCGTCACGGTGACGTTCTGCGCTTCGCCGGACGTCGTCATCAGCGCGCGCACGAGCACGGTCGCCGGGCGCGTGAGCGGCTTCGCGGTATCCGGATAGACGGCGCGCGGAATGTGGCACGTCAGCTTGCTTTCCTGCGACGACGACAGCATCGCGCAGCCGGAAAGCAGCATCGCGACGGCGGGCAGGATCAGGTAGGTCGAGCGAGTAGCCATGGTCGAATATCGTTCTTCAGCACTGTTTCGGACGCACGCGCCGCGCACCGGAACACGTCGCCCGGCCGCCTCGCCTGCGTCACACTGCGCCGCGGCCATCGGACCGGCGCCCCGTTACGGCCGCACGGCCGATCGATGCTCGGCCGCGATCCTGCGTGGCGGACTTCCCGGGCGGCCCGGGTGTTGCCTGTGTTCGCGCTGCCCTCGCCTCGCACGGGTCGGCACGCGAGCGCGTTCGGGCATTGTGCACGCGCGGCCCGGCGAGCGGCAGCGATTTGACAATGGTTGACGTGAATCGCCGGGCCTTCAGCCGGAATCCACGCAATCCGCGAGGTAATCGATGCGCGGCCGGATTCGCCGGGTTCGCGCCGGGCGCCAACACCCGACGCGCACCGCTGATCCCTCACGGCGCGGCACATGCCGGAATTCCCCGTTCCGGCAGGCGCTACGTGCGTCAATCCGAATCGTCGTCCTCGTCGTCAGCCGCATCTGCCGGCACTTCGCCGTATTTCGCGACGACCGCCGCCTTGAACGGCTTCAGCGCCGGCTGCTGGTCGCACAGCTTGTACAGCGCGGCCAGTTGCTGCGGCCAGTCCTTCAACTCCTTCGCAAACACGTGCAGGCGCGCGACGGTGTCGAGCGCGTCGGCTTCGCGGCCGGCCAACGCCTGCAGGGCCGCATAGCGGCGCAGCACCGTCTCGCCGGGCAGCAGCGCGATCGCGCGCTCATGCGCGGCGAGCTTGGCCGGCAGGTCGTCCGCCGAAATCGGGAGCAGCGTGGCCGCACCGTATTCACCCCACGCGCCGAACAGCAGCGACGGCGCATCGCGGTACTGCGCAGCCGGATCGCTGCCGTAGTACAGCACTTCCGCGCGCTGGTAGTCGCGCAACACCGGCACCGCCGCCAGCACGCCGCCGACCGACAGCACCGCGAACAGCCCGAATGCCGCACGCCCCGGCAGGACGCGCAGCGACTTCACCTCGAGCAGCCCGATCACGAACATGGCCGGCAACAGGAAGAACATGTACTGCTGCGGATACTCGACCAGCGCATGCATCAGCAGGATGCCGATCAGCGCGAAGCCGAACACGCGCATGCTCGACTGCGGCGCGCGCACCGCGCGCACGAACCACGTCACGAGCGCGACGACGAGCACGCCCAGGCCGACGAGGCCGGACTTCGCGAGCAGGTCGATGAAGATGTCGTGCGAGTTGTTCGCGATCTCGACACCGCCAAGCGAGCGCACGAGCGCGAACTGGTGCGACGGGAATTCACCCCAGCCGACACCGAGCAGCGGATGTTCGCGGAACATCGCGAGCCCGTACTTCCACAGCGCGAGGCGCGGTGCGATCTGCCCCGCGTCACGCATCCGGTCGGCCGCGGATTCCGCGAGACCCAGGTGGTAATGGACGTTCGCCCAGCGCACCGCGACGTTCACCGCGATGAACGCCATGGCGAGCACGACCGGGATCGCCCACGCGCGCGCATTGCCCGGCGCGCGGCGCGATTCGAGCCACGCCATCCAGAAGCCCGCGACGACCATCACCGCGACCTGCAGCCACGGCCCGCGCGACACCGTCAGTGCCAGACCGACGGACAGCACGATCGACAGCGCGAGCCACGCCCATACCGCGAGCCGGCGCGTCTGCACGAGATACAGCGCGCCTGCGAGCGCGAACGCGATGTAGCTGGCCAGATGGTTCGCCTGCGCCATGTTGCCGTACGGACGGCGATCGACCGCGACGTTGTACACCACGACGAACGGCGACAGCGCCGACTCGAGGTGGAACAACTGCACGATCTGCGTCCCGACCGCGAACACGCCGCCGATGAGCAGCGCGCCGGCCATCATCCGCGACACGGCCTCGGCCAGCCCGTCGCGCGCGAGCACGTAGCCGGCCTGCATCGCGACCAGCGCGGCGGCGAGATAGCCGACCGCCAGCCAGTTCATCGACGGCACCTTGAGCGGGATCAGCGCGACCTGCGCGATGAGCACCACGGCGAACCCAAGCGGCGCGGCGAACGCGGCCGGCGCCGCAAACGGCTCGGCCGCGCGGCCCGTACGCGCGAGCAGCACGACGGACACCCCCACCAGCAGGTACAGCACCAGCGCGGAAAACTCGGAATAGAAGGTCGGGATCGGATACGTATGATTCGTGATCGCGTACGGCACGATCAGGGCGACAGCCAGCGCAACGAGCGGCAACGAACGGGAAAAAGTAGAAGGCATGAGCGAACCGGATGTCAGCAACCGGCGCACTATACAAAACTTTCCTCCCTCTGTGCGGGGCCTTTGCGCGGCGCCCGTCGCGGCGCGAAGGCCCCGGCCGGCTGACGAGGCGGCCAGCATGCCGTCCGCGCCGCCCTGCTCCGCCACCGGCGCTACGCGCGGCACTCCGCCGGCGCATACTTCGCGGGCAGCGTCGCCGCGTCGCCGGGCAGCGGCCCTGCCCCCGGCGCGGGCAGTGATGACGCCCCCTTGCCGGCGGCGAAGCACTCCCACGCGATCGTGCCGGCCTGCATCGCGCCCTTTTTGAGCGGCACGCGTGCGGTGGGCGCATCGGCCTTGTCGGGCGCGGACGGCACGAGCACCAGCGTATTGGTGCCGGCCGCGGCGACTCGCGTAGTGAACGCGACCGTGATCTGGCCGGTCTCGCCATCGATCACAACCGATTCGACGTTGCGGGTCGCGGCCGGCGGGCTGTAGCCGCCGTCGAGGCTCGCGCCACTTGCGGCGTTGTCGGCGACGGCGAGCCGCGCGGACGACGCTAGCGCGAGCCCCTCGCCGACGCGCGAGCGCGCAAGGTAATCCTGGTACGCGGGAATCGCATAGGCCGCGATCACACCGACGATCGCCAGCACGATCATCAGTTCGATCAGCGTGAAGCCGGCCGGCCGCCAGCGCGGCGACGGCCGGTTCGCGCGCCGCAGATCGGCGGCCACGCGACGGAACAGGGAAACGGAAAAGGCTTCGAACATGGCAGGCTCCGGAAACGAAAAACGCCTGCCGGTAAAGGCAGGCGTCTCGATCGTAGCCAGCGGGCCGTGAATCCGGCAGTCGGCCGGACGGCCAATGTCAGTGCACGTTCGGTACGTCGCGGCGCTTCCTGAGCGTGTAACCGATCGCCACGACGAACAACGCGCCCGCGATGCTCGCGCCGTAGAGGACCTCCGGCGTATCGAGCACCGGCCAGCGGTCGCCGACCGGATCATTCACGATCAGCCCGCCCGCGATCCAGCCGAGCAGCCCGGCGCCGAATGCCACGAAGATCGGGAAACGGTCGAGCAGCTTCAGCACCAGCGTGCTGCCCCACACGATGATCGGCACGCTGACGACGAGCCCGAAGATCACGAGCGCGATCCGGTGCGACGGGTCGGCCTGTTCGGCCGCACCCGCGATCGCGATCACGTTGTCGAGGCTCATCACCGCATCGGCGATCACGATCGTCTTCACGGCATCCCACAGCCGGCTGGCCGGCTTGATGTCATCGTGCGCGTCGCCGGCGGGCGCCATCAGCTTGATGCCGATCCACAGCAGCAGCAACCCGCCACCGAGCTTCAGGAACGGCACGTCGAGCAGCGCGACCGCGAACGTGATCAGCGCGACACGCAGCAGGATCGCCCCCGCGGTGCCCCAGACGACACCGCGCAACCGCTGGTTCGCGGGCAGGTTGCGGCATGCGAGCGCGATCACGACAGCGTTGTCGCCGCCGAGCAGGATATCGATGATGACGATCTGGAGAACGGCGCCCCAGTGGAGCGACGTCAGGAATTCGAGCATGGCGTGACGGGCAGGACGGCGGCCGCCCGCGGGCGGCCCGGTTCATTGCCGGCACATGCGCGATGCATGCCCGGTGCTTACGAATTCATTGCGCGAGCATAACAAAAAACGCCGGCAAAGCCGGCGTTTTCTGCAGGACGAACCCAGGTGGAAATATTACAGCGCCTTCTTCAGCAGACGGCCCATTTCCGACGGGTTGCGCGTGACGGTGATGCCGCACGCTTCCATGATTTCCAGCTTCGCTTCGGCCGTATCCGCACCGCCCGAGATCAGCGCGCCGGCGTGGCCCATGCGCTTGCCCGGAGGCGCCGTGACGCCAGCGATGAAGCCGACCACCGGCTTCTTCATGTTGTCCTTGATCCACTCTGCCGCATTGGCTTCGTCCGGACCACCGATTTCGCCGATCATCACGACCGCATCCGTGTCCGGATCGTCGTTGAACATCTTCATCACGTCGATGTGCTTCAGACCGTTGATCGGGTCGCCGCCGATACCGACTGCCGACGACTGGCCGAGGCCGAGTGCCGTCAGCTGGGCAACCGCTTCATACGTCAGCGTGCCCGAACGCGACACGACGCCGATGCGGCCCTTGCGATGGATGTGACCCGGCATGATGCCGATCTTCAGTTCGTCCGGCGTGATCGTGCCCGGGCAGTTCGGCCCGAGCAGCAGCGTCTTGCGGCCTTCGCGACGCATGCGGTCCTTCACTTCGATCATGTCGCGCACGGGGATGCCTTCCGTGATGCAGATCGCGAGATCCAGATCGGCTTCGACCGCTTCCCAGATCGCAGCGGCAGCGCCTGCCGGCGGAACGTAGATGACCGACACGGTCGCGCCGGTTTCTGCCTTCGCTTCCTTGACGCTTGCGTAGATCGGAATGCCTTCGAAATCTTCGCCGGCTTTCTTCGGGTTCACGCCCGCGACGAATGCTTCGCGGCCGTTTGCGTATTCACGGCAGGCGCGCGTATGGAACTGACCGGTTTTGCCGGTAATGCCCTGCGTGATGACCTTCGTGTCCTTGTTGATCAGAATCGACATGTATTTTGACCTCTGTTCGATTGGCGTCGCGTGCAAACCGCGCCGCCATACCTATTCATTGAGCGCGCTTACTTGCCTGCGGCAGCCGCGACGACCTTCTGCGCAGCCTCTTCCATGCTGTCCGCCGAGATGATCGGCAGCCCCGAATCGGCCAGCATCTTCTTGCCGAGGTCCTCGTTCGTGCCCTTCATGCGCACGACGAGCGGCACGTTCAGGTTCACGGCCTTCGAACCGGCGATCACGCCTTCCGCGATCACGTCGCAGCGCATGATGCCGCCGAAGATGTTCACGAGGATCGCCTTCAGATCCGGGTTCTTCAGCATCAGCTTGAACGCTTCCGTGACCTTCTCGGTCGTCGCGCCACCGCCGACGTCCAGGAAGTTCGCCGGCTCGCCGCCGAACAGCTTGATGGTGTCCATCGTCGCCATCGCCAGGCCTGCGCCGTTCACGAGACAGCCGATGTTGCCGTCGAGCGAGATGTACGCGAGGTCGAACTTCGACGCTTCGATTTCAGCCGGATCTTCTTCGTCCAGATCGCGGTACGCGACGATTTCCGGGTGACGGAACAGCGCGTTCGAGTCGAAGTTGAACTTCGCGTCGAGTGCGATGACCTTGCCGTCGCCGGAAACGTTCAGCGGGTTGATTTCAGCCAGCGATGCGTCGGTTTCCCAGAATGCCTTGTACAGGCCTTGCAGGATCGCGCGTGCTTGCGGAATCGATGCAGCCGGCACGCCGATCTTCGCGGCGAGGTCGTCGGCTTGCGCGTCGAGCAGGCCCGTCGACGGCTCGACGATGACCTTGTGGATCAGTTCCGGGTGCTTTTCGGCGACTTCTTCGATGTCCATGCCGCCTTCGCTCGAACCCATCAGCACGATCTTCTGCGAGATGCGATCAACGACGAGGCTGACATACAGTTCCTGCTTGATGTCGGCGCCTTCTTCGATCATCAGACGGTTGACCTTCTGGCCTTCCGGACCGGTCTGGTGCGTGACGAGCTGCATGCCGAGGATCTGGTTCGCGTATTCGCGAACCTGCTCGATCGACTTCGCCACCTTCACGCCGCCGCCCTTGCCACGGCCACCCGCGTGAATCTGAGCCTTCACGACCCATACCGGGCCGCCGAGCTCTTCTGCCACCTTGACGGCCTCGTCAACCGAGAACGCCGGCTTGCCGCGCGGTACCGCGACTCCGAATTTCCGCAGGATTTCCTTACCCTGGTACTCGTGAATCTTCATGCGTGATTCCCTTCAGTCTGAGAGTTGGATGAAAAGTCGCTTTAGACGCTTCTTCGAATGATTTCCGTTCATTCCTTCGTGCTGCCTTCACCGGGCACGTCCGGCCGGCTCGCGCCATACCAGCGCGGGTAGTACTGCCGCACGACCTCGCCGTCGAACCGCAACGCCCGGCAGCGGCCGAGCTGGAAAGGCGCTTCGTCGTGCACGCCGTCATGGTCCGGCCCTTCGCCCCCCTCCTCGCGCACGTTCCACACGTCACCGGCGAACGCCTGGATCGCAGCCGTCGGCAGCACGGCGCACAGTTCGGTGAGATGGGAGCAGCCTGCGACGCCGGCGAGCAGCCGGTTCGCGTTGCGGCGGAAATTGCGGAAGAGATTGAGCCCGATGAGGGCCCGATAGGCGGGAGTGGCGGATTGACAGTGACCGGGATAGGGAACCCATTCCGAAGACGCTTCGGCGTCGACGACATTGAGGTCACGATCGATAGTCACGCGCAGCCAGAGTTCGTGGATCGGCAAGCCCTGGGGCCGGATGCCTGACGCAAGCGCGACATCGCGCGGCTTGTGGTCGGTCAGGCAGGCTTCGATGTCCCACAAGCCGTCGCCGCGCTCGTAAGCTTCCGCTCGGATTGCGCGTTGATGTCGCAACTGACGGGGCACGGGCTCGGATAGCGGCATGCTGGAGGTTGAGGCCGAAGAGGAAAACCCACGGATTTTAGCATATCGGGTATTTGAGACAGCTTGACGCGACGGCGGGTATTCCCGCCTGTCCGGAAGCGGTTGCATTGCAGCAAAATCGCGCGCCACGCGCGCGATCGGCGCGGTCAGTCGTCGATCAGGAAATCGTCGCCGACCTTCAGCAATTTCACGATGGTCGCGCTCGAGAAGCCGCGCGCGGCGAGAAAGCGCGCCTGCTTCGCACGCTCGGCCGGCGTTTGCGGCAGTGCACCGAATTTCTTGCGCCAGACCGCCTGTGCACGCGCCCATTCGGTCTCGCGGAGCTGGGCATTCACCTCTTCGACGAGCGTGTCGCCCACCGCATGACGCTTCAGCTCGCTGACGATGCGTGCGACGCCGACACGCGACGCGCGACGATGCACGAGACTCTCGGCAAAGCGCGCATCGGACAGCCAGCCCTCCTGTTCCAGCGCGTCGAGCACGGGGTCGACGGATTCGTCCTCGCCGACGTAGGGCGCGAGCTTGCGCGCGAGTTCCGTGCGACTGTATTCACGCCTGGATAGATAGCCGAGCGCGCGGCCCTTCAGCGATCGCTGAGGTTTCGATGACTTGCGCTCGGTAGCGCCCGGAGCGTCACCTGAAGAAGTACTGGAAGAGGCACCCGACGCGCGACGTGTGCGGCGCGGATGCTGGCTGCTGCGCGTATAGACATCTTCCCTGGCCGGCGCCGCCGCATCGGCTGCGCGATCGCCCGGGAAGCTGACACCGGAAACACGACGGCGGGAGCGGTCGTGCGCGTCGAACGATTCATCGTCGTCGAACGGATCGACCGGTGCAGCAATCTCAAACGAAACGAGGGCATCGTCGGATGCCCTCGTCGCGGTGCGGTTCGCGGCATTGCTGCCCGCGCCCCGCCGATCGGCGCCCGAGGATCCGGCTCGCCGGCCGGAGCGACCCGCCGTTTCGGGCGCGTTGCTCTCATCCGGCTCGCCAGCCTGACCTCGGCGCCCGACCATCACTCTTCTTCGTCCATCGCCTCGGCTTCGTCCTGGCCTGCACCATCGGGCATCGTGACGACGCCAAGCGATTCGCGAATGCGGTTCTCGATCTCGCGTGCGATTTCCGGATTTTCGCGCAGGAATTCACGCGCGTTGTCCTTGCCCTGGCCGATCTTCTCGCCGTTGTAGCTGTACCAGGCGCCCGCCTTGTCGACGATCTTCGCCTGCACGCCGAGATCGATGATCTCGCCCTGGCGCGAAATGCCTTCGCCATACAGGATGTCGAAGATCGCTTCGCGGAACGGCGGCGATACCTTGTTCTTGACGACCTTCACGCGGGTTTCGTTGCCGATCACCTCGTCGTTCTTCTTGATCGAGCCGATCCGGCGGATGTCGAGACGCACCGACGAGTAGAACTTCAGCGCGTTACCGCCCGTCGTGGTTTCCGGGTTGCCGAACATCACGCCGATCTTCATCCGGATCTGGTTGATGAAGATCACGAGGCAGTTCGTGCGCTTGATCGTGCCGGTCAGCTTGCGCAGCGCCTGCGACATCAGGCGGGCCTGCAGACCCGGCAGCGAATCGCCCATCTCGCCTTCGATTTCGGCCTTCGGCACGAGCGCCGCGACCGAGTCGATGACGATCATGTCGATCGAGCCCGAGCGCACCAGCGCGTCGGTGATTTCAAGTGCCTGCTCGCCGGTGTCCGGCTGCGAGATCAGCAGCTCCGGCACGTTCACGCCGAGCTTCGCTGCATATTGAACGTCGAGCGCGTGCTCGGCGTCGATGAACGCCGCGGTGCCGCCCAGCTTCTGCAGTTCGGCAATGACCTGCAGCGTGAGCGTGGTTTTACCGGACGATTCCGGACCGTAGATTTCGACCACCCGGCCGCGCGGCAGGCCGCCGACGCCGAGCGCGATATCGAGACCGAGCGAGCCCGTGGACACGACCTGGATGTTCTCGGTCGCCTCGCCGTCGCCCATGCGCATGATCGAGCCCTTGCCGAACTGCTTTTCGATCTGGGCAAGCGCGGCGGCCAGCGCCTTGCTCTTCTCGGCGGTCATCCCGGAGCCCTTCTTGCTATCTTCCATGAATCGTCCTTTGCTATGATGAGCAGCGTCTGTTAGAGGCGCGCCCACTTTCAAGCGCTGCCCACGAATTCAGATACTGTATAAAAAAACAGTGTTTTGTGCAAGCCCGCAATGCAGAGCGTTGTACACGAATAACTTTGGAGACAGCCGGCCGGCGCGAACGCCCCGCCGGCCCATCGGTCAGCACCATGCGAATTCTCATCGCGGAAGATGACAGCATACTCGCGGACGGCCTCACCCGGTCACTCCGCCAATCGGGCTATGCGGTCGACCACGTGAAGACCGGTATCGACGCCGATACCGCGCTGTCGATGCAGACATTCGACCTGCTGATCCTCGATCTCGGGCTCCCGAAAATGCCCGGACTCGACGTGCTCAAGCGCCTGCGCGCCCGCAACTCCAACCTCCCCGTGCTGATCCTGACGGCCGCCGACAGCGTCGACGAGCGCGTGAAGGGGCTCGACCTCGGTGCCGACGACTACATGGCCAAGCCGTTCGCGCTCAACGAGCTCGAGGCGCGGGTGCGCGCGCTGACCCGGCGCGGCGCGGGCGGCGGCCCGACCGTCGTGCGCCACGGCTCGCTCGCGTTCGACCAGGTCGGCCGCATCGCGTATGCGAACGATCAGGTCCTCGACCTCTCCGCGCGCGAGCTCGGCCTGCTCGAGGTGCTGCTGCAGCGGATCGGCCGGCTCGTGTCGAAGGAACAGCTCGTCGACCATCTCTGTGAATGGGGCGAAGAGGTCAGCAACAACGCGATCGAAGTCTACGTACACCGGCTGCGCAAGAAGATCGAACCCAGCGGTGTACGGATCTCGACCGTGCGCGGCCTCGGCTATTGCCTCGAGAAGGTCGCGCCCGCCGCACCGGCCGATACGGCAGCGCCCCAGCCCGCGGTGGCCGGCACGCCGCTGCGCTGAACCCGCGCGTCGCCGCGATGGCCACGCCGGCCCCTACCCGCCACCCGACCGGCGCGCCGTCGTCGGCCGCCGATGAGGCGCGCGACGCGCGCTACGAGAACCCGTTCGCGCCGCCCGACGAAACCGATGCGCCCGAGGCGCCGCGCCCGCGCTCGCTGTTCGGCGAGATCCTCGACTGGATGCTCGCGCCGCTGCTGCTGCTGTGGCCGATGAGCATCGCCGTCACCTATCTGGTCGCGAAGACGATCGCGAACGGCCCGTTCGACCGCGCGCTCGAGACCAACGCCTATGTGCTCGCGCGGCAGATCCATCCGGTGAACGGTGTCGCCGAGCTGACGCTGCCGGAGCAGACCCGCGACTTCCTGCGCGCGGACAACGTCGACAGCGTGTACTTCCAGGTGCTCGGCACGCGCGGCGAGCTGGTCGCGGGCGAAGCCGACATGCCGCTGCCGCGCGACGAGGACCGCCCGCCGCCGGGCGTCGTGATGTTTCGCGACGACCTGCTGCGCGGCAACGACGTGCGCGTCGCGTATACGACGGTCGCGCTGCCGCAACCGGGCAGCCCGCAGCCCGTGCTCGTGCAGGTCGGCGAAACGCTGGACAAGCGCAACGCGCTCGCGAACGACATCATCAAGGGCGTGATCCTGCCGCAGTTCGTGATCCTGCCGCTCGCGATCCTGCTGGTCTGGTTCGGGCTGTCGCGCGGGCTCGCGCCGCTCAACGCGCTGCAGGCGCACATCCGCGCGCGGCGGCCCGACGACCTGTCGCCGGTCGAGGCACAGCGCGCGCCGCCCGAGATCGAGCCGCTCGTCACGTCGTTCAACGACCTGCTCGCCCGTCTCGAGCAGAACATGGCGCTGCAGAAGCGCTTCATCGCCGACGCCGCCCATCAGATGAAGACGCCGCTCGCGGGCCTGCGCACACAGGCCGAGTTCGCGCTGCGCCACCCCGTCCCGCCCGACGTGCAGCGCTCGCTCGAGCAGATCGCGACGAGCTCCGAGCAGGCCGCGCGGCTCGTCACGCAGTTGCTTGCGCTGGCGCGTGCCGAGAACCGCGCGAGCGGGCTGACGTTCGAGCCGGTCGAGATCGCCACGCTCGCGCGGCGCGCGGTGCGCGACTGGGTGCAGGCCGCGCTCGCGAAACGGATGGATCTCGGCTATGAAGGCCCGCCGGACTCGCCGGACGACACGCCGCTCAACGTCGACGGCAATCCGGTGATGCTGCGCGAGATGCTCGGCAACCTGATCGACAACGCGATCCGCTACACGCCGGACGGCGGCCGCATCACGGTGCGCGTGCGCGCGGAGCCCGCGGCGCGGCGCGTGCATCTCGAAGTCGAGGACACGGGGCCGGGCATCCCGGCCGCCGAACGCGAGCGCGTCGTGGAACGCTTCTACCGGATCCTCGGCCGCGAAGGCGACGGCAGCGGCCTCGGGCTCGCGATCGTGCGCGAGATCGCGACGCAGCACGGCGGGACGCTGACGCTCGACGATCACGTCTACCAGCAGGCACCGCGCCTCGCCGGCACACTCGTGCGCGTCAGCCTGCCGCTGACCGAAACCGCCCCGGATTAACCCTGACGTGCGCCGCCGCAGCACGCCACGATTGATTCGAAATCATCAATTTAGCGGAAAATAGAAGCATTTCGAGGCAAGATAGGCGCACAAAACCGTCGATTCGGCGCGGGTTAACCTGCAGTCGTTTTGCACGCGCGAGTCAGTCGGCCGTAAGTTTCCGTACCAATAATCCTCGACAGGCCCGTCCACCCAAGGCGGCCGCACATCTATATCAAGGGACTTGGAGACGACTCATGGCAACGTTAGGCGGGCAAATTTCGCACGCGCCGATGACGGGCGAAGAGAAGAAGGTCATCTTCGCGTCGTCGCTCGGCACCGTGTTCGAGTGGTACGACTTTTACCTGGCCGGCTCGCTCGCGGCCTACATCAGCAAGAGCTTCTTCTCCGGCGTCAATCCGACCGCTGCCTTCATCTTCACGCTGCTCGGCTTCGCCGCCGGCTTCGCGGTACGGCCGTTCGGCGCAATCGTGTTCGGTCGCCTGGGCGACCTCGTCGGCCGCAAGCACACGTTCCTCGTGACGATCGTGATCATGGGCGTCTCGACGTTCGTGGTCGGCTTCCTGCCCGGCTACGCGTCGATCGGCATCGCCGCACCCGTGATCTTCATCGCGATGCGGCTGTTGCAGGGTCTCGCGCTCGGCGGCGAGTACGGCGGCGCGGCAACCTACGTCGCCGAGCATGCGCCGGCCAACCGTCGCGGCTTCTACACCGCGTGGATCCAGACGACCGCCACGCTCGGCCTGTTCCTGTCGCTGCTCGTGATCCTCGGCGTGCGCACGTTCATCGGCGAGGAAGCGTTCGGCAGCTGGGGCTGGCGCGTGCCGTTCGTCGCGTCGATCCTGCTGCTCGCGGTGTCGGTGTGGATCCGGATGCAGCTGAACGAATCGCCCGTGTTCCTGCGCATCAAGGCGGAAGGCAAGACGTCGAAGGCGCCGCTGACCGAAGCGTTCGGCCAGTGGAAGAACCTGAAGATCGTGATCCTCGCGCTCGTCGGCCTGACCGCCGGCCAGGCTGTCGTGTGGTACACGGGTCAGTTCTACGCGCTGTTCTTCCTCACGCAGACGCTGAAGGTGGATGGTGCGAGTGCGAACATCCTGATCGCGATCGCCCTCCTGATCGGCACGCCGTTCTTCCTGTTCTTCGGTTCGCTGTCGGACAAGATCGGGCGCAAGCCGATCATCCTCGCGGGCTGCCTGATCGCGGCACTGACCTACTTCCCGCTGTTCAAGGCGCTCACGCACTACGCGAACCCGCAGCTCGAGATCGCGACGCAGAAGGCGCCGATCACGGTCATCGCCGATCCGGCCGCCTGCTCGTTCCAGTTCAACCCGGTGGGCACGTCGAAGTTCACGAACTCGTGCGACGTCGCAAAGAGCGCGCTCGCGAAGGCCGGCCTGAACTACGAGAACGTCGCGGCACCGGCTGGCACGACGGCCCAGATCAAGGTCGGCGACACGGTGATCCCCGCCTATGAAGGCAAGGCGGCCGACGCCAAGGCGCAGGGCGCGGCGTTCGACAAGACGCTCGCGTCGACGCTGAAGGCAGCCGGCTACCCGGCGAAGGCGGACCCGGCGCAGCTCAACTGGCCGATGACGATCGTGATCCTGACGATCCTCGTGATCTACGTGACGATGGTTTACGGTCCGATCGCGGCGATGCTGGTCGAGATGTTCCCGACGCGGATCCGCTACACGTCGATGTCGCTGCCCTATCACATCGGCAACGGGTGGTTCGGCGGCTTCCTGCCCGCAACCGCGTTCGCGATCGTCGCGGCGAAGGGCGACATCTACTCGGGCCTCTGGTATCCGATCGTGATCGCGCTGGCCACGTTCGTGATCGGCCTGCTGTTCGTCAAGGAGACGAAGGACTCGAACATCTACGCGCAGGATTGAGATTGGGTGCGCAGCGGGGGACGGTCGGCGGATGGTATCGTTCCGGAGACCGGCTCCCGCCCGCAATGAAGGCCGGCACGGGCCGCCGGCAACTTTTTTCGGGAAAGATGGAAAAAGGTATTGACAGCCGGCCGGCCGATCGACATAATTCAAGTCTTCGGCGAATTAGCTCAGTCGGTTAGAGCGACGGAATCATAATCCGCAGGTCCGGGGTTCGAATCCCTGATTCGCCACCAGTTGCAAGAAAAAGCCGCTGCTTCTCACGAAGCAGCGGCTTTTTTGTTCTGGAACGCCGGGAATGTGCCCGAACAGGCGCATTACGTATCTAAAGCGCGCGAACGTTTTAGGTGCGGCAATTTTCCGGGAGCGGGTGCTACACGCCACTGTTACCTCAATGTGGAGAGCACACCGTGAAACACCCCTACCTGACCACCCGCGCCGAGTCGACCCATTACTACTTCCGCCGCAAGGTGCCGCTCGAGCTGCGCGCCCAGCTCCAGAAAACTGAAATTTGGGTGAGCCTGGAAACGCCGTGCCGGACCGAGGCCATCAGCCGCCTGCCGATGGCCGCCCTCGAGTATGAACGTCTCGTCGCGCCGGCGCGGACTGCGGCCGCCGCGGCCGCCATGGCCACAGACGCCTGGTTGCCGCAAGGCATGCGGGCCGTCGACGACGAGCCTCTCCCCTATCACCCGACGGTGCAGCCGCCGGGCACGACCCGACTTCACGCCCTGCACGTTCCCCGACTCGTCGAGCGCTACATCGTCAACGCGCTGGCGAACGATGACGAAACGCGTCCGACTTACTTCGAGAAAAAGAGCGACGAAATCGAAGCCGAAGGCAAAGACAAAGACAAAGACGACTACGACGACGAGGCACACAAGAATCTCTTGCAGGAGGCGCGCAAGCAACTGCGGCGCGCCCGTGCGTCGGAAGACTTTTCGGACGTCCGCGAGTCCGTCGAGGAGCATCTGATGTGGGAGCACGCCTGGCTGCCCGCTGCGTCGACGGAGTTCGTCACGCTGTTGAAGGCGATTACCGACGCGCAACTGGCTGTCGTCGAAGAAGAACTACGGCGCCTCGAGGGCTCAGTGAGCGAGACGCCTGAACTGGTTCCGCTGGTCGACGGAGACGATACCTGGGAAGCCGCCCTCGAATGCTGGAAGGCGGAACGGATGCCCTCGCCGAAAACCGTCCACGACGTGACGAGGCAGGTACAGCGCTTCAAGTCGCATGTGGGCAACCTTCCCCTGTCGGTCCTGACGCCCGACCACGTTGAACGATTCAAGACGCTCTGCCTCGAGAACGACGAGGTCGAGTACGGCCGGGTGAACACCATTCTGTCGCTGCTGTCGCCGCTCATCACGCTCGCCATGCGCAAAAAGCTGACGAAGCTGGCCAGCAACCCGTTCAGCGGCATGAAATATCCCGCCAAGGTGGTTGAACGCAATCGGCGGACGGTACGCACCGCCTTTACCATTGAGCAGCTAAACGCAATTTTTGCCTCACCGGTCTGTACACGCGGACACCGTCCGGGGAAGGGCGGTGGCGAGGCCGCCTACTGGCTGCCACTGCTCGGCCCACATACCGGTGCCCGGGTCGAAGACCTGTGCCGACTCACGGTCGCCGATATGGTCCAGCGCGAGGGCGCATGGTGTTTTCGTCTGCACGACACCAAGCGGGAGAGCCGAACCGGGAACCGGAATGTCATGCGTCACGTTCCGGTCCACCGTAACCTGCTGCGACTTGGCTGGCTTGACTACGTCGAATCCCGCCGGCCAGCTGGCGGCTCGGCGTGGCTCTTTCCTGACCTCTCGACCAACCAGTACGGCAAGCGCGGTGCGGTGTTCAGCAACTGGTTTAACGACTACCTGCGCTCGACCATCGGCATCGAGGACCCCGCGCTTGTTTATCACAGCTTCCGCCACTCCTTCCAGACGTTTGGCGAGCTGGCGGGCATCAGCGGGCAGGTCATCGACGAACTGATTGGGCACGCACCTGACAGCCGTTATGGCAGGAAGGAAAGCGGGTTCAAACGGCTGCCGTTTGCACTGCTCATCGAGGCAATGGAGAAGCTGGATTTTCCCGGACTGGAACTGGGGCACCTGCCCTACGCGGGCCGGGCGTGATACCGCCTTCGAGGTGCCAAGACGCCCCCCCTTAATCGGCCGGCTGGCCGAACACACGGCCAGCTTTTCTTTGCATGAGTGAAGCAGGAAAGCTATACATCCCGCTCCCTAAAATCTTTAAAAAGAGTTTTCGTGGATGTAAGGAGGTTCTTTAAAAACCCTGAAAAGGAGTCTCGTTAGTAAGTAAGGGAGTGGAGCTCTTCCGTCGGTCAGGCGGGTTCCGAGACGCAACCTGCCTTCCCACTGCGACTAGGCTTTATGTTCAGCTGTCTCATTAGCCGCCCTATTTCGAAGACCGCTGCAATGCGTTCATCTTCTACCGCGGCGATAGTCTTCCGGCTCGACGTTTCTCGGTAGTATCGACCGTCGCACTCGACCAAATCGAGCAACTCCGACATGTCGCGCACTTCACCAGGAGTGATTTCGCCGTCTCCGGAGATGATTCCGGCGGTGATGGAATGATTGCCGCCTCCAACGAAGCTGATTCCCCAAGGCAACCACAACATGACCTGATGATTCGGGTCCTGCCTCCATTTACCCATCGATTTGCCAGGGCCGATATGAGCGAGCGCACCTGCGATGCGTTGCCGGTTCCATGGCCAGGGAAGTATCGTGTCTTTTGCCAGATTGACCCTGAACGCATCCGGCTCGAGCTTTACGCCAAGTCCATAGCTCAACGGGGTTATGCGACGGTCGCCGAAAAAGAAGCTCGATGAAACGATACTCGGAGGAGCCTGGTGCGAGGCGTTTTCAACGACACCGACCAATGCCTCGGCCTGGTAGGGACGCAGCAACAGATTGATAAGGTCGTGCAGCGCGCCCGGATTCCGTTGAGCAATCTCACGTGCCATCTCCATGATGTTCTCAAACTGCAAGCGTTGCTTGCGTCCGAAGAGGCGCTGGACTCGCGAAATAACGACACGCCCCATTTCGATGCTGGCCTCGTAAACCGTACTTTTCATAGCGTACTCCGTGGTTCTGAACATATTCTTGTTTAGGTGGCTCCGCCTTTATCTCATTGCCGTTATCTGCTTGCGCAGACACACGCGCGTCACCTCCGACTTAATGAACGAAGGCCAGTAATTCAACTGCAACACCCAGGCCGCCGTGTCAGTGTGATGTTGAAATGAACTGGTCCACAGATTCTAGGGACCGATTCGTGACGGGTAGCAATTTGACCTTACCGTTTTCCCAGAGGGCGACCGCCTCTTTTGACTGCTGGATGATGAATCCGGTCGCGATAACACTGCTCCCATCCATCAGCCGGAAGCAGTGCTGCCCGTGCGCGTGAGCCGAACATCCCTTGACGTAGTCTGCGATGTCGTCGTTCGCAAACGCGTTTGCCGCGGCGACGCCAAGCTCTACCGGAACAATCAGGACAGCAGCGAAGAAAACAGGAACTGCGAACATGAGATATGCCCCTCCCAAAGGAAGGACGAGCAGATAGGTCGTGAGCAGCTTGATGCGCGTACTGACGGGAGCCCGCCCGCGATGGAGCTTTCCAAGCTTGGCTGCGCCCTGCCCCAGTACCAAGGCCAGAATTCCAGCAATGAGCAATGCGCCGATGACTACCAGAACAGGCTTCGACTTGAACGTAGCTCCGAAGATGATGTCGAGGTCCTTCATGACGGCAAGGACAGCAAGCACGAGATAGTCACTCCGGCCTTGGGGGAAAGAGCCCGGGTTGATGCCGAAGCGCTCGAGAAACGTCTGGTGGAAGGTCACTCCGACGAGATACGCAAAATACAATGTCGCTGCGCCGAGCACAGGTGCCAAGACCTTCCACCATGCAAATCTGCCAGTATCTGGTTTCAGAGAGAGTTCCGCGTCATTCAGCTTCATGTTTTGTTTTTACACCCACAAATCGAGTTATCGAGGAGCGGACGCCCCAAGCGTCGGCTGGTGGCTTCCCGCGTGCGATTGCAAGCCAACTCGGCAACGGTTGGCGCGTCAGTACGGGAAGACAGGCATGCACTCCGCGCGGGCACAATTGCTCACGCACCTTGCATACCTCATCTTGGTCGCTTTGAATACGGCACGCTTTAATCGGCGCGAGACAGCGAAGCAATCTCCTCTAGAAGATGTCGCCCGCACCTTCGGTTCCATCCATGTGGCGACAGAGGCCCGGCGACAGGTAGCCCAATTTAGGGCTCGGCCCGGTCGTGCACCGGTTGCCGTCGTACTCGACATAAATCGGCGGCGGCGTCGTGTCGTTCCACGAGGTAAGGAGCGCCATAAAAATTCCGACAGCAGTCGAGGCGAGAACGCCGTTCGGCCAGACGACTTGAGGGCGTCCCCCGGCAGCGCCGTAACGCGCATTCTCTGCTGCCAGAGCAGCGTCAGTAATGAACCCCATGCACCGCATGCACGGCTGGCCCGGCAGCGAAGCGATGACCTGACCGCTGATGAAATAGCGCCCTTCTTCGCCGTGGATGTCCATTCCGATGTCGATGTACGGAATGCGATAGCGACGCGCGAATCGTTCGAGCTCGTCGCGCGCCCCCATCGTGTCAACACATCCGAAAATGTAGTCGACCTCTTTCAGGTCCTCGAGCGCGAGGCTCCACGGGCCATCGTGTCTGACGATTTCCGTTTCAGGGCTGACCGCCGCTACGCGCGCGCTGATGACATCGACCTTTCGCGCTTCTGCCTGCGCTTCGGCATGAGTCAGCCCGACCATGCGGTTGAGGTTAGAGTCTTCCGCAAAGTCACTATCAACAAGGACGAGCTTACCGACGCCAATATGCGCCAATTGTTGCGACACATGCGAGCCACCACCGCACAATCCAATGACTGCTACGGTCGTGTTCTTGATGGTCGCTTCCGACGTTTCCCCGAGGAAGCTTTGACGACTGTGTCGGTTGTCCATGATGCAACTCCGCTTGCGAATAAGGTTTTTGCAGGTATACGCCGGCCCTTGCGAGTTGTGTCTGTCCCGGCCCCAGGAAGACCGCGCTCGCAGAATCGAGGCTGAAGACAATCGCACCATGAGGTAGCTCAGGGCGAACATTGACAAAATCAGGGATGAAACGCTTGTTTTCGTGTACATCTACGGCGCTGAAGCCGGGCGTTCCGCGGTGGTCGTGCCGGTGCACGTGAAAGATGCTCACGGGGCTCATGTGCGCCGCTGCGCGCAAACGACGAAAAGCGCTCGAAGAAACGCACGCCCCGACCCGCGGATTGTTCTCGTACTCACCGTCCGGAATCGCGATGTATCGCTGAGCCGTGATGGTCCACACGCCGTTTGCCATCGTCGATTCGCAGACGAGGAACCCCACCCGTTCCGCGGCGAAGGCATGTGGCCGGTCAAGGTCGCGGTGAAGTTCTGCGACCAGCGTCGGGCTAATCGTGATGGATGTCATTTAAGCGCCACCATGTGTGCACCCAGCATGTCCAGCAAAGGCAACGACGACGGAACCCCTTGCCAGGACCAGACGTGCCATACGCGACCAGCAATAACGCGCTCTGTCCAGTTTGCAGGCTTGCCGGCAATTTGCTCGCGCTCTGCAATCCGTTGCGACAGGTAGAGACGGCTCGTATAGCCGTTGGCCCCATTCGGTGCCAACAGCGCATCGAGGATGTAGGTGTTGTCCCCGACCTGGAGCCGTAGTGCGGGCAGATGAACGAATACCTCCGGTCCATCAATGAACACCTTGGCACCAGGGACTACGGCTAGCAACGGCCGTAGTCGTTCGTCGTCGAGGCCCCCCATCACGACGAGCTCCCGGTGCGGACTGCACTGAGAAACTCTTCGCCGCCGACGACGTGAATGTGCGAGTTATCGTCGAGAGGTGGAAAGTCGCCGGGGCCGAGGACCTTTTCGAGCACCTTGTCGGCCGGAACACCCAGCTTCTTCTTCAGCTCTGCAACCAGATACGTGCCCGCCTCAATCTCGACGGGGCGGTTGTCGATTTTGACGGTGACGAGGTGCGGCGCCGGGTGGTGTACGTGATGGCCGTGATGTTCATGGTGGCCGTGATGGGCGTGGTGCTCGTGGTGGCCATTCGGTTCACGGTGCGCATGCTGCTCGCCGTGGTCTTCATGGTGCGGCAGGGAGCGTCCCGGCTGCTCGCCATGGTCGCCGTGGGCGTGTTCGCCCGGGGTTTGCTCAGGGTTGTGCATGGCTACCTCTTACGTTTGCACCAGTGACATCGAACCATTCGATGTCAGCACGAGTGTCCTCCAGAAGTAGCTCAATGTCAACGTCCGTGACCTTTTGCCGGAAATGCCATCCTCATTGACAAGTCATCAATATTGACATATGCGCGTTGCGCGTTATACTGCCGAACATGGACAAGTTCTATGAAGAGTTCGGGCGGGCGCTGCGCGAGCGCCGAATTAAAGCCAACCTGACGCAGGATGATGTGGCGTCGAAGGTCGGGCTTGGACGCACGTCTGTCACCAATATCGAGAAGGGACGACAGCAGGTCTCGTTACACATGCTTTATCAACTGGCTGATGCCGTTGACGCAGAACCGTCATCTCTCCTACCTCCAAGAAGTGAGTCCAAGGAGAAGTCGGAGCTTCCTGCCGAGTTGGAGAGTTCACTGGCCAAGCTTGGTGATGAGACAGAAAGGCAATGGGCTAGAGAATTCCTAGATTCGCCCGAGGTTCTCGCCTCTCTCGAAGAAAAGCGCTAAAACATGGCAAACCCAGAAAATACAGCCCGAGAGACACTTCAGACCGCTGGTGTGACCGAAGCACCAGTCGATGTCGAACTTGTCGCCAAACAAATGGGCTGCAAGGTTTTGTTCCAAACCTTGAAATCTGACCTGTCGGGACTCTTGGTGAATCAGCCGGGAAAGTGCCTGATTGGAGTGAACTCGCATCAAAGCAGAACCCGCCAACGATTTACCATTGCGCACGAGCTTGGGCATCTCGTCTTACAGCACAAAGGAGAGATGTTCGTTGACGGGACGGTCCTTCGAAGGGACGAGAACAGTGGCCGAGCAATAGACCCACAGGAAATTGCTGCCAACCAGTTTGCGGCTGCCCTGTTGATGCCTTCCGATTGGGTTTATACGAAGTTGGCTGAGAACCGGAAACAGTCGCCCGACAGCTCCGCCGAAGAAGTGACAAGCGCACTTGCGGCCCAATTTGAAGTCAGCCCACAAGCCATGGGTATCCGGTTGGCAAATCTGGGGTGCCTTATTCCTGAGTGAAGGTAGACGCGCCGCGAAAGACCGTCCGAGGTCGTTCCACTGTGCGCATCGAAACATCCCCGCGACCGCCGGGCCGACCTTCCCGTGAGGTTGTCGGCACATATTGAGCTTGCTGACTGTTAGAGAGCCTTCTCAATCGACCGACGCCCACTCATAAACGTCGCGTGCCAGTGGGCCCGGGTCATCATGAGCTGATACTACGAAGCCCTGTTGCTCAAGGCTCCAACTTTGCTCGCCAAGGATATTTTCAATCCTCTCGCGGTCTAGCGCGGGCATGCTGTCGGGTGCCGGCGTCATGACGAAAAGCCCAAGGCCTCGGTCCTGAAGCCGGTTCACCCGGGCATAGGTCGTCAGGTCTCTCGATGCGCGCAAGAAATTTAGCTCAACGCTAGTCGGAGTCTTGTACACCGCTGAGATGACGCTTCCAGCCTTGCCGGGGGGGGCGAGATTGAATTCGAGCCAGTGAGACTGACCCGTCGATTCATCGAGAAGGGCTCGTTGTGGTTCGGTACTAATTCTCTCAAATGATAACCCGGCAATTTTCTTCAATTCGTCATCAACAAGACGGCGCACAGCGGCGTTGTCGAGCGTGATGAATTCACGGGTCTTCCGTTCTTCACGAGGAACAAGAGGCATGACGTCGTAATAGAGCCGACTCAGAACGGCATCCACAGACACGCCTGAAGTCGCCCACTGACTTCCGATTGAGATAGCGTCCGTCTCGAATGGCACGTCTCCGAGACCCGCCCCATTCTTCTGCGCACGCAGCATGCCCTGCTCGGCCGCTTCCATGAGTTCGCGAATCTGACCAAGGTCGTCCCGGCCATAGATACATTCGAACTTCGACAGGTCATCGAGCAAGCGGAAGCTGAACGGTCCCCCACGTGTGCCGACAATAACTCCAACGGTGTAGCGTTGGGGCGCGAAAGCATCTGGTTGCAATTCGATGGTCGCCCAGACGCCCTCAAATTCGGGCGCAGGCACAGCGAGCGCGTGGCGTCTGATATGAGCAAGAGGGTCTGAGCCCGTCGACATGAACAAGGTTCTCATACGATGCACCCCAATTCATTGGCTAGCCAATCGCGTTGAGCGCGATGTCCCAGAAACTGCAGAACGTTTGCTGTCAGCGTTGCGGCTTCAGTCGAGTCGGAAACCACCTTCGAAATGAATTCCTCCAGCGATGGAGCGACCTGCACGAGAGCCTGTTCATGCTGCAAGGATGCCACCGCCATCGACGCTTCAAACTTGGTATAGCCCGCTTGCTTGAGCAGATTTCGGGCCTCCTTGCGCAAACTATTGTGCGCATATTGGAGACCACCTGCTAGCCAGATTAGCGTGTAGAGAATGAGCTCGTTGTCGATGGGGATATAGTCTCCACCCGACGTCCGCAGGAAATTCCCGGTATGGCGGTCCTGGTTTTCGACCCAATGGTCGAATGCAGCGATTCTTGCGATGTCGCGGTGCTTGAACGCACTAGCCTTTCGAGCGGCCTGTAGCCACTTCCACCGCGCGGTGATGTGCTTGCCGGGAACAGCTGAAGTGCAAAAGGCTGGTACCTCTTTGTACTTCATCCAATGCTGGTCCAGCGCCATGCTCTGGCGAAGCCTGTCAACGGGCAGGAGAACGACAGCTGCGAACTCGGGCCGAGGCAGGTCGAGGGCAGCAGCTATCATCCATGCGATGCTCTCAGTGAGCACCATGGGGTTGCCAAGAGGAGCCGCTTTGACAAAGCATTTGTGCAAACGTCCGTTTGCGTCGGCAATGACCGCCTGATGGGTAGTGTGGTTCTGCCCTTTGTTGGCGGCCGCGCCCCTGAACTCCCGCCAAGCATTGGCGGGAAGAATTGGAATCATATTGTGCCCTCAGTCCCTTTGTTCTTCGCTGTCGATTACGGCTTCGGCCGCCAACCCTTTATACCTGGTTCCCACACCGACGTTGAATTGCGTTGCGCTTTTAGGCACAACCCCAACTCTGATGGAAGCTGAACGCTCGATTCGTCCAAGTGCACGGAATTGTACATCCCTCCATCCGCGCCAACAGACGGCCTCAACTGATGCCCAGTTCGTCCCTGCGGCAATGAAACGATGCATGCATGCTGCATACTCGCAACATTGCATCAGTCATCCGAGCATGAAAACCCTGCAATTTCGACATATAGTGACATCGTCTGTTCCGCGGATGCAGGTCCGCCCGAGACGCGCTGACGGCTCATCAACGGAACTCAGGTCGGAATCGCCAGTTGTTCGGAGTATCAGAAAGGCTCTCGCTCGCTCATAATCTCCTGACCGCCGCCGCGTTCGAGCCTGTGGATGCAGTTTCATTCGCATTGGAGACCCGCAGTGAGTCTTGACAATAAGCTGTTTTCGAAGCGCTACAAGGACGGAAAGCAGGCCGTCATGATTCAGCTGACGGCAAATCAGAGGCCGGACCAGTTCTCATTCAATGCGAAAACAGGTACTTTGTCCACAGGGTATTGGCCTGCCCCTGTAAGCGAATACGACCGAGTCATCGTGTACAAGAAGGCAGAGGCGGGAGAAAGCGCACGAGTATGGATTGGTGACGATGCCGGTCTCATTTATGACGAGGAGCGGAAGAAATGGCACTACCGCGCGCGCAACGTCAGCGCTTTCACGACCACGGAAGACTTTCAGATATTGTTCGGGTTGCACCCACCGCAAAGCGTCCGCTATCTGTACCCCTCGCGGAGGGACTTCAGGAGAGTCAAATCATTCGTGCGCGGTAGCGTTGTCGACAGTGACGACGTACTTAAGGTCCCTGCTAACACCGCCACCACAGTCAAACGCTTGCAACAGGCTCGCCTGCACCAGCAGAGATTTCGGCATGCGCTCTTCTTACGTTGGAAGGGGGCCTGCGCAGTCACGGGCATTGAAGAGCCGCTGCTTTTGCGAGCGTCTCATATCAAGCCATATAAAGACTCGACAGCAATAGAGTGCATTTCTGCTCACAACGGGCTGCTACTGACAGCTGGACTGGATGCGCTTTTTGACAAGGGTTTCATCACATTCGACGAACGGGGAAAGCTGCTGCGCTCGGCGTCACTCACGCGTGAGACCGCTACCGCCTTTGGGCTCAGAGCGGGTATGCGGTTAACTGATGCGCTCTCGGATGATGCAGAAGAATATATGCAGCACCATCGCGACGAGGTCTTTCTCAAAGCATAGGAATAATCTGTCAATCTTGGCCTGAATGTCAGGGCATCTGGCGAGGCGTCTGCCGCACATAAAAAATGCGAATAAAGTCAATCCAAACGAATATCGGGCCATTCAAGAATGGACTGCCCCTGCTTCCAAAAGACATGCAAGCGCAGTCATCTGCAAATTACACAACGGTGCTCATTGGCGCCAACGGCGCCTCGAAGAGTCTAGCGTTGAGACTTCTTACGGACGTTTGTCTGGGCATCGCCAAGTACGAGTCAGATGGGCATCCAGTAATAACGACGACTGCGAAATACCAAAACGAAAACGCTCCTGGTAAGGTCATTGCAATCTCGGGCACGCCCCTCGACCGGTTTCCGCGAGGGGGACGACCGGGACCTACTTCGATGTTCACCGTTCACGACCGGAGCCCTTTCATCTATATCGGGCAAAAAGCCGTCAACGGCATGGCCGGCTCGAAGCAGAGCGAGCGTAGTCTTGCTTACCTCTTCCTAAAAAACGTCTCCCGGCTCCCAGAGGCGTCAACCGAAATATGCGCCGTGTTCAATCGCTTCGCCCTTCCCACAACTGTTTGGATTCGATTCAATTTAACGAAAGACGTTTCCACCGTTGATGAGCTCATTGTCGCCGTGCAGGAAGCCTCATCGGAGCGTCGGCTGAGGCGAGCGTCTGAGACAGCATCTGACTACGCCGCAGCCTTCCGGTTTGGCATGCGTATATTGGAAGACTACGACTTCGCGGGCGAGGTTTTCGCAAAGCTGCTAGCGCTTCAGCAAATTCCTTGGGCGTCACCAATCTCGGTGACGCAACCCCGACCAGTCAATGGCCGGAATCCTAGCCATGACGTTTCGAACGCTGAATCGCTCTACTATCTCGCCCTTCTGCGCATCATACAGTTCCGCGACATCGCATTTGACGCTCAAACGCCCGAAAGCCGCGGCAGAACCCCCGTAGAGAACGCTGTCTTTGGCGAAGACTTGAGTTCGGGGCAATGGCACTGGTTATCCAGCATGTGCGGCGTCGCGCTCGAAGCCGAAGACGATTGCGCCATCCTGATAGATGAACCCGAAAACAGTCTTCACCCTAGTTGGCAAAGAGACTACCTTCCCGCTCTGCACGTGATGCTTGCGCGTAGAACGGGATGTCACGTGGTAGTGGCAACGCATTCTGCACTTGTTGCGTCGAGTATCTCTTCCGTGTCTGGATGCGTACTTGGTCTCAAGCGCAACGGAGCCGGTCAGCATCCAGTAGTGACCTCAACTTTGCTTGAAACGACATACGGATGGAACGCGACCGATGTGCTTGAAGAGGTGTTTTCGATGTCGTCGACCCGTGCGCCGGAATTCTCTCGTGTGGCAGACCAAGCTCTTGGATTGATAGCAGACGGCAAAGAAAAGCACATTCTCAGACTCGCGGAACTCGTTGATGAAATAAGCGAGCTAATGTTGCAGCTTCCCGCTCATGACCCGATGCGCCGGGTCTTCATTTCAATCATTGACGAGGTGAAGGCACCTAACAACGAAGGGGATGCATGATGGCCTATTTCAAAGTGATGTGCGAAGGCCTTTCCGCAGACGACCTCAGTGCGGCCTTATGCCAGACTATCAGAGACAATAGGGGCCGCGCGTGGAGCACGACTCTTCCTGGAATCTCCGCTTTACGGATAGACCTGCTACGTCGGCAGAAATTTCGTTGCGCATACTGTCAGACACATATCTCCGACAATCTTAACGGGCTCAGAGAAATCGACCATGTTCTCCCCAAGAAAAGGACGAAAGACTTAAATCCGGATGTGGTTTTTCGTTCGACCATATCGGCAAGAGCCCAGACTCTCGGATATCCAGTGTTCACGTTTGAGCCGCTGAATCTCGTCATAACCTGCAAGCAATGCAATACGAACAAGAGCCAGTTCGACCCGCTCGAAGTCCGGGGACTGAATCCACCATCAGACTATCCAACCTGGAGCGGGAGTTTCCGATGGATACATCCTTACTTCGACAAATATTCCGACCATATTCGAATTACGGACCACCGACTCTATGTCAAAGTGACGAAGAAAGGTTGGGCGGTAATCAAGGCATGCAAGCTCGACGAAGCAGAGACACTCAATCGCAGTATTGCGGCAGAAGCTTTCGGCGCGAAATATCAAGGAATCGCAGACGCGCTCGATGGGTTCTCGTCGCCGAGCTGCGAGTTTCACAAAGAAGAAGTTCTCGATGTGCTTGAGGCAAAGTTTCCATCCGTACCACGGATACGCGCTGAAGAGGTTCTTGATATCTTTCGAGCGGCCAAAAGCAGCAAGAATTCGGAAGAAATTCGCCGAGCCTTCGACCTGGCATACAACCTCGAAGTCGAGTTTGGCGCGCGGGTGGCAGAAGCCAAGGCGGAGGTCGATTGAGCCTACTTCTTTTCTTCGTCACTAGGAATCTCAGCACTGTCATCCACGAAGAAGGCTCTCGAGGATTTTGCGCACAATCGCGAAGACATCGTCATCGGGCGAGTCGAGCACCAGTTCTGTGTCCCAACGAGGCTCACCGCTTCCCGCGACAGGACCAGTCATCACATGATAGCCACGGTCAGGCGTGGCTCGGCCATAAGGTCACTTCTCTGGGGTCGCACCGTTCCGCGTCCGCGCTGAACTTGCCAGCGTCGGGGTCACCCTCTGCGTGACCACCTGGCTGGATGCGTCGTGCCCTTACATTCTCCGGCTGCCGGTCTGATGAGGCCTCGGTCGGTATCTAAACCGGAGATTTCACCGAATTTAAAGTCGCCAATGTATACCCTTTGCTGGAGGAGAGGGCTCAATACCCCGCGGCCAGCTGAATAGCGCCAAGCGGGAGGCTCGGGGGCGCGACCTGGGAGCATCGGCAAGAGGGTGAGCGGCAAGGCGTGCATGCCTTGGGACAGTCTGGCCGTGTCGGGGCGATGCACACGACCCTGATGCCCCGTACGAGAGACCGGCTCCGCAATCCAGCGCGCAGGCTCAGGGGTGAGGCTCGTATCCCCGGTTAGGGGGAGCTTCGCCCCATAGCTCAAGACACTCACCACAATCCAGATATGAAAAGCTGTTCTTTAAGTGAAAGACTTCCTTCCGACTACCGGATTCAATGCGCCGCTAGGCACGGTCCGCATCTGGCCCAGGGGGTGATTCGATTCTGAGGCCGCCCATCCAAGCAGAAACGACTCAGTCCATCCTTGACCCCGTGCTCACAAACTCGACGAGAACGAATTCCTTGTCGTCGGCAGGGATGAATTCCATCCAGCCGGCAACGAACGCGGCGACCGAGCGACTGAGGCAACGCATCAACGATTGTCCTTGCCTAGCGTCTTCACCTTTGCAGAGAAGAGCCATTTGGTCGATGGTTCCAATGGCGTCAACCTGCGTGGCGCTGCGAAGGTGAGCAGCAAAGTAGTCGACTATGCATGTGGCCGCGTCGCAATTGAACTCGCTCAATAATTCCGCAAGCTCATCGGGGACACGTATACAAGTTGAAAGCGCGCCGACAGTGCAGCGAGTTAGAGCGCGTGCAACGCAACCACTCGCAATGACTGAAAAGCAGACGTCACAGTTGTGTTAGCTTAAGCAAAGCTAACGTATCGTGTACCAACGACCCGAGTGACACATGGCACAGAAATACGGCGAACGATGGGAGACCGTCGGCCAATTGGGCCAAGGCGGCCAGAGTGAGGTATTCAAGGTCCGTGACTTGTACAACCTCGACGCACCATTTGCTGCGCTAAAGCGTGTTAAAAATCCGAAACGTCACGCACGATTCGCTACCGAAGTTGAGGCCATTAAGCGGCTGGACCACCCCCACATCATCAAATTACTTGACCATTCCGCGCTCGACCACGACGCCTCAGGACCATCGAAACAGTATCTCGTAATGCCTATCGCCGACGGTGGTGATTTGGAAGCGTGCGTCAGCCGATATAAGGACAATCTCGACGGCACACTAATTGTCGCCCGACAACTCACCGCCGCGCTTCGCTCGGCGCACGACGCAGGCGTGATTCACAGAGATGTCAAGCCGAAGAACATCTTGTTTGCGGGGATGGGCAATGACGTATGGCTTGCGGACTTCGGTATCGCGTTACTTGGTGAGCAAGAACGCTTAACCGAGCATGGCGAGGTCGCTGGGCCCTGGGCATTCATGGCGCCCGAGCTAGAGGATGGCGGTCCGCTCGAAGTAACCCCGTCAGTCGACGTGTATTCGTTAGGCAAAGTCATCTATTACATGCTCACGGGCGGCGCGAAATTGCCACGAGAGCGGTTGGCAGACCCGTCCTTCGCACGGCAGCTAAAATCAGGGGGACGATTCGATTTGGTGCGAAGCTTACTAGGTCGCATGATTTGCACGCTTCCCAATCGAATAAGAGACATGCGAACACTCGACTTGGAGCTGGCTCGCATCCAAGATTGGGACCAAGTGGTCGCCGCAGCCCCCATCTTGCCGTCAGCAACCGAAAAGCTAGCCCGACTGCGGAGCGCCGTAGAAGAAGACACTAGACGCTTGGCCGACAACCGAGACAAAAGAGCGCACGAGCAGGCGTTGCACTTAGAGGTCCGGGCGCAGGTCGGTGATTGGTTTCGTCGCGAGCTGGTCAAAATAGGCGCCGCGTTTCCCGTCGAGGGCGCTCTGACAGCCGCAGTGCAAGATGCAGAGGAGCCACGCCGAGGCGTTTACGGCTATTACCTCGCATCAAACGGCGTCGAATTGGCAGTTGGACATCTCGATAGCCAGAGGAACAGGACGTTCGCTCTCCAGTTCTTGATATGCCAAAACATTCAAGATGTGGTGGTCGACGACGACCGTCGTCCGTACATTCCGAACGATAGGTACATTGGCGTCTTGGCGTGCTTGTCTCTCCGCTTCGACCGCCATCCTATGTCTGGCTCGCCGACGTCGTCGACCTGTTTCCTTGGGCCATCAGGCACATTGAAGGTCATCGCGACATCAGACAAGGATGAACCCTTTCGCGTTGACCAAGCGATTCGCGCGAATCAGAATCCGTTGGACGTTATGTTCATGCGGTTCCGTACTTCAGAATGGCCTTCCGTTGAGTCGCAACTACGGCCCTTCGTCGAGCGAGCTTTCGATACTTTTCTCGACGCCATGGAGCGCAATCGGAACAGTACGGCACTAAGGTAGCGTTGCGACCTAAGCCCAATCCACATGACACTCGAACTCGGCGACACATTCGCCGTTGGCGGACGTCACTCATACCGGAAAATGGGCGCCATTGGAGGACGCGTTAGCGCTGACGGTCGACCGAAACGGATTTGTGAGCTCCGTCCTGGTCCCGATTGACGAAGACCTCCGCAAGTGGACCTACCATGGGCGGTCCGCAGACGAGTTCATGCACAACGTTGTCGAATCGCTCTGGCGTAAGCAGTGCCCCGCGCGACGCGCCAGCTTAGGCAAGGAGTCGTTACATGCCACTGACATCCACACAAGTCGGCGTCATCGGAGAAAATCTCCTGGTCAACGCCGTCATGAAGGCAAGCGATGGCCGCCTTTCGCCATTCAGGCCGATAGCGGACGATGACGGACTCGACGTGCTGTTTTTCGACAAAGAGACTGGGAGTTCAGTCGCAATGCAACTCAAGTGTCGCACCGTCACCACTCGCAAGCGCCGCTCCGACGAGAGAGGGAACGTCGCGTACTTTCAAGTCCGAAAAGCGACGTTCAACGAAGCGCGGCGGGCATACTTGCTTGCAGCGCTTTTCAACCCGCAGCTCTCGGAATTCGTGACCACATGGCTCGTACCAATGGAAGAACTACGTCACATAGCAAGGGACGCATCCGACAAGTGGGTCATCCAACCGAGCAAGGCGGAGGACAGCGCCGACAAATACACTCGCTTTCGGTGCCAAACGGCGGAGCAACTCGCGCAAAAAATTGTCAACGTATGCGAGGCTATGGCGCGCTGTTGAGTTGGGATTTCTCGCGTGGCCATCACGTAGCCTCGCCCGTCTCTTTCATACACGGGTGCCAGCGGGAGCATCGGTCGTGGCGGCAGCGCCTCTCGAACGTCATTTAGCGCGGAAGCACGGCAGCGTGCAACAAGGTTCCACACGGAGGCCGACCATCTCGGGTAGTCGGCCACGACGGCTTCGTCACCGACGCCATTGAGCAACTGTTCCTCGAGACGCACTCGATAATCGGCAAACGCGCCATCACGTATTCGGCCAATATCCGCTGCCGCAATGACTCGGCGCCCCGACTCGCGACCACCGGGCCACAATTCAACCGTGACTTTCAGCACCATCCCCTCCAAACACCTTTTTTAACTTTGCTTTGAGTTCCGCAAGCACGTGCGGCTCGCCGATGCCGAGCAGAGGGTCTGTGCGCACAAGTTGTTCGCGGCACCATGCGGGCCAATGCAGATAATCGTCGTCGAGCGCGAGCCACGCGGACGGTTTGCGGCGCAGGACGTCGCCCCATACCTGCATGCCCCTCGGTGCCTGCGCAAACTCGGCGGCATCCATCCTCGAGTGGTACGTGGCTCCAATCACCCTTACCCGCAAACCAGGTGTCAGCCTGTGCGACACGCGGTGGATACTCCCGCGATAGCGACGCACCCACGATGTCGAAAGGACAATGTGAACATCGCAGTACGACGCGAGCAGTTCTTCAAGAAGTTCACAGTGCTCAAAAAGTCGGTGACCCGGGGAGTCCTGCAAAGTTGGACCACGCCTGTGAAGCAAAAATACATTCTCTGGATGCAGCACCCCGTCGAAATCGAGAAAGAGTACATGCCCGCCTGGGCGTCGCGGACGCGGTATCTCGTACGTCGGCCCCGCAAATTCATTTAGCATCGCCTATCGCCGTCTGTCTGAAGAGCCGCTTGCCAAGCCTCCAACACGCGACGGGCAGTGGTAATGACGTCGTCGCCAATCACATACGCTGCGGGTGGGAGCTGCGCAATCAATTGAGCCGTTCGTGCGCTGGCGTAAGCGAAACTTCCTTCGCATAGAATGTCAATTCGAAAGGTGGCCACTAGCCGAGTGCCCGCAGCTGCACGGCGGGAAGTCTCATGAACAAAAATCGTGAAGCGCTCCGACACCGGGTATGGGCCACGCGGTGTCGGATAGGCGAGCGCCCGTAGAGCGCGCTGCGACGTCAAACCGCCCGATTCGATGGAAGTGCCGTCGCACACCACGAACAAGGTATCGCCACTGCAGTCACCCAGATACACAGCGACGTCCGTCTGCACGGCAGCGCTATGTTGCGATATACCCCGGGCATCGCACATGGCTAGTCCTCTCGCGTCTCGATTCGTCTCATGGCGTGTCCTGATTACCGCGCTCGTACACGACTCTCCTGCTACCAACCTGAATCCGCCGGCTGATACGTCGTCGGCCAGTGGTGACGACTGCCGCCATCGGTATTTGCGTGGACGTACCACCGTTGTACTCTCTCGCGAGCTTTCCCGGACCGACGGAAATGCCCAGCTTTTTGAAAGCCTCCGCAGCTATTGACTCGAACGTTGCGGCCGGCGCGGGACGGCCTGTATATCGATTTATGCGGGTTTTGGCATATATGCCATGGCCTACTCGTATCAGTTGTCCAGTCGCGACCAGCTTGGCTAGCACACGGGTCAGCTGCGATTGGCTTCCCAGTCCCGACACCTCCGAGCGAAGAATGACGACGCTCTTGCGCCGGCGGATGGAGCGCACGACACGAGTCTCCAGTGTCATCTTCGCCAGTAGCCCGGCACATTGCCGGATGAAGCCAATCGCAAAGAAGTCTCCCGATTGCTGCGTCGACTTGCATCCCGCAGAACGCGACCAGTACCAAACGAGCGACGCTTCAAAGCGGGTCTCCCCGCCGCATACGGAGCATGATGTCCGCGACCGCGGGTTGATGGTCTCTACTAGCCAGATGGAGCAGCACAGCAAGGCCGATTTCTGAAGCAGAATGAGATGGGTCCACGCGCATTCGCGCAATTTTTACCGCCCGCTGGCCAGTGGCAACAGCCTCCCCACGTACTCGCCCTACCGAGTCAACAGATACTGTGAACCGACCGGCCGCATTTTGCACAGACGCTCGCTCCCGCTCCACGAGGCAGGTCACATGCGCTACGCGGCCCCGTTGTGTAGTCGGCACAGGCCTATTTGCTATCACGGGACCGTCCTCCGATATGAGTTGTGCGCTCTCATATCGGTGTAAAGCGTGATATGCGTCAGCCCAAATGTCTGGAACGCCGCTGTGCTGTATGCACCGGGTGTACAGCTCTTGCGTCCATCGCAGGTCTGAGCCGAAACGGCCAACGCACACGGCAATGGCGATATCCTCGTCCTGCCTGAATCGCGCCGGTTCTACTACATAAGCCAACATCACCACTGCTCCTGTTACATCGCGTCCCGTTGACGGCAGCCTGTCTCGGTGTCACACGATTGCACGCCATTCCTAGCAGGCGTCGGCACCAAACACGTTCTGCACCAGCAGCAAACCCGGGGCCACCTATAAGTCGGTAACCCTGCGCAGGGAGGACATGCGCTCTCTGCGACCCGGGTGGCCGATGGGTGCCCAGTCTAAGGCGGAAAACATGCAATGTAAAGATTGGCAGTTTATAAACTGCCACTTTAAATAGGGTAGATTCACAGCTGGCGATGGGCGATGCTCCTGTCGCATATGGAAGACACCACAACACCTCACCAAAAGGCTGCCCGGCTGCGGCTCGGTGCGAATCTAAAATTGTTACGCGGGAAGCTGGGCATCTCGCAAGAGGTGCTCGCTGACCGCGTGGGGTTGCACCGGAATCACGTCGGGCAGATTGAGCGGGGCTTGGCGAACGTAACTCTGGACACTCTGGTGTCGCTCGCCAATGCGCTCGGCGTTCACGAGTCTCAACTGCTCCTAGAACCTACCGAGCGCCCTGTATCCATCAAGACCGGCCGCAAGAAGAAAGCCGACGCAGGCGGCCAGACCACGGGCGACCGCAATAAGCCGAAAACTTAACGCCTCGGTTATCCGGTTGATGCTGGCGCGGTGTCTTAAACGCGTCCGCTCAAAAAATCGTACTCGTGGTGGCAGAGCCAAGAGTGCTGCCTCGTCGCAGGATGGCTGTACCGACTCGGTCGCGGAACGACGTCCATGACGCTCGCAGCCACGCCTCGACGGCGCCCTGACACCAACGCAAAAGCTCGTGGTCAAGGAGCCCGGCCTCCCGAGCGCGGCCATCTGTCAGGCCACGCCCATCCGCGTTGTGTGCGTGACTCCGAATCCGCACATGTTGGGCAGGGCTTGAACCGCTCTCCCCTTCCTCCCTCTTTTCGCCTAAAACAGCCTGTTCATCCGACGTCGCTATATGCCTTTGGAACGCTGCGACGCTTTGGCCATCGCTGATGGACGTCGCAACGCTCCGCGCGCCGCGGGACGCTGCGAAACACATAACGGCAGTGCTCCTGCATTTTACGAACCAGATACAGTACGTCCGCATTCGCGCGTTGCCTTGCTGGGCGAGACTTGCATGGGATTTAGCCGTTAGAAAATGCTTAACGAAGCCGTTATTCCGGCGCGGACGGTCGCCGTGACCGCGCCCTTTCACCATCCTGACCTGACTGTCGGTAATCCCGGCTCCGAATCGCACGAGCACAGACACGTCCGACTGACATACGGGGAGTTCGAGCATCACGTGCGGAAGCTTCTTGCCGCGGACGGTTGGTCGGCTCAGCGGGTTGCCAATATTATTTCCGCCCTGCACGGCTGGATGAAAGTGCTCGGAGTCAGCGCAAAGGACACTGTCGCCGAAGAGCTGAGCACCCGCTTTGCACAGGCATTCAGACGGTATGAGGACGAGATTGCCACGCAGCTCTCAAGCCGTACCCAAAAAGACCGCCAGGAGCAGTTGCACAAGCTGAAGCAACTGTATGACGCCGTGTCCATTGACGACGTGCTTCCGGCCGTCTTCAGTGACGCATTGGGTTTCGCCGTTGAACGCAGCGGAGAAACCCTCGCCCAGATAGGTCGACTATCCGGAATCTACCCTCAAGTCCTCGGCCGGTGGATACAGGGACACGAGATTCCACAATACCAATCCATCTTCGCGAAGATTCCCGGGCTTGAGCAAGCTTTGGGACTGCCTCCGAACACTTTGCTTAACCGGTTACCGCAGCGGCGTCGCGAACGATACGAACGCCGAGCTGCCGAGGCGGCTGCCCCGAGAAAGGATAAGTCACCCAAAGCGAAGCGCGGCGAGAAAGCCATATGTCACATTCGGCCGACTGCCCGCCTGAAGGCTCAATGGGAGGAACTGATTAGGTTCAAGACTGACACGACCCGCGACGGCGCGACAGCTCGAAACAGTTGGCGTCTCAAGTCCGTCGAAAGCAGTGGATTTCGTATTATTTGGGCGAATGTCTGCGATGGTTCGGTGTGCGCTACAGCAGGAGTGCATTGGAGCGTCTTTGCACCGTTCCTCGGCTTCATCACAACGCATTCGGTTCGCGGGCGCACTGTGCCACTCGAGCATGCAGATACGCTTGCCTGGCTGACATCGACTGTCCACATCAAGTCGTTTGTCCAGTTTCTTCGCATGCGGGCCAATAACGTCACGCATCATGGTGTGATAACGCTGTTGAGCAACGCCCGGTCCCATCTGCGACCGAGTACGGGTTTCCTGTGGCTGCACTCCGAACTAGCCGACGACCTCTGCCTCGCCGGCGACAAGCGTGCGCATGATATTGCAGCTCACGACAATCCTGAGCAGGCGTGGCGCACCCACTGTGAGGAGGCTTATCGCGAATTGCTTCAGCTGGAAAAGTCGCTTGCCGCACAGTCCCCCGTGCGTTGTGTCCGCAGCCCTGCACGACGCATTGAGTCGATACTGGCAAGCGATTTTCCACTAAAAAGTCTGGTGAAGATGGTGCGCGACCTGGAAGCAGACGAACCACCGCAGGCGCACCATCGGGACTACGTTGCGTGGATTCGCGACGTCTTGCTCTGCAAGATGCTAGTCAGCAATCCATTGCGGGTCGGCCAGTTCAGCGTGATGCGGTTTCGGGGCGACCGCCCGAACCTCTATCAAAGTAGCGATGGAGGCTGGCGTCTGCGGTTTGACCCGAGTGACTTCAAGAACGAAAAGGGTGCAGCGTTCGAGGAATATGATGCAGCCGTGGAACCGTCCGTCTGGCCCTGGATTCGCCGCTATCTGTCTGAAGCACGAGCGCATCTACTCGGTACCGACACGGACTATCTCTTCTTGCCGGGCGTCGAAGGGCCAAACCGGGGAGCCGGTTATGCTGCCATCGACATTGAGCCGTGCGGCAACTGGATTGCAGACGGCCTATCCGCACGGGTGAAAGTTGTAACCGCTCGGTACGCACCTGACACGGATGGCTTTGGGCCACACGCGTTCAGACATATTGTTGCCACGGACCACCTGAAACGCCATCCGCAGGATTACATGACGGTCGCCCAACTGTTGCACGATAAACTGGCGACCGTGATGAAAGCCTACGCTCACCTGAAGGTGGATGACGGATTGAGAACTCTGCACGCCGGCGTCGCGCAAGCAGCACGCGAACTAGACGGTTACGGAATGTGATGCTGATGCTGGCCCGCCATTACGGCGTCCACCCTACTCTGGTCGACGCCGTTCATTTTGCACCGCGGGTTGAAATAACCGACGCCAAGTCGACAGTCGGCCAAGTTGCAGCATAAGCGGCGAACATGAATAGGCAGGGCCCCGCTCTCACGGTGCATTTTCCTTATATCACTGGCTCACCTGAATTCCACTCGACAAACAGCATCCGTTCGACTTCAAGCATTGTCACCCTATGCCTGTCGAGCAGCTCACCAAGATGCTTCTGGTCCAGCAACTCAACGCAGTTCAACGTGGCATTCTCTTGCGCCTGCCGGTTAAAGAACTGGTTCGTGATGCAGACCTTCTCGAAAGTCACACCGGGATGTCGACGACGATAGAACGCCTCTCCGGCCACGACTTCCTTGACGGCTTCCCATCCCAGCCTGATTCCTTCGGTCCCGCTCGTCTTGGCCTGGATAAGCTGCCCTCGATGACCGTCAATGGCGACAACGTCGACGCCATTGTCACTTGTTCCAGGCGTGCGATAGCAGTCATAGCCACGCTTGCTCCAAAGCGCTCCCACAAGACATTCAAAGTGCTGCCATCCCATACGAAGCGCCATATCGAGAGTAATGCGCTCATCAATCGAGGCGCTCTGCGAGTCGGGGACGACATCCGCGATGTTAAAGTCCGCGGGCGCCACATCGCCCGCTCCGTTCAGCATGTCTTCTGCCAGCCCCCGTTTGTAGCCCAGCAACTGGTCAAGCTTGACGTCGAAAGTCGTGAAGTCGGGCGCATGAACAACGGGATAGTAGACATAGACCGGCTTCTTCTGGTTGATGCGGTACGCCCGGTCAGTGGCCTGGTCTTCCTTGGCGGGGTTCCAGGTTCGTGAGTAGTGGATGACATGGTTTGCAGCCTGGATATTGACACCAAACCCGACAGCAACGGGCGAAAGCACCAAGACACCAAACCCGGGCGAGTCCTGAAAGGACTTGATTCTCTTCTGGCGACTGGCGACGTGACTCGACGACGCGCTGGTATCCCCATTGATGATGTCCGGACGCAACCCGAATTCGGCCTCGATATAGTGTTGCAGAAGACGCTGAATTTCACGGAACTCGCAGAAGACTATTGCCTTCTCGCCCTTGGCCTTGATTTCATGAAGCTGCCTGAGGAGCCAGTCGAGTTTGGGTGACTTTGCGCGATACGCGCTCGGGGACTCCGGCTTGAATACGCTCAGTCCATACGGCCGCGGGTCCGTGCATACCAGCCTCAGATAATGCAGCAGCCCGAGGTGGTTCTTGAACGGCGTCGTATGGTTCGGCTCATTGCGCTTCTTGAAACTATCTACAGCGTTGGCGTACAGGTTGCGCTGGATACCCGAAATCGGCAGTTGCCGACAGTCTTCCACCACGATTTTGGGTGGCAGTCCTGTGTCCACTTGCGTCTTGAGGCGCCGGAGAATCTGCGGCGAGATGCGCGCCCGCAATTCTTCGACGCGTGCCTTTTCCTCCTCGGTCCTGGCTTCAATCGGTTTTCTGTACCGCTGTCCAAAATCGTTGAGAGCACCGAGCAGACCAGGTTGAACATAGTCGAACAGGCACCACATGTCAGCCAACGTGTTCTCGACCGGCGTTCCCGTACAGGCAATCTTGAATGCGACATTCTGTTTCTTGGCAGCGCGCGTCACCATTGCGGCAGGATTCTTGATGCGCTGTGCTTCGTCACACACCATCAACGACCACTTCTGCGCAGCGAAGGAGAATTCAAGGTCGCGCAGCGTTTCATACGTTGTCAGGACCACCTTGGCATCGCCGACCCAGTCCGGTTTCAGAAACTTGACGAGACCATCCTCGGTTTGCAGACGCTGGTCAATCTGAACACGTGGTACCCGAAGTCCGGTGAGGCCCTCGCCGTAGGCCGTCAGAAGTGGCAGTGCACCGGGTTCAAAAAACTTGTTCGCCTCCTCTGCCCAGTTTTCGAGCAGTGAAACGGGAGCGACAACCAGCATGGGGTCCATATCGGGCTCCCGCTCCAGCAGCCACGCCATCAGCGCAAGCAGCTGAAACGTCTTGCCCAGCCCCATGTCGTCTGCGAGGATTGCTCCCCGGACCTGGTAGTCGGTCTGCAGACTGAACAGATGCTGCATCCACGCGAGGCCCTCCTGCTGGTGCGGCAGCAGGGCGAACTCTGGACGGATGCTCGTGGGGAGCTTCGGTTGCGCGGGCACAGCCTGCAGCGCCTCGCGGCGCATCTCCTCATACTCGAGCGCCTGGATATTGGCCCGCAACACCAACTGCTTCTTTGGCCTTCGCTCCTCGCGTCGCTCGCGTTGGCCACGCTCCGGGTCAAATGGCTTATCAGAACCCACCGCAGAGAAGACTTCCTCGAACGTTGTGACAATCTCATTCGCATCAGCCAGCGAAATTGGGTCCTTCAGCCACGGGACATCCAACTCGGCTGAACCCTTCGCCTCAGCGGCCTGCACGTCCTTCCTGAGCTTTTCGATGGCTGGTTTGCTGGTAGGAACTGCGACCGGTTCGCCTCCATCTTTCGGTTGGTAGACCACGACCGGCAGGACATTGTCAGGAAACCACCCCTCCCCCTCATTCTTCTTCGCGATGTACGCCGAGTGGTAAGGCTTTTCAACACCGATGGACTCGATGCGTGCTGAATAGCCGCTCAGGTCATGTACCTGGGCATAGGACACAAGGGTCGGCGGCGTCTGACGCTGCGCGAGTGCCGCCGTCAGGTCCTTTAAATGCTGCTCGGCATCCCCCTGCACAACTAGGTCGTAGCCCTGCCACGCGAGGAGCTGATGACCAAGCGCCAGCGCCCTTGAGAGTGCCTTGACGAAAGCTGATAGCTCGTCGTCATTGAGCCAAGGGCTCTCCGAGGCAGTCGGACCGCTTGCTACAGCTGTTTCGATGAGCAGACCAACCCGCACCGGATATCCCGCGGCGTCGCGCTCGAATACCGGCACGAAACGCTCGTAGTCAAGACCAGCATCCTCACGCGCCTGCTCAAACTGCGCCTCTTCGATTACGTCGACAGCGTCCGCGCCCAGCGCGGCATAGGGATTCAGTAGGAATGCCTGGGCTCGCGAACCGGCCACACGCCGCCCGGGCAGCCGTTTGATTTCCCGCAGCACGGTCCGCACTTTCGGTGTGACCAGAACCTGAACGATACCCTCTGGGGTGACGATGTCATACCGGTCACGAATCTCTCGCGCGCGGTCGAAGGCGTCAAGCCAGTCCGAAGGAGCCCCGTCGAAACCCGGCTCAATTTCAACAACGTGGTCATCGGACACATTGACCGAACGCCTCAGCCCGATATGAAGTTTCTCCGGACTCACCACCACCGACCGGTAAAGGAAATCATCAAGTCGTGCACCAGCTTCAAGTGCTAGCTTGCGGATTCGTCCCCAACCCTGGCGATTGACCACATCGGTACGTTCGTCTTCGCTGCGCCGTGAGAACGCAACCACTGCCTTGAAAAGGTCCCACTGGGCGGGGCGCATGAGCGCCTCCGCAGGTCCGTCAGCCATGACCGGGCCGGTGAATGCACCGCGAAATTCGCCCCCTTCGTCGGAATGCCATCCATCCAGTGCAATAGCAAAGTCGCGGTCGGACAACGAATGACTGCTTCGAAGGGCGGGGCGGGTCTCAGTGAATGAGGGAAGTCGAAGAATCTCGCGCAAAGGCGCATAGTCCGACCGCTCAAGAGCCCCGTACAGCGAATCCCAGTCCAGCAGAAATCCATCGTCTGTTTGCCCGGCGAGGCCATCATCAGCCAGTTGCGTGAGATAGCCCTCGACCAGGCTCCCCTCAACATTCACACCGTCCGCGGCCAGATGACGGGTCAGGACTACTCCCGCCGGCGACCAGACTCTTCCCCACGACGTCACGTCGGGTTCTTTTGCTCTCTTGAATAGCTTGAACACGGTTGACCTATCTCCACCATCCCTTGCCCGGCTTGGCGCGGAAGCCCCAGCGCGTCAGCACCTGATTGACCATTTCGTCGCTACTGAAGCCGCGGACCCAAAGGTTGCCTCCCATGGATGTCTTGTCGTCGACTTCCAGTCCATGTATCGCAGCGAACCGTCGGAGCGCGACGTTCGAATAGGATTCGGATGTCGTGCCGCTCCGATTTGATGGTGAGCCCCCAACCCCACGCTTTGCGGAAGACAAAGACTGCGAAGGTTGCGAAGTTCTATCGTTGCTGCGTGGCGCCGGAGTCGATGGAAGAATGCCAAACTCCTTGCGCAACGTCGCATCGAACATGTCTTCCCATCGGTTCCAGTTGTGAATGCCGTCTTGGTGCTTCAGCCAGAGGATGCTCTTGCCCTTTTGCTTCAACGAGTTCCTGCCGTCCGTGGCAAGTCTGAGTACCTGGGTCGTATCAAATGGAACTGAGCGACCCGCGTCGTAGCCATAAAGCGCATTGCCAAGACTGCTGAATTCCACCGCGACCAGGTTCCCCATCCGCATGATGAAGGCGTTGTTTGTGCCGGATGCATCCAACTCGCAGATAAGCCCCGTCATTTTCTTGCGCAGCGTGACGAAGTCCTGCTCCCTCGAGTTGCGTGCGAACGAACCCAGTGCAAATTCGATGTGGTCGATGGCCTTGACGTATCGTTTCCAGAACTCCATCCGCCGCGGGTCGCCAAGTCCATCCTCCGCAAGCTTAGTGAAAAATGTCTCGATGAATTCGAGCTTGAGCCACTCCGCTACCATTGAACGCGCCGCCGGCGCAACGCCTCCCCAGCGGGTCGCATTCGACGGCAGCCACGGATTGCCCCACCAGGCAACAGCGTGGTCACGAAGGCCGTGATGCAACGCAGTACCGGGCACTTGCGCATAGCGGTCAAGGACCAGAATCATTCCGCGGTCACGCAGCACTTCGTTGTTGGCCAGCAGGCCGAGCAACCGGGGCAGAAGACGCTGGAATTCACCGTGACGCAGTTTCGTGGCGCCTTCCACCTGTGCAAGTACCAGCTGTCGCAAAAACCAGGACCCCTTCCCGATTGCAAGCTGTTCGCACAGGTTGTCAATGCACGACGCGTCGCCTTGCAGCAAAGCGCTCACATAGGGTGCGCAAGGCGCCTCGCCGAACAGCTGCCTGTTTTCGACAGCGGTGTCGACCCACTCCGGGGTCGGCCCGCCGTCGCGAATATCGCGGTTGTGGTCATGAAGATAGTCACGCAATACACCCCAGTTTTTTCGTCCGACGGAAGGCACTTCGGGCGCATCTGCGTCATAGGTGAAGTAGCACTTGACCAGCCCCTGGTAGCATCGCCTGTATGCACTCGGCTTGGGCTTGTACGCATCGACGCTGTCCAGGACGCCTTGCAATCGGGGGCGGTCCTCCATCACACACTGTCCGCGCGGATGATGGGGCAGGCAAAGACTCCACGACAGCAGATAGGCATCGCGGAAGGTGGTCACTTCCTGGCTGTCCCAGTAGCGCCGGACGGCGTCGAGCTGATGGTCTTCCGGAGGCGCCCTGCCACCTCCTGATTTCGAGCGCGCCTTCATCGCCACCAACAGGGCATCGATGCCACCGCCCGACGTCATTGTTTTGGCGCCTTCACCGAGCGATGGTCGTAGCAGGGACGCCAGATGGTCAAGTGCACTCATCGCAGTGCGCAGTCGCCGAAGTTGCCTGTTTGCGCAGGTACTGGTGGGCGCTGCTCGCCGACACTAAGAAACTCGAGACGCATCTCAACGCGGCGGCTCTCCTCGTCCGTGTCTTTGGAGTCGTTGAATGAGTACCCGCCGACCAGAAACAGGTTTCGTACATTCTCCTTCTGGTCCTCGTTGAGCAGGCTCGCACCACCAGTTGCGAACATGCTGCATAACACCCGTTCGCTACGCTGCAGGCTGAGATTCAGGTTGCTGAGATACGTGCCTGTCCTGTCCGTGTAGCCTTCGACGACCACCCGCTTCAGGACGCGCTTGCCGAGGTCGTCATTCGCGAGCGTCAGGATTTCGGGAACAAACTGGCGCAGCACTTCTTCCTGCTCGGGCGCCAGATTGGACTTCCCGAACGCGAAGCGTGCGCGGTCACCAAAGTCGATAACGTGTCGGTCGCGGTCCACCTTGATACCGCTATACTGCTTCGCGGCGCTTTGAAACCGGTCGAGGATAAGCTCAATGTCTTTGCGGTGCTGCTCCTCGCGCTTTTCCTTCTCGGTCACATTCTTGGTCACAGCAAGCAACGCCACGCCCATGACGACGAGAAAGAGCACCATCAGTGCGGTCATCAGGTCGGCAAATGATATCCAGAACGGCTTTTCTGCCTCATCGCGGCCACCGCGCTTGACGACTATCCGGGCTCCGAGCATCGCTTACTTCCTCACCGGTGCGAGCGTTCCCATTGACGCGAGCGTCAACTCGAGCTCACCCACTGCGGACGAAAGCAGTCCGACCGCCGACGTGAGTTTCGTGTGGAATTCGGTATTTGCCTTGTCGAGCGTGCGCTTGACCTCTGTCGCAAAGGAAGTATGCGCCTCCCCGAGAACCCGGCTGACGCCGGCAAGGTACTCATCGGCCTGCACTTGTGCCGCTCCAAGACGACTTGCGGAACTCTCGATACGACTGAGAATATCGCCGGTCAGCGTCGCTTCCTTCCGGGCGGCGTCGACCGTTGCGCGTAGTTCGGTAACCAGCTGACTGATAGCGTCACGGTGAGCGCGGTAATCTCTCAACAGTTCCTGGATTGCCCCAGCCCCACTCGTCAGGCTGCCTGACGTCTCGGCCAGCTTTGCTGACACGCTGGCTGCCTGCCCCATGACGCCCGAAACGCGTTCGCCCGCCGCCGCAAAATTGCGCGATGCCGTACCCAGTACCTCGGCGCCTGCGTTCATTCGGTCCACGGATGATGTCGTGGCCTGAGTTAGGGCGGCAACACTCTGGGCCATCTGGGTAGTCGCGGCGCCGAGCTCCCTGACAACCGAATCGACCGACTCGGACATCGTTGCGACCGCACCCGTGGCGCGTTCGGCCATGGCACTCTCCCGCGCCCGGTTGTTCTCAAATACTTCCTTCTGCGCCCCGCTGAGCGTCGCCAGCATCTCGCTGACCTGGGTGCCGAGTGTTTCCAGCGTCGTCTGCAGCTTCTGACTTGTCTCCGACTGGGAAGTCGCAACGAGCTCGCGAATCTGCTCGACAAATGCGGCCGACTGGGCGTTTATCGCTTCCTGCCGCGATTCCATCTTCTCAATTGCCTCCGCCATCCGCTGTGCCATTGTGTCAGTCGAACGCTGACTTGAAGCCTCAATGTTTGCAACTAGCGTGTGCAATGTGCCCACGGCCTCCTGAATGCTCCGCGCGGTCTGCTGGTTGAGTTCGTTGAGACCAGAAATCTGGCCGCCAAACAGGTCATTCAGCCGCTGACTGAAGCTCGCCATCACATCCTGCAGCATGCGCATGGCGCTCTCACTCTGGTCACCACTGGCGCTTTTCACGGTGGCGGCGATTTCTTCGAGCGGTCCCTTGAGACCCTGCTGGATACTTTCGGCAATCGCGTTGCCCAACGCGACGTTGTTCTGGCGGGCCGCCTCCGCTGCCAGCGTCTGTTGCTCTCTGCCTGCGGCTATCTGTGCGCCGGTCAGTTCCCGCAGCAGTTCGCCCAGTTCCTTGACGAGCGCGTCCTTCAGGATTTTCGACTGGCTCGCCGATTCTTCCGACGCCTTGACCAGCCGTGAGAGGTATTCCTCGCCTGCCCCGGCTTCGAAGCATGCGTCAATCGCGTGCGCAATTTCCTCGGTCCGCCGGTAGAGCGATGCGAGGAGGAGCTTCTCAACAAACGTGACAACCATCGCAGCAGCAATCGCGGATGCCGAGACGAGGAACGCCTCGCCGACCGAATGCATAAGTGACTCGAGACTGCTTCTCACGGTTGCTGCGTTCTCACTTACCTGAAACGCACGGAGACCCTCAATCAGCCCACTGAAGGTACCGATAATGCCGATGCCTGTGAAAATCCCTGGGACATGCTTGAAGAACTCCGTACGCAGGCGGCTGTCGACCACTACTTGGTGGTTGAAATAAAGCTCGGCGGGTACGGTGGCGCGAACGGCCTGGACGACCATTTGCCCCTCTCGCTCCTCGCGCTGGCGATGCAATGATTCGTCATACTCTTTCCAGAGGTGCGCCAGTCTCCGGTCACTGGCAAACACCGCCTTGAACTGGGACGGATAGTTTGTGGTTTCGAACTTTGCGATGCGCTTCTGGACATTCCTCAGGCGGAACCAGTGACTCGCGGCCGGCACGAGAAAAACGCCGATGAAAATTATGACGAGTGCGGCGAGTACCGCGCTGGTGACCAGCACCGGAGTAGGTACTGCAACCACGAATGCCTGGAAATTCACTTCGGTCTCCCCTCAGCGAGGAATCAACTTATTGTTTCGTGCTGCACTGCCTTTCTGAGCTGGTCAGGGAGCGATGCACGCCTGCAGCGCATGCACGCTCGGGCGCCGATTGCGGCCCCGCAGAAAGCAGAATCGGCACCTTTTACGGCCTAATAAGATATTACAAAATATTCGTCGGCAAAACCGGGAAAAGAGCGGACAAAACGGGGTAATCCGCGTCCGCATAACTTAAAAGCCAACTTAATCTGACCCCAGTAAAACGCGGGGCCCGGCTGTCTCTCAGGAGTCGGACCTGCATTACCTTCAACCAGGCGAGGTCAAGTGACTCTGCTCGTAGCGCCAGTGCGGAAGGGGCGAATCTGAGTATTCACTGCTACCCCGACCTGCTATGCTGAAAATCGTGTAGCAGCCGCGCAGCGCGGCGTGACAGGGGTTCCCGGGCATCTGCCGCGAATCCCTGATTCGCCACCAAATGCGAAAGCCGCTGTTTCGAAAGAAACAGCGGCTTTTTCATTTGCATCGTCCAATGCGCCGGTTCCGCTTCCACAAGCCAACCTTCGCGCCACCTCGGTCGTGCATCAACAGTGCCCCGCTTCGCAGGCACAATGACGCCGTCTCGCACACGGCCGACGTCACCCGATGATCCCGACCACTCTCGACAAAACATGGCGCACCGCCGCTCTCGCACTCGCAGCCGCGGTGCTTTGCTATGCCGCCGCCGGTGCGCCGACGCTCTCACGCCTGCTCGACCCCGCCGTGATCGGCGAAGGTCTCGCCCTCAAGCCGATCACCTATCACTGGGTCAATCACGTCGACCGCGCGATCCCTGAGGCCGACCTGTTCGCCAGCCGCTTCTACGTGCTGGTGCTGGCCTCACTCAACGCACTGGCCGCGCTGATTGCACTTGATGCCGATCGCAGCCGCAGGCGCTTCGCGTTCGTGCTCGGCTGGGCCTTCGTCATGCTGATCGTGTTCGTCAACGCGCAGATCCAGGCGTTCTACAACGTGGGCTGACCGATGAAGCGGCGCATCACGATCGTCATCGCCACGCTGTTCACGCTGATCGGGCTCGTGTCCGTCGCCGGCACGTTCGCCAACCTGTCGACGCGCGACCAGTTGCACCGCCTGCTGAGCTATGACTACATGAGCTTCGCGGACAGCCTCGTCGAACACGACCTAGGCGATTTCGCCAACATTTTCTACGTCGGCGTAACGCTGATGCTCGTCGGCGGCACGCTCTTCATCCGGATCGAGCGCACACGCACGGCCGCCCGCATCGTCACGTCGCTGCTGTTCGCGCTGCTCGCCTTCAGCCTCGTCTACGCGTGCCTGAATCCGCGCGTCGGCATACTGCCGCCCTGACCGGGCGCGACTCGCTCGGCCGGCCCCGCCGCGCAAGGCTACGCCGCCACCGAACTGCGCGGCTCTCGCGCCGCCTGCACCCCCCCCCCCCCCCCCCCCATCAACCCCGCCTCGCCACCCCCCCCCCCACCCCCCCCCCCCTCCCCCCGCGCCGACCGGGCGCGAGATCGGCGTGATCGGCGTGTCCGGCGGATTCGCATGCACGAAATGATGCGTGTAGAAGCGCTTGAGCTCGTCGTAGCCGACGCCGCCCGTCAGCGTCGGAATATGGTTGACGTACGGTTCGGCAACCATCGTCGCCATCGTG
>NZ_PTXM01000028.1:0-100380 GCF_004343765.1 Burkholderia sp. SRS-25
CGTTCGACCGGCGCGCATTCGACGCGGCGGATATCCGTGCTCAGGTGGACGCCGCCGACGCGGCCGGCACGGACGGATGGATGCTGTGGAATCCGCGCAATCGCTACGATCCCGCTGCGCTGCCGCGCTGAGCGGCGAAGCGGGATGCGCCACGTGTCGAAATGGCAAAATCTGCCAATTCATGCAGTTCTGTGGCTTTTCATTCGAATGTCATCTCGCGTCGAGATAGTGCGGGACCGTGCGCCAGTCCCGGGAACGAACGACGCGAGCCGGCCCGTTCGCCTCGCCGCCGGGAAACCGTCCATGGGACGCGGCAAACAGCAACCGTTACGCCCGCCCTGAAGGCGGCGCGTGTCATCTCGACAGAAGGAACGTGCAATCGTGAACGCCATCGCAGCGGCAGACTCCCATGACGTGGTCATCGTCGGCACCGGGATCGTCGGCCTCGCCCATGCCTATACGGCGGCACAAAAGGGGCTGCGCGTCTGCGTGATCGAACGCGATGCCGCATGCGTGGGCGCGTCGATCCGCAATTTCGGCTTCGTCACCGTCACCGGGCAGCACGCCGGACACAGCTGGCGGCGTGCGCGGGCGAGCCGGGAGGTCTGGGCGGACGTCGCGCCGCAAGCCGGCATCGACGTGCTTCACACGGGCCTCCACCTGATTGCGCGCCGCCCCGAGGCGATGCGCCTGATCGATGCGTTCATGCAGACCGGCATGGCCGACGGCTGCCGGGTCATGACACCCGGTGAAGCGGCGGCAGTGGCGCCCGAGTTGCGGCTCGACGGTGCGCAGGGCGTGCTGCACAGCCCGCATGAACTGCGCATCGAGCCGCGTACCGCGATCGGGTTGCTCGCGTCCTGGCTGGCGGAACGCTTCGGCGTGCGGTTTCGTTACGGCGAGATGGTGCACGAGGTGCGCACGCCGACCGTGCGTACGTCGCGCGGCGTGTTGCACGCGGAGCGCGTGATCGTCTGCGGCAATGCGGACAGCCGTCACCTGTACGGCGACTGGTTCGCGCGGCACGCGGTGCGGCTGTGCCAGTTGCAGATGCTGCGCGTGCGGCCGCACCGCCCGCTGGCGCTGCGCGCCGCCGTGATGAGCGACCTGAGCCTGCTGCGTTACGCGGGTTTCGCGGCGCTGCCCGCCGCCGATGCATTGCGCACGCGCCTGCAGGCGGAGGAGCCCGAATGCCTCGGTTACGGCATCCACCTGATTGTGGTGCAGAGCGCCGACGGCAGCCTCGTGGTGGGCGATTCGCATGAATACGGCGCCGCGCCGCTGCCGTTCGCGACGCAGGAGATCGATGCGCAGATCCTGCGCCTGCTGCACGAGACGCTCGACGTGCCGGAGCTGGACATCGTCGAACGCTGGACCGGCAGCTATCCGTCGGCGGCCGATGCCGATTGCGTGATCGAGGCGCCGGACGACGGCACGCGCGTCGTCGTCGTGACGAGCGGCGCCGGGATGAGCACGGGCTTCGGGATCGCGCAGGACGTGTTTGCCGCGTGGTGAGGGCGGCGGCATGCGAGTCGCGCAGTCGCCGGGTTCGCGGGATGCTGTTGCGAGCGATACACCTGGCTACATGACCGCGGGATTCGATGGGCGGTTTTAGTGTGTTTAGCGAAACGGGCAAATCAAGAATTTGTCTAGTCATCCTGACCGAAAGATCGGATGAAATGCACCATGTTCGTGCCGTGAATCACCACCACGAGGCGCGCCAGAGCCCCGGAATTAGGGGATTTCCCGCGTTTATCCGGTTTTTTTTGATCAACGCTTGTCGCTCGGTTTTTCTTCTTGCATGCTTGTATAGACAAATTCCTGAGGCCGCTTGCATGACCGAAGGGATGACGATCTTCAACACAAGGAGAAATCTCGTGAACGGCAAGCGCATCAAATGGGCAGTCAGGACGATCGGCATCATCGCAGCGGCAGCGGCCACGCTTTCCGCGCCGGTGCAGGCGAAGGAATGGAAGACGGTGACGGTGGCGCTCGAGGGCGGCTACGCGCCGTGGAACCTCACGCTGCCGGGCGGCAAGCTCGGCGGTTTCGAGCCCGAGCTGCTCGCCAACGTGTGCGAGCGTATCAAGGTGCAGTGCAACATGGTCGCGCAGGACTGGGACGGGATGATTCCCGGGCTTCAGGCCGGCAAGTTCGATGTCCTGATGGATGCGATCTCGATCACGCCGGAGCGCGAGAAGATCCTGCTGTTCTCCCGTCCGTATGCGGCGACGCCCGCGACCTTCGCCGTCACCGATACGAAGATCCTGCCGAAGGCGGCGCCGGGCGCGCCGATCGTCAAGCTGTCGGGCGACGCGAATGCCGACAAATCGATCGTCGACGCGCTGCGCAAGCAGCTGAAGGGCAAGACGATCGGCATCCAGTCGGGCACCGTCTACACGAAGTTCATCAACGACAGCTTCAAGGACATCGCGTCGATCCGCGTGTACAAGACTTCGCCCGAGCGCGATCTCGACCTCGTCGCCGGCCGCATCGACGCCTCGTTCGACGATGTCACGTACTACGCGGCGAACAACACGAAGAAGGACACCGCATCGATCGTGCTCGCGGGCCCGAAGCTCGGCGGCCCGATCTGGGGGCCGGGTGAAGGGCTCGCGTTCCGCAAGCAGGATGCCGACCTGAAGACGAAGTTCGATACGGCGATCGGCGCCGCGCTCGCGGACGGCACCGTGAAGAAGCTCGCCGACAAGTGGTTCAAGACCGACGTCACCCCGTAAGCGCACGTCCGGCCGCCGCCGCGCAAGCGGCATGAGCCGCGCGCGGCGGCGCGCATCCCGCCGATCCTATCAACGCTTGCCGGGAGGCACGCATGGAGATCCTTGAAATGCTGGGCTTCGGAACCGAAGGCTGGGGCGGCGTGCTGCTGCTCGCCGCGCTGATGACGGTTGCGCTGACGCTTGCCGCGCTCGCGGTCGGCGCCGTGATCGGCGCGGGCATCGCAGCCGCGAAGCTGTCGCGCTATCGCAGCGCCCGCCTGCTCGGCGACCTGTATACGACGGTGTTTCGCGGCGTGCCCGAACTCCTCGTCATCTACCTGTTCTATTTCGGCGGCTCGACGCTCGTCACGGCGGTCGGCCAGTGGTTCGGCGCGGAAGGCTTCATCGGCGTGCCGCCGTTCGTGATCGGCGCGCTCGCGGTGGGGATGATCTCCGGTGCGTACCAGGCCGAGGTGTATCGCGCGGCCGTGCTCGCGGTGTCGAAGGGCGAGCTCGAAGCGGCGCGCTCGATCGGCATGCCGAGCAGCATGGTCCTGCGCCGTATCCTGATTCCGCAGGTCCTGCGCTTCGCGTTGCCCGGCATCGGCAACGTGTGGCAGCTGAGCCTGAAGGATTCGGCGCTGATCTCGGTCACCGGGCTCGCCGAGCTGCTGCGCACGAGCCAGATCGCGGCGAACTCGACCCACCAGTATTTCGTGTTCTTCGTCGCGGGCGGCGCGCTCTACCTGGTCATGACGGGGCTGTCGAACCGCGTGTTCAACCGGGCCGAAGCGATCGTCGGCCGGTCGTTCCGCCGCAACTTCGCACGCAACTGACGGAGCGCACATGTCACTCGATTTCGACTTCCTGTTCGACACGCTGCGCCAGCTGCTCGCGGCGGTACCGACCACGCTCGGCCTGTTCTTCGCGTCGCTCGTGCTCGGCGGCCTGCTGTCGCTCGTGATCGTCACGATGCGCGTGTCGCCGCGCTGGCTGCCGAACCGCTTCGCGCGTGCATACATCCTCGTGTTTCGCGGCTCGCCGCTGCTGATCCAGATGTTTCTCGTGTACTACGGGCTCGGCCAGTTCGGCGTGATCCGCGAGAGCTTCATGTGGCCGCTGCTGCGCGAGCCGTACGTGTGCGCGGTGCTGTCGCTCGCGCTGTGTACGGCCGGCTACACGGCCGAGATCCTGCGCGGCGGGCTGATGGCCGTGCCGGTCGGGCAGATCGAGGCCGGCTATTCGATCGGCCTGTCGGGCTTCGTGCTGCTGCGCCGCGTGATCGGCCCGATCGCGCTGCGCCAGTGCCTGCCCGCGTATTCGACCGAAGCCGTGCTGCTGGTGAAGTCCACCGCGCTCGCCAGCCTCGTGACCGTGTGGGAGGTGACGGGCGTCGCGCAGCAGATCATCCAGCAAACCTACCGGACGACCGAGGTGTTCGTGTGTGCGGCCCTCATCTATCTGGGCCTGAACTTCATCGTCGTCCGCCTGCTCGGCGCACTCGAATGGCGGCTGTCGGGCCACCTGCGCGCGCCGAAGCCGTCCGGCGCACCCGCGGCCGACGCCCGCAATGCGCGGCGTGTCGCATCCTGACCGCATCCTTCCTTCCAGGAGAATCCGATGAACACCGCTGCTCCCGTCGCCCTGTCGGTCAGGAACATCCACAAGTCGTTCGGCGATCACCACGTGCTGAAGGGCATTTCGCTCGACGCGCACGAAGGCGACGTCATCTCGATCCTCGGTGCGAGCGGATCGGGCAAGAGTACCTTCCTGCGCTGCCTGAACCTGCTCGAAACGCCCGACGACGGCTCGGTCGCGCTCGCCGGCGAGGAACTGAAGATGAAACGCGCGCGCGACGGCAAGCTGCATCCGGGTGACCGGCGCCAGGTCGACCGCATCCGCTCGCAGCTCGGGATGGTGTTCCAGAACTTCAACCTGTGGTCGCACATGACCGTGCTCGACAATCTCGTCGAAGGGCCGCTGCGCGTGCAGAAGCGCAGTCGCGCGGAAGCGGTCGAGGAGGCCGAGGCGCTGCTCGCGCGCGTCGGCCTCGCGGACAAGCGCGGCTACTATCCGGCCCATCTGTCGGGCGGCCAGCAGCAGCGGGTCGCGATCGCACGGGCGCTCGCGATGCATCCGAAGGTGATGCTGTTCGACGAACCGACTTCCGCGCTCGATCCGGAGCTGGTCGGCGAGGTGCTGCGCGTGATGCGCTCGCTCGCGGAGGAAGGGCGCACGATGCTGGTCGTCACGCACGAGATGGGCTTCGCGCGGCACGTGTCGAACCGCGTGATGTTCCTGCATCAGGGCGAGGTCGATGCGGACGGCACGCCCGGCGAACTGTTCGGCGGCCAGTGCTCCGAACGCTTCCGCCAGTTCGTGTCGAGCCATCATGACCGTGCCGCGAACTGAGGCTGCCATGACCGTATTCCGTTCGGCCCGCCCGCTCGACTGGCGGCAGATTGCGGCGGTGGCGGCCGGCGCGCCGCTCGCGTTGACCGACGAGGCGCGCGGGCGTGTCGTCGCGGCGCGCGAACTCGTCGACGCGATCGTCGCGCGCGGCATTCGCGCGTATGGCGTCAACACGGGCGTCGGTGCGCTGTGCGACGTGATCGTCTCGCCCGCGCAGCAGGGTACGCTGTCGCGCAACATCCTGATGAGCCACGCGGTCGGTGTGGGCGCGCCGCTCGGTGCGGCGGAAACGCGCGCGATCATCGCGGCCGCGATCAACAACTACGCGCACGGGCATTCCGGTGTCCGAGCGGACATCGTCGACCAGCTGGTCGCACTGCTCGAACACGATTGCCTGCCTGAAGTGCCGGCGCACGGTTCGGTCGGCTACCTGACCCACATGGCGCACGTCGCGCTCGTCTGTATCGGGCACGGCCACGCGCGTCATCGCGGTGAACGCGTGCGCGGTGACGAAGCGCTGCGCCGCATCGGCCGCGAGCCGCTGGCGCTCGGTGCGAAGGAGGGGCTGAGCCTGGTCAACGGCACGCCGTGCGTGACGGGGCTCGCCGCGCTCGCGCTCGCGCGCGCGGAGCGGCTGCTCGACTGGGCCGACTGGATCGCGGCGACGAGTTTCGAGAATCTCGGCGGCCAGCTCGCCGCGTTCGATCCGGCCTCGCTGGCGCTGCGCATTTCGCCCGGCATCGGGCACGTCGGCGCGCGCCTGCGCGCGATGCTCGCCGACAGCGCGATGCTCGCCGCGGCGAACGGGCGGCATACGCAGGACCCGCTCAGCCTGCGCACGATTCCGCACGTGCACGGCGCGGCGCGCGACGTGCTGGCGGTCACGGCGGAAGTCGTCGACCGCGAGCTCGCGTCCGTGACCGACAATCCGATCGTCGCGGGCACGCGCGACGCGCCGACCGTGCATTCGCAGGCGCATGCGGTCGGCGCGGGCATCGCGCTCGCGATGGACAGCCTCGCGGCCGCGATGGCGCAGGTCGCGGCGATTGCCGAGCGGCGGCTCGACCGGCTCGTCAATCCGCTCGTGAGCGGGCTGCCGGCATTTCTCGCGGCGCCGGGCGGCACGTGTTCCGGGTTCATGATCGCGCAGTACACGGCGGTCGCGCTGGTTGCGCAGAACCAGCGGCTCGCCGCGCCTGCGAGCCTCGACGGCGGCATCACGTCGGGCCTGCAGGAGGATCACCTGTGCCATGCGACGCCGGCTGCGCTGAAGGCGCTCGACATCATCGAGAACACCACGCGTGTGCTCGCGATCGAGTTGCTGGCCGCCGCGCAGGCGTACGATCTGCAGGAAAACGAAGCATCGCGGGCGGCGCCGACCGACGCGCTGCGGCGATACGTGCGCGAACGCGTGCCGGCGTATCACGACGACCGGCCGCTCGCCGACGACATCGCGAGCGCGGCCGCCATCGTCGCGGGCGTACCGCCGTCGCTGGTGTGACGCAGCGGCGCTGCGGCGGTCGGCAGGTCATCCCATCTTCATTCGATCGAGGGCGCATGAACGAAGCGGAACGATACACGGCTCCCCGGCCGGGGGCCGTACCGGGCGACGACGTGCCGGCGCGCGCGCTGCCGGCCTACCAGCAGATCAAGCGCTACGTGGTCGAGCGGATCGCCAACGGCGACTGGAAGCCCGGCGGCGCGATTCCGACCGAGGCCGAACTGGTCAAGGAGTTCGGCGTGGCGCGGATGACCGTGTCGCGTGCGCTGCGCGAGCTGACTGCCGAGCGCGTGCTGACCCGCATCCAGGGTGCGGGCACCTTTGTCGAGCGCCGTCATTACGAATCGACGGTGCTCGAGATCCGCAACATCGCGGACGAGATCGCCGAGCGCGGCCATCGGCACAGTGCGCGCGTGATGACGCTCGAAAGCAGCGACGATCCCGAAGCGATCGAAGCGCTGGGGCTTCGCGCGGGGCCGGTGTTTCATTCGCGCATCGTGCATTGCGAGGAGGGCGAGCCGATCCAGTTCGAGGATCGCTACGTCAATCCGGCGCTGTTTCCCGCGTATCTCGAGCAGGATTTCACGGTCGAGACGCCGAACCACTACATGGTGCGGCTCGCGCCGATCCAGCGTGCGGAATTCCGGATCTACGCGCAGAAGCCCGATGCGCAGGTGCGCCGGCACCTCGTGATGGAAATCGGCGAACCGTGCCTGCTGCTGCGGCGGCGCACGTGGGTCGGCGGGCAGGTCGCGACGTCGGTGCAGCTGTGGCATCCGGCGTCACGGTTTCATCTGGCGGGGAGGGTGTAGGGAGGTCTGTCCGTCGCCGCCAGTCACCTACATTGCCCGAAGGCGATCGTTGAGGCAGGTCGCCGTCAAGCGTGACGGCGTGCACCGCATTCGCCGCAGAACAGGTCGTCGGCGTCCATCGGCTTGCGGCACTGCGCGCATGCGGAGGCATCGTCCGCGGCGGGTGATGCCGTATCCGACGCCGGCAGCGATGCCGTGCGCGCATGCGCACGTCTGGGTGGCGTACCGCTCGCGTGCTACGAAGGCGTGCGACGCGGAACGGGCCGCTCAGCGCGGGATATCAGTCGGAATGGGTTCGGCCGCGCGGAAAGTGTCGGCGTAGTTTTCGCGTGCAAACCTGACCGGATGCGCCGCGCGCACCGCCACCAGCCTGGTGGTGTCGTCATCGCGGTGACGAGGCGGTTACCCTGCCCGCCGTGGCGCTCGCAGGTCTCACCCGCGCACTTCGAAACCCGATTGCCGCTGGCGTCATGCCACAGGCCGCCGCCTTCAGGGCAGTCGTTGCGCCGCTCGCCCCGTGCAACCGCCGCCGCCGCCATTCCGCGATCTGATTCACCGGTGCATCGAGTTGCCGCCAGGTTGGGCAAATGGCCGCGCGCCTTTGACGGCAAGCGGCGTTGCATTGGCTTGATGCGCCGCCGAGTGCATCTGCCGGACTCTCCTTGCCATTGCAGTCACCGAGCGACTCCCCGGCCTCGCGTAACCATTTCCCAACGAGTCACCGAAGGCCCGTGCAACTACTGAGTTGCCGCAAAAAATGGTTTATGGTCAAATGACCATGTCAAATGATCTACACGTCTGTTTCATCCCCAATTGGGCGTCGCCGCGCAAGCGCGGACTGGCCGAGGGCGGACAACGGTTTGCGAAAGCTTCGGGGCGGCGCGGAGATTGGCGCGCATCGGCCACCGGAGGTTTGGCGAAATCCCGGGAGACGAAGCAGGCGTCCGCGTGTTGACGCCTGGGCAGCTTTCGCCCGTCGGCTGAAAGCGCCAGGTTGGAAAACAAGAATTTCTGGAGACGGTGCTCGTGAATGAAATGCACAGCAGGACGAACCAAGCGATTGACCCTTCGGCGCTACGCGCCCAACTTCGGGACGGCTCCTTGCTGGAGACGCGTGCCTGGCTGGCGTCGGGATGGGAGGAGGGCACGGATGGCCGTTCGTTCCCCGTAACGAATCCGGCCACGGGTGACATCCTGGCCCGCGTGGCCAGCCTCGGCGCCGCGGACGTCGAACAGGCCATTGCGTCGTCGGCGCTGGCACAGCAAGGCTGGCAGAAGCGGACCAGCCACGAGCGCGCCAAGCTACTGCGCGCCTGGTACGACCTGATCGTGGCGAATGCCGACGACCTCGCGTTGATCATGACGTCGGAGCAAGGCAAGCCGCTGGCGGAGGCCCGCGGCGAAATCATGTATGCGGCTTCCTTCGTGGAATGGTTCGCCGAAGAAGCGAAGCGTGTCTACGGCGACGTCATTCCTCATCCGCAAGGCGACAAGCGCATCCTCGTCATCCGCCAGCCGATCGGCGTGTGTGCCGCGATCACGCCGTGGAATTTCCCTGCCGCGATGATCACGCGCAAGGTCGCGCCGGCACTGGCCGCAGGCTGCTCCATCATCGTGCGCCCCGCAGACCTGACGCCGCTCACGGCGCTTGCGCTTGCCGTCCTGGCCGAGCGAGCGGGCATTCCGGCGGGCGTCCTGCAAGTGGTGTGCGGCCCGTCGCGCGAGATCGGCGCGGTGCTCACGGCCAGCCCGGTCGTTCGCAAGCTTTCGTTCACCGGCTCGACCGAAGTCGGCCGCGTGCTCATGAGCCAGTCGTCCGGGACGATCAAGCGACTGTCTCTCGAGCTCGGCGGCAACGCACCTTTCATCGTGTTCGACGACGCCGATCTCGACGCGGCAATCGAAGGTGCGATGGCGTCGAAGTACCGCAATAGCGGCCAGACCTGCGTGTGCGCGAATCGCTTTCTCGTCCAGTCAGGCATTCATGACCGTTTCGTCGACGCGCTCACCCGGCGAGTCCAGGCACTCAAGGTAGGAAACGGCATCGAGCCGGGGGTGCAGCAGGGGCCGCTGATCCAGAAGTCCGCGTGCGACCACCTGAATCAGATGATCGACGATGCCGTTAGCAAGGGCGCACGAATCGTCACCGGCGGGAAAGGCCATCCGCTCGGGGGCACGTTTTTCGAGCCGACCGTCATTGCCGGTGCGACGCCGGCCATGCGTGTCGCGCGCGAAGAGCTCTTCGGGCCCGTCGGCCCGGTGTTCCGCTTCGAGGATGAAGCAGAAGCGATCGCGATGGCCAACGACACCGAGTACGGGCTCGCCGCCTATCTCTATACACGCGACCACGGCCGCATCTGGCGTGTGGGCGAGGCACTCGAGTACGGCATGGTCGGCCTGAATACCGGTGTGATTTCCAACGAGGTCGCGCCGTTCGGCGGGGTCAAGCAGTCGGGCCTGGGCCGTGAGGGTTCCCGTTACGGCATCGAGGAATACCTGGAAATCAAGTACATGTGCACCCAGGTCTAACTGCCAACGTCCGCATCAAGGAAACGTCAATGGAAATGCTCCCGCAGTCGATGCTCTTCGAAACTGTTCCGTCCATTCTCCAGGAATGGGGTTGTGCGCGCCGCCTGGGTCAGGTGATGGCGGCGTGGACGGAGCGCCGTCATGCCCTGATCGTGACCGATGCAGGGCTGCACAAGGCCGGTGTGCTGGAACCGGCGAAAGCGTCGCTGGCGGCCGAGGGATTCCGCGTGGCGGTTTTTGACGAGGTCGTGGCCGACCCGCCGGAGAACGTGGTCTTGCGCTGCGTGGAGTTCGCGCGCAGTGCCGAGGCGGACGTCGTCGTCGGCCTGGGCGGCGGCTCGTCGATGGACATCGCGAAACTGGTTGCGGTGCTCACCGTCTCGCGGCAATCGCTCGCGCAAATGTACGGAATCGGCAATGTTCAGGGCGCGCGCCTGCCGTTGGTGCAGATCCCGACAACGGCGGGTACCGGATCGGAGGTCACCAACATTTCCATCGTTTCGGTTGACGAAACAACCAAGATGGGCATCGTCGCACGTCAGCTGTATGCCGACAAAGTGATCCTGGATGCCGAGCTGACGGTCGGCCTGCCACGCAGCCATACCGCTGCGACGGGCATCGACGCGATGGTTCATGCCATCGAGGCCTATACCAGCAAGCACAAGAAGAATGCCATTTCCGACGCGCTCGCGCGTGAGGCGCTGCGACTGCTGGTGGGCAACCTGATCCCGGCTTGCGAAAACGGCGAGGACCGGCGCGCGCGCGAGGCCATGCTGCTGGGCGCGACGCTGGCGGGGCAAGCCTTCGCCAATGCTCCGGTGGCGGCGGTGCATGCGCTGGCGTATCCGTTGGGCGGCCATTTCCATATCCCGCACGGCTTGTCCAACGCATTGATGCTGGCGCCCGTGCTGCGTTTCAACGCCGAAGCGGCGGCTTCGCACTATTCGGAACTGGCAGACGTCGTCGGCGCGGGTGGAAAGGGCGACGCCACGGCGCGCACGGCGGCGTTCATCGCATTTCTGGAAGACCTGATGGACCGATCCGGCGCGCCGCGTCGTCTGCGCGACGTGGGTGTCACGCACTCGAGCCTGCCGACCCTCGCGGCCGATGCGATGAAGCAGCAGCGCTTGCTGTTGAACAATCCGGTCGTCGTCACGGAGTCGGATGCATTGCGCCTGTACGAACAAGCCTATTGAACCGACGCCGGAAAATCCGCAGTCGCCGTAATGTAAACAGAGAGCAGAGAGAGTGCACCGTGAACAATGTAGAAAGGATTGAGCACCACAAGATCGTTATCCTGGGTGCGGGCTTCGGAGGCCTCGGCATGGCCGCTCGCATGAAAATCGCGGGCATCGACGACTTCGTCGTGCTGGAGAAGCGTCCCGATCTCGGCGGCGTCTGGCTGGACAATTCGTATCCCGGCGCGGCATGCGATACCGAATCGCACCTGTACTGCTACAGCTTCCATCCGCATTTGCGCGTGAGCGCGATGTATGCCGGCCGCAATGAGCTGCTGCACTATCTGAAATCGCTTGCCACGCGGTTCGACCTGACGGAACACCTGCGATTCAACACCGAGATTCTCGTTGCCGAATGGGATGCCGGTGCAAACCTCTGGCGGTTCGCGCTGAGTGACGGCTCCCGGATGACCTCTCGATTCTTCGTGCCGGCCTGGGGGCAGTTGAACCGCCCGATGATCCCCGCGGTTCGCGGCCTGGCGGATTTCAACGGAGACTATTTCCACTCCGCCGAGTGGCGGCACGACGTGGACCTGAACGGCAAGCGGGTGGCAAGCATCGGAAACGCCGCCAGCGCCGTGCAGTATGTGCCGCTCATCGCGCCGAAGGTCGATCACCTGACGGTATTCCAGCGAAGCGCGAACTGGATCATGCCGCGCAACCAGATCGTCTTCCCGACGGAACAGCTCGATACCTACGAGCGCGAGCCCCATCTCTTCGAAGAAAGCCGGAAGTCGCTGCACGCTTTCCGCGAGTCCGGGTTCGAGCGTACTCGGATGGGGTCCAGCGCGCAGCAGGAAGGCAAGAGTCTCGCGCTGGCGCACCTGCATCGCCAGGTGCCCGACCCGGTACTGCGCGAGAAGCTGACGCCGGACTATGAATACGCGTGCAAACGGATTCTGCGATCGGACGACTACTATCCGGCGCTCATGCGCGACAACGTCGCGCTGGAGACGGCGGGAGTGGAATCGTTCGTCGACGAGGGCATCGTGACGCGGGACGGCCGCCTGCTCCCGTTCGACGTGGTCGTGTTCGGAACCGGATTCGAAAGTCAGGCTTTCCAGGGCAGCCTGCAGGTGCGTGGAACGGACCGCACGTTGGCCCAGGCTTGGGCAGACGGCCCGGAAGCCTATCTGGGCATGACCGTGCCGGGCTTTCCGAACATGTTCATGTTGTATGGGCCGAATACGAACCTGAACCACAACTCCATCGTGTCGATGCTCGAGATTCAGCAGAACTACATCATCGACGCGATCGGCGGCATGGCTTCGGCCGGCGTGAAGGCCGTCGACGTCGATCGGGCCGTGTTCGACGAATACAACGGCAAGCTGCAGTCGGCGATGGCCGGGTCGGCGTTTTCGGCAGGCTGCTCGAGCTGGTACAAGAACGCGCAAGGCAAGGTGATCAACAACTGGCCGGGCACGGTGGACGAATACCGCGCCGTGGCGCAATGGGATCAAAGCGCGTTCGCTGCGATCTGAGCGGGGAGGCACATGACATCTGCGCACTGGTTGCCGCTGACCGAGGTGGCTGACGATGCTCGGGACGCCGTTCGGGCGTTCCGCGAACTGGGCGGGCGACACTACGGCAGCTTTTCCGTCGACCAGTCGCGCGTGAACTTCGTGCGGGCCTGCGAATTGAACGGCCTCACGGGCGACGCGGCCGTTGTCCATGAGGACATCGACGTTCCCGTCGCGGGCGGCAGCATTCGCGTACGGCTTTATCGTCCGCCCGCCGGAGCGCGTGCCGACGGCGCCCCGCTGATCGTCTTCATTCACGGCGGCGGGTGGGTGATCGGCAGCGTGGACACGCATGACGGCATCTGCCGTCATCTCGCACGGCATGGCGGGTGTGCTGTCGCTTCCGTGGAGTACCGGCGATCGCCGGAGCACCGGTGGCCGATCCCGCTCGAAGACTGCGAGCAGGCATTGGACTACCTGGCGGCCAATGCGTCAGCGCTCGCCATCGATGCGTGTCGGGTGATCATGGCGGGCGACAGCGCCGGCGGCAATATGGCGACCCTCATCGCCAATGCGGCACCGGCCGCGGGACCCGCGATCATCGGGCAGATCCTGTTTTATCCCGTGACGGACCTGACGGCTTCGCTTCCGTCATACCAGCGCATTCAAGGCGGATTTCCGCTGGTCGCCGAGTCGATGCTGTGGTTCCGGGAACACTACGTGCCGCCCGACACGCCATTTGATCTTCCGCGCCTGTCACCGCTGCTGCATGCGGAAGGCCGGCGGCAGCCGCCGATGTTCATTGCCACGGTGGGGCTGGATCCGCTGTGTGACGAAGGCATTGCCTACGCGTCATGCGCGGCCCGCGCGGGGAGCACGGTCGAGCATCACCATCTGCCCGGGCATCATCACGGCATCATCACCGCCGCCCGCACGATCCCGGCAGCAACCTGTCTGCTGGATCGCGCCGCTTCCTTTGTCCGGCGGCTTGCCGAGAAAGAAGGTCTCGACGTTTGACGCCTGGGCCGTCGCGCCGGCCGACGCAGGCCACCGTCGCGATCGGCCGTGTAATGGAAACTCCTGATTCAAATTGTCCCTCGACTGCATAGACTGGGAACCGTTGAACTTGGTCAATTGATCATGTTCGAGTTGGCCGGTCCGACCGGGGCGTGACCATCAACGGCACATGCACGTCCGCTCGGGTGCACCGATGGTTGTCTCATGCTGGGTTGAAGCGTTGTCGCTGGCATGCACGTGCGAGCGTCTTTTTCCTACGTAGTCACATGACCAAGTCGATTGATCTAGTCGTGCGGCGTTACGGATATTTTCAATAACTGGTCATCGGAGGGATCTCATGACTAAGAATCACGCAGATTCGGGTTTGCCTGAGCACGTAGAGGTACTAATCATCGGGGCGGGGATCTCGGGGATCGATGCCGCTTGTCATCTTCGCATGAACTTGCCGGACCGCTCTTTCGCCATCCTGGAAGCCATGGATGGATTCGGCGGTACGTGGTGGACCCATCGCTACCCCGGCGCGCGTTCCGACAGCGACCTGTACACGTACGCATTCGGATTCCGCCCGTGGCAGGGCCGCTCGATCGCCACGGCGGAGGAGATCCACGGCTATCTGGGCGATGTCATCGAGGAATATGGCCTCGGTTCGAAGATCCACTACGGGCATCGTGTTCAAACGGTGAGCTGGTCGAGCGAGCAGAAACGCTGGACGGTCGAGGTATCGCGCAAGGATACGGGCGAACACTTCTCGATCACCACCGACTTCCTGTGGCTGGGGGCGGGGTACTACGACCATCGCAAGGGCTTTACGCCGAAGTGGAACGGGTTCGATCGCTACAAGGGAACGGTCGTTCATCCGCAGCACTGGCCGGACGACCTCGACTATGCCGGCAAGCGGGTGGTCGTGATCGGCTCGGGCGCAACCGCCGCGACGCTGATTCCGGCGATGGCCGGCACCGCGGCGCATGTGACGATGCTGCAACGTTCGCCGACGTTCTTCACGGCGGTTCCCTGGACCCACCAGCTGGACACGACGCTTCGCGAACTGAGCCTCCCGGAAGCGTGGCGGTCCGAGATTCTGCGGCGTGCGCACCTGAAGCAGACGTTCGACCTGATCAACCTGTCGGCCGCGAACCCGGACGCCGTTCGCGACTGGCTGATCAACGAGACTCGCCAGCAGCTGCCGGAAGGGTTCGACGTCGACAAGCACTTCAACCCCAGCTATCGCCCGTGGCAGCAGCGCGTGGCGGCGGTGCCGGAGGGCGACCTCTTCACGGCCATCCGGGACGGCAAAGCGTCCGTCGTGACGGACACCATCGAATCGTTCGACGAAAGCGGCATCGTGTTGGCGTCGGGAGAACATCTCCAGGCGGACATCGTCGTGACGGCGACGGGCTTCGACATGAGCGCTTTCGGCCAGATCGCGTTCCACGTCGACGGCGAGCCGGTCGACATGTCCAAGCGGGTCTCGTATCGGGGAATGATGATCGAGGGTATCCCGAACATGGCGTTCATCTACGGCTACTACCGGTCGAGCTGGACGCTGCGCGCCGATCTCGTCTGCGAATTCACCTGCCGCGTCCTGGCGCATATGGACAAGGTGGGCGCGAAGACGGTGGAGCCGTGCCTGCGCGCCGAAGACGCCGACATGCAGCGTCTGCCCTGGACCGACCCGAACAACTTCAATGCCGGATACGTGATGCGGTCGCAACACCAGATGCACCTGCGTGGCGATCGCATGCCGTGGCAGCACCACTTCGAGTACGAGGAGGAGCGCCAGACCATTCCGGAATTGAGCCCGGATGCCGAAGTCCTCGTGTATCGCTGATCTCCGAGCAACGTTCGAATAAAGGTGAAGTTATGGCACTCGATTTGCACCTCGCTGGTTTTCTCGAATCCCTTGCCGGGTCCGGCGCGAAACCGCTGCCACAGTCGACCCCCGCAGAGGCGCGCGGTTTGATGCAGCATCTGGCTCGCGCCGTTCGCGCACCGGAGGCCGTGGTCGACATTCACGGCGTGGAAGACCTGACCGTTCCCGGCGCGGCCGGATCGCTGCGGGCGCGGCTGTATCGTCCGACGCAGGAGCGTGATCTGCCGACGGTCGTCTATCTCCATGGCGGCGGGTTCGTCATCGGCGACCTGGATACCCACGACAACATTTGCCGGGAACTGGCGCGCGGCGCGAACGCGGTCGTCGTCTCGGTGGATTACCGGCTGGCGCCTGAGCATCCGTATCCGGCCGCGGCGGACGACGCGATTGCCGCGACCCAATGGGTGATCGCGAACGCGGGTGAGCTGGGCGGAAGCGACGTCGTGGCGGTGGCCGGCGATAGCGCAGGCGGCAATCTTGCGGCGGTCGTGACCCAGCAACTGCACGCCGACGGCATTTCGCTGTCCGCCCAGTTCCTGATCTACCCCGCGGTAGCGCAGGATCGCTCCGGCTTTCCTTCCTTCAAGGAAAACGGCGAAGGCTACTTTCTCGACTTCGAGACGATCGCCTGGTTCGAGCGACATTACGTGCTCGACGGTACCGACAGGGAGGAGCCGCGACTCGCGCCGATCCGTGCGAAGGACCTGGCCGGGTTGCCGCCTGCCGTCATCCTGACCGCCGAATTCGATCCGCTGCGCGACGAGGGCGAGGCCTACGGTCGCTTGCTCCACGCGAGCGGCATCAAGGTCGACACGATCCGGTGCGACGGCATGATTCACGGGTTCTTCGACATGGGGGCGATCTCCCCGGGCGCGCAGGCGTGGATCGAGAAGGGCATCGCGAGTTTTAGAAAGGTACTCGGCGGCGCGCGGCACCATTGACAGGTTGGCGGAAGCGACCTGATTTCGCTTTTCGCCATTTCGTGGCCACGCGGTTCGATGGATGACCTCCAACGCTGCCGATGCGGCCACGCAGTGCTGATGCATGACGGAATGAAGCCGATCGCGCGACGGCTCGCTGAGGCCGCGGCGTGAGTGGCGGAATCGATGCATCAGGTAGTTGCTTGCGAAGCGTTCAAGCATCTATCGAGGACACAGACCCGTGAAGAACTCATTCGATTATCTTGTTGTAGGCGGCGGCTCGGCAGGCAGCGTGCTGGCTTCGCGTTTGACCGAAGATCCCGATGTGACGCTGTGCCTCTTCGAAGCCGGCGGCACGGGCGATGGATGGCCCGTCAACGTTCCGGCCGCGCTGGTGCTGATGATCCCGTCCCGGCTGAACAACTGGGCGTTCGAGACGGTGCCGCAGAAGGGGCTGCAGGGGCGGCGCGGCTACCAGCCGCGCGGCAAGGCGTTGGGCGGATCGTCCGCGATCAATGCGATGGTGTACACGCGCGGCCATCATGCCGACTACGACGACTGGGCCGCGCTCGGCAACGAAGGCTGGGGCTGGAACGACGTCTTCCCGTATTTCAAGCGAAGCGAGCATAACGAGCGGCTGGGCAATGAATGGCACGGGCGCGGCGGCCCGCTGTGGGTCAGCGACCTGAGGACGGACAACCCATTCCAGGCGCGTTGGCTGGACGCCGCACGAGAGTGCGGCCTGCCCGTCACCGACGATTTCAACGGTGCGGAGCAGGAAGGCGTCGGCATTTACCAGGTGACCCAGAAGAATGGCGAGCGCTGGAGTGCGGCACGTGCGTATCTTTTTCCGCACATGCAGACGCGCGGCAATCTGACGGTGGAGACGGGCGCGCAGGTCAGGCGCATCGTGTTCGACGGCAAGCGGGCCGTTGGCGTCGAAGTCACGCGCGGGGGGAATGTCGAGACGGTCTGGGCGAAGAAGGAGGTGATCCTTTCCGCCGGCGCGTTTCAATCGCCTCAGTTGCTGATGTTGTCCGGCGTCGGTCCGAAGGACGAGCTCGAGCGTCACGGCATCGAGGTCGTCGCCGATCTCCCGGGCGTGGGAGAGAACCTCCAGGATCACCCGGACTTCGTTCTCAGCTACAAGACGAACAGCCTGGATGCGCTCGGCGTATCGGCACGCGGCGCGATCAAGACGCTGGGCGACATCCGGCAATACCGGAACTCGCGAACCGGTACCCTGACCACCAACTTTGCCGAAGGCGGCGCATTCCTGAAGACGCGTCCCGAGCTGGATCGACCGGACGTTCAGATGCACTTCGTCGTCGGGCCCGTCAGCGATCACGGAAGGAAGGTGCGGCTCGGCCACGGTCTTTCCTGTCACGTGTGCCTGCTGAGGCCGAAAAGCCGTGGGTCGGTCAAGCTGCGAAGCGCCGATCCGCTGGACGCGCCGTTGATCGACCCGGCCTTCCTCGATCACGAGGATGATCTCGAGGTCCTGGTCGAGGGCTACAAGCTGACCCGGCGGTTGATGGCGGCACCGGCGATGGCCCGGTTCGTGACGGAGGACATGTTCGCGTCCCGGTCGCGATCGGACGACGACATTCGCGCGTTGCTGCGCGAGCGGACCGACACCGTGTACCACCCGGTCGGAACCTGTCGCATGGGGAACGACGCGCTCGCCGTCGTCGATTCCCAGTTGCGCGTACGGGGAACGGAAGGCTTGCGCGTGGTGGATGCATCGATCATGCCGACGCTCGTGGGCGCAAACACGAACGCGCCGACGATCATGATCGGTGAGAAAGCCTCCGACCTGATTCGGAGGATCTCCCGATTCCCGTCCGCGATGCCGGAAACCGCGGTCTGAGTGGCCGCTCTCGTGCCGACATACGTCGGCACGAAGGCTCCGATCGGATATGGACGTCGCGAGCACGATATGTGCAGCGACGTCCGCCGCCTGAAGGCATGCGCTCGCCGGCCGGTTGAGGCCAGACTGGACGTTGCCCGGGCATCGCGCGCCGGCCTGTGTGCGTCAACAACCGGAGAAAGACCGGTGCCCGCTTTGCGGCGATGAGCCGCAGCAACCAACGAACCCGTCAGCCGATCGACCGTGCTCGGCGTCCGGCCTTCGGCGTGCGTCATGCCGAACGCCGTCTTCCATTCGACGAGCCACGCCCGTGAACGGGGAACCCTCTGCCGCGCCTGAGCGCTGTCCGGAAGGTGTCCGCGTGCGCGACAGGCAACGACTCGGATATTCGATCATGCACTCGCTCATACTCATTGCGGATGACGCGCCGGAAATGGCCTCAACGCTCGATACCTGCCTGACTCGCAACGGGTTTCGAACATTCCAGACCAACATCTCCCAGGCCATGCTGGCCACGCAACTGAACCTGAAGCCGGATCTGGTCATTCTCGACGTCCGTGAACTGCGTGCGGATACCCTGGACATGCTCGCCAGGCTTCGACGACAAAGCGATACCCCTATCGTCGTCATTTCGGCGTGTGACCTGGACTGGGAGCGGTTGCGCGCACTGCACGCCGGCGCCGACGACTACATCGTCAGGCCCTTCAACCCGGACGTGGTCGTCGCGCGATTGCTCACGATGCTTCGCCGCTCCGGTGCGCTCGCGCCTGAGCGTCGTCTCCGCGTGGGTGCGCTCGAGGTCGATACGGAAAGCTATATGGCGTGCGTGAGAACGCCCTCCGGTGAAATGCCGGTTTCCGTGACACTCGTCGAATTCCGCCTGCTGGCGCACATGGCCAGGCTGCCGAATCGTGCATTTACGCGCGTCGAATTGCTCAATGCGTGCATGGCGGACATCAGCGCATCCACACGCACCGTCGACAGTCACATGAGCCGGCTACGGAGAAAGCTGGCGGCCGCAGGGGTGTCGGGCATCCTGGAAAGCGTGCACGGCGTCGGCTATCGTCTTCGAAAATCCGGTTGACGGGGAAGGGCGTCGCTCGTGACCGGAAGCCGCGGTTCGTTGAGTCAGCATTGGCGCTGACGTGCATGCAGCTGCGATGGGTGCACCACCGGCAGATCGTCGGGCCCGAGCCGGTGCGGCGGGTGCGCCGATCATCGACCGTAACCACCTGGCTTCGACACGGCGAACCGCGATTCACGATCGCGGCTCGCCGTGCGCATCAGACATCCGAAAGTTACTGCGTGACGACCCCGTCGCGAGAAAAGATCAGCCACTTGTCGCCGGCCGAGGGGAGCGCCGCGGTGAACGTCGTCCCGGTCTGGGTGTGCAGGCGCTGGAACGTCTTGCCATCATCGGTACTTTGCGCCTGCAGCCCGTCGACCCCTACCGCCAATACCGTGGAGCCTCGGGACGCAAGCGCGGTAATGGAATTCCTGGTGTCGAGCGTCGCGCGTGTCCAGGTATGGCCGTTGTCCTCGCTTCGCATCAACGTGCCACGCAGCCCGCCGACCAGCAGTACGCCGTCGGGCAGCGCGACGCCGCACCAGAACGAGCCCTTGTAACCGGTCTCCACGCTTTCCCACGTGTTGCCCTTGTCCCTGGAAATCAGGAGTTGCCCCTTCTCGGCCGTGGCAAAGATCTCGCCATTGCCGTTCGAAAAGAGGCCGAACAGATTCAGGTCCGACTTCTTGCCGTTCGGGAGAACGGCTTCTCTTTTGGTCCAGGTCTTGCCGCCGTCATCGGTGACGAGGATGAGCGACCAGAGTCCGACGGCCACGCCGTGGTCGGCATCGATGAAGTGCACACCGAACAGCGGGCGATCCTCGTTCGTCGCGAGTCGTTGAACCTCCCACGTCTCGCCGCCGTCCGTCGTCTTCAGGATCGCGCCCCAGTGGCCGACTGCCCAACCTGTCCTGGCGTCGATGAAACTGACGGACGTCAGCGTCGAGCTTACTGGCACGGACTTGGCCTGACGGTACGTCGCACCGCGGTTGTCGGACAGCAGGACGATGCCGTTCGCGCCGACACTCACGACCCGCTGGCCGGCCCAGGTGGCATCCAGCACGGCCGACTGGGTCGCGATGCCGGACTGGACGGCCGGAACGGGCCGGAGTTCCGATGCGGATACCGCGCCTGGCGTGCTGCCCAGCAGCGCGCCAACGACGACGGCACCGGCCGACAGCGAGAGAACCTTGCGATACAGGGTCATGGAATCCTCTTTTTCTTCAATGGGCGAGCAGGCCGGGGGCACGGGCGGGCTTGCGCCGCGGGAAGATGCGCTCGAGCCAGACGGCGAAGGCGGGCAGGACCGTCATGGCCATGACCATGTTGACGATGAACATGAACGCCAGCAGCTTGCCCATGTCGGCCTGGAACTTGAGCTCGGAGAACGACCAGGTGGCGACGCCGATCGCGAGCGTGATCGCCGTGAAGATGGTGGCCGTCCCGATCTCGAGGATCGATTGTTCGAGCGCCTTGACGATGCCGACGCCGTTGGCGAGATGCAGCTGCAGCCGGTTGTAGATATAGAACGCATAGTCGACGCCGATGCCCACCGCCAGCACCATCACGGGCAACGTGGCGACGGTCAGGCCGATCTGCAGTTCCTTCATGAACCAATACCCGATGAACGTGCCGATCGTCAGGGGCAGGCAGCAGGCGAGGACCGCGCGCAGGTCGCGGTACGTGACGAGGACGAGCAGGACGATGGTCGTATAGACGTAAAGCATCATCGGCAATTCGCTGCGCTCGATTTCGTCGTTGACCGCGGCCAGCACGCCGGCGTTGCCGGACGCGAGCCGGATCTTCACGCCCGGCAGCTTGTTCGCATCGCGGAAATGCTTCGCGGCGTTGATCACCTGGGTGATCGTGGTTGCCTTGTGGTCGGCCAGATAGATGTTCACCGCGGTCATGCTGCAGTCCTTGCGCATGACGCCGGGCGTGCGGGCCACCTCGCCGGCCAGCGATGAATAGTTGTCGGGGTCGATGGGGACCGCCGACATCTTCGGATTGCCTTCGTTGTATCCCTCGTTGTACTGCCGCAGCAACGACGAGAACGAAACGACCGACAACACGCCGGGGACGGCACGCATCGACCAGACGAAGCGATCCTGGTACGCACCGACCTCCACGTTGTTGCAGGACTGGGGCGGCGCTTCGAAGACGATGGAAATCCAGTCCAGGCCGACGTCGTAGCTCGACGCAATCGACACCGAATCCTTGTTGAACCGGGCATCGGCACGAAGCTCGGGCGCGCCGGCCTGCAGCGTGCCGACCACGCGGTCCCGACTTTCCCAGGCCGCCACGGCGAACACCACGACGGCGGCCAGCAGGACGATCGCCGCATTGCGCGGAATGGCGACTTTGGCGAGCACGCGGAGCACGCGGCCACGACGAACGGCATGCCCTTCCGCATTCTTTGCGTAATTGCCGTCGACCTTGAGCAACGACGCGGCCAGCGGAAGCATCACCAGATTCGTGACGATCTTGTACGCCACGCCGAGCGAAGCGGTGATCGCGAGCTCGCGCACCATCGGGATCGGAATCAGGATCAGCGTGACGAAGGACACGAAAGCGGTCACCAGCGCGAGCGTGCCGGGAATCAGCAGCCCGCTGAAGCTGGATCGGGCGGCTTGCTCCACCGACTTCCCGTGGGAGATTTCGCGAACGATGAAATTGATCTGCTGGACGCCGTGCGACACGCCGATCGCGAACACCAGGAACGGAACCAGCACGCCCAACGGGTCGAGCCCGTAGCCGAGGAGATGCAGCGTGCCGAACTGCCAGACGAGCGAGACCAGCGAGCAGGTCAGCGGCAGGATCGTCAGGCGAACGGAGCGGCAGTACCAGTAGACGGCCAACGCGGTCAGGAGCAGGGCGATCGCGCAGAACTTCAGGACGGACGACGCGCCGTTTGCAATATCACCAATCTGCTTCGCGAAACCGATGATCTGGATTTCATAGTTCGAATCCTCGAACTTGGCGCGCAATTGCGATTCGAGCGCCTTGTCGAATGCCACATAGTCGACTCGCTCACCCTTCGCATCCAGCTCGTTGAGATCGGCGGTGACCATTGCGCTGCTCTGGTCGCGCGACACGAGGCTGCCGACGAAGCCGCCCTGGGCAGTCGAGCGCGAAATGGCGCCGACCGTGTTGCCGTCGAGCTGATCGGGCGTCACGGTGCCGGGAATGAGCGGGTCCGCGCGGAACCCGTCTTCGGTGATCTCGTTGACGAATGAATTCGGAGTCCAGAGGGATTGAACGCTGCTGCGAGACACGTTCGGCAGGAAGGTGACCGCCTGGGTGACTTCATACAGGCGCTTCAACCCGGCCGGCGTCCAGATGCTGCCCTTGCGGGCCTTGACGACGACGATCAGGCGGTTGGCGCCGAGCAGGTCACCACGATACTCGTTGAACGTCTGGGTATATTCGTGGCCCAGCGGAAGCTGCTTCTCGAACCCGGCATCCATGCGCAGCTTGACGGCGAAGCAGGCCATGACGACCGTGAAGAGAACCAGAAGCCCCAGCACGAGACGCCTGTGACCGAACAGCGTATTTTCCAGCGAATGAAGAATTCTTGGCAGCTTGCTGGGTCGGGCTGCGTCGGAAACAGGCGTTTGATTCATATTGACCTCAGAAATTTCGAGAAGCGACGATTGCCACGAAGTCCCTGTCACGTAGCGGGTTGGCCAGCGGGTTGGTCGGGCCCATGAAACGGGTGTAGTTCAATCCGACCTGCCAGTTCGCCGGGTTCTGTATGAAGTTCACATACAGGTTCATGGCCGTCACGCCGCGCATGAACTGGGCATTCACGTTCGGCGTGTTGCCGAAGAGGCCGTATCGGACGAATATCCCCGGATTGACCTGCCACCCGGGAATGAGGGTGCCGTCGTAGACCCAGTTGAAATCGACGTCGATCCCGCCGGAGTATTTCGTTCCCTGGGCACTACCCGGCGTGTTGAGTGCGCCGGTCGCGAACAAGTCGTTGAATTCGTTCCCCCACAGAAGCGCGCCAGGCGAAATCGGCGACCCGCCGTAGCTCTTGTGAAGCCCCGGATACGCGATGATCACCGTCTCGGTCGTCAGCGTGGCGGTCTGGGCGCCGAGCAGCTTCAGGAACGCCGCGGAATTGCCCGGCTGGAGCGAGTAGAGCGTCGTCAAGTGCCACTGGAATCGCTTCTCGTCGACCCAGCAGTTTCCCCCTTGCGCGACGCATCCACTGGCCGGGTTCAGCGGAACTGCGTCTCGGGGCCGGTACGACAGTTCGGTGCCGATCGCCCAGTCGCCCACGGGGAAGTTGGCGCTGACACCGATCATGTGACGGTCTTCGGGAAACCGGAAGACCGTCCCGCCCGTCGAGCTCAGCGAGACTTGCGGGAACTTGTCGTGGTACGCGATCGTGTAGAAGCCGAGATTCAGGTCCGTTCCCGCCGGCTGGTAGCGAATGGAAAAACCATACTGCCCGCCGTTCTTCGGATGGACGGTCGAGGCGCCGTACGTGTTGTTGCCGGGCCCGACGATCTGGTTCGACCAATAGCTGCCAACCGGTGGAAGGTAATTCTGGTTCCAGTTGCTCTGGTAGTACCCTTCGACGTTCACGCCGTGACCCACGCCGGATGCGACGCTCACGATCGGCGCGGGCAGGATGATCTCCTTGACCTGCGCCCCGGGCTGGGACGCGCGATTCACGTCGATCGCGTTCGTCGCATTGACGCCGCCGGTTTCCCAGATGCTTTCGCCCCAACTGACGACCTGGTTACCCACGCGGATGCGCGCAATCTGGTCGCCTACGTTGAACTGCTTGCTGACCCACAGGTCGAGCAGGCGCGGCTTGAAACGGATGTTCTTCTCGGCATCGGACGAGAGCCCGCCGCTCAGGTTGGGCGACGGGTTGTAGAACAGGTCCTGTCCGCTGGTTGCGCCTGTCGTGCGGGTACCGGAGTAGTCGTATTGCCACGTGCCGCGTGCCATGAACGTGAGCCCTTGCGACGGCATCTTCAGGACCAGCTCGTGGTTGCCCTTGAGATAGCTCGTGAACGGATCACCCTTGCCGTAGTTGATGTCGCCCTGATCGGAGAGGCCGCTCAACTGACCGAGTCGGCCGCCACCTGTCTGCGCTCCGGTGGCCACGTTGTAGGTCGGCGAGACGAGATTGCTGCTCGGCGACGCGGTTCGGATGCCGACGCCGGCCGATATCGTCGAATCGAAACTGCCTTCGACGTTCCCGATCGTGAACGTGAAGGCGTGCGCGCTGCCGCACCCGACGGCGACAAGCGCCGCGATCGCCGCGCGCACGAACACCACGCTGGAGCGGGGCTGTAATGAGGAGGTGGTAGCCATTTTGTTTCGGCCCTTGTCAACGCTCGCTCAACGCACGGAGATTGTCGGCGTTGTAGAAGCTCGGCTTGTAGTGTTGGTCCGCCGACGAGTCGACCGACCACTTCGCGTCCCGCCCGGCCGCGAGCATCGAACCGTCCACGAGGTACCGGCCGTCGACGAGGTTGTATTGAGCGAATGCGAGCGTGTCGCAGCTCCCCGTCTCGTACACCGGAATGATGTAACCCTCGCGAACCTTCGAGATGTTGCCCTGCGCGTCGTAGTCCACCGCGCCGAGGTAGCTCCAGCTGTCTTCGTCGACATAGAAGAGGCGCTTGGGAGCGGTATGGCGCATCCCCTGCTTGACCGTGGCTTCCACGACCCACACGCGATGGAGTTCGTAGCGACGCTTCGACGGGTTCACGAAGTCGGGGCCGTAGGCATCTTCAAATTTGTCCGAGAAGTCGTACATGCCCAGGTCGTTATAGGTAACGATCATTTCCTTCTTGCCGAGCAGCTTCCAGGAGAATCGGTCCGTCTGTCCGGAGAAGATCAGCGCTTCATCGATGTTGTACTGGTTGTCGAAGCCGATCTGGGGCGCATCGTACGCATACGACGGCATGCGACGGGTGCGGCGCTGCCCAGGGAAGTAGTAGAAGACTTCGGTCGGCTTGTCGGCATAGTTCGTAAAGATTGCGGCCTGGCCGGCAATGGCCGCCGGAGACTTGTACGCGTAGTAGGCGTTGCCTTCGACCTGATTGACCTTCGCGAACGTCGTGCCGGCCTTGTCGCCCCACGGCTGGTAGATCCACGCGTCGGACACGTTCTTGATCCAGTCGGACGCGCCCTTGCGCGGGGAGACGACGGTGGTGATGTCGCGCATCTCGACGCCTGCGCCGCGGTAGTGCAGCTTCGCGTTCCACATCACTTCCGCGCCGGTCTTGGGCGCGGGGAACGGGTAGCCGGGCAGGCGGGCATCGGCGAGTTCCGATCCGTCAGCCGACATCTTGGCGAAGCCCGCGTTGTTCTTCGTGTTCTCCGCGACGAAATCGGGGACGCCGCACGTGCGCCGGGACGGATAGACCGGCATCGTGAAGCCCTTCAGGTTCTTCAACAGCGCAATCTGGCCCGGGTTGAGCTTGTCCGCGTACTTGTCGACATTGCTGGCGTCGATCGTGTACAGGGGCTTGTCGGATTTGTACTTGAAGAAGTCCGAGCGGCGCTTGCCGTAACTCCAGCCCGCCCCGACGTTGCCCACGGGTGTCCAGGCAGGAATGCCGCTCGCGGTGCCGGCGATTTCGGCGCCCGACGGCGTATGAGATGAATCCGTACCTTCCGCGAGCGCACCGGTCAAAGACATCGCGACGGCGGAAGCGATGACGGACAATTTCGCTGCCGATCGGATGAGCGAAGCAGATTTCTTGAAAGAATGAGTCTTGACCACGGCTATCTCCTTGACCTTGACCAGCTGACGTGCGCCCGCCAAAGGGTTGTGCATAGGTAAAAACGGTTGAAGGTGCCGATAGTCCAGGCCGTTTATTAGCTATGCGAAATGAATTGGGGTGTGTTCGTGCTTTGTTTTACTGAATCACCGAACTTCCAGGTCATCGCTAAAACGTAGAAGTTCGTATTGACCGGCGCCTGGTCGGGCGCCGGACGGCTTGTCGATGCATGCAGCTATTGGGCGCCCACCGGGGCCGGATGCGGCTCGTTCGACCGGATCGGCTTCGTACGCGCCGCTTTTGAACGGCTTCCGGCTTCCGGCTTATGCCGGGATCGACGAGAAGTATTCAGCCGGCTGAGCGTGCCATCCTGCCCAGCGCTTTTCCCAGTAGAGGTTGTGAATCTTCTCGGAGATCGGGCCGGGGCCGTTGCGGTTGCCGAGGGGTTGGTCGTCTACCGCGCTGACGGGCATGATCCCGCCTGCCGACGACGACGTGAATGCTTCGTCTGCGTCGCGCAGCTGGGTCGCGGTGTACTTGCCGATGTTCACCTTGATGCCGAGCTCGGCGGCGATGTCGAAGACGCTCTGGCGCGTGATGCCCAGCAGGCAGCCTTCAGCGGGGGTGTAGAGCTCCCCGTTCTTGACGAAAAAGACGTTCGCACCGGCTGCTTCGGTGAGGTTGTCGTGTTCGTCGACGAGAACCGCCCAGTCCTTCTCCTGCGTCATGGCTTCGAAGAGCGCGAGCTTCATGTCCATCCAGTGGAAGTTCTTGGCCGTGGGATCGACCGCCTTCGCGGAAATGCGGTTGTAGTGCTTGCTGATCAACAGGTTCGAGCCACGCGTGCGAACTTCGTCGTCGGCCTGGAAGAAGAACGGCACGGCAAACGCGAACATGGCGTTCTTCATTGCGCTGCGGTCGCGGCGGTCGACGCTCAGCGGGCCGCGGGTGACGCACCACCAGACGTACGCGTCCTTCAGGCCGGCGTTGCGCACGAGATTGTGGAGGATCTCCCGGACCTGGTCACGATTGAACGGATTCTCGAGGAAGAACTTCGCCGACGACTCTTCCATGCGCGCGAGGTGATCGTCGAGCCGGAAGAAGTTGCCTCGCGAGACGGTGACGACGTCGTAGGCCGCGTCGGCATGCAGGAATCCCGCGTCGACGAGCGGGACGGTCGCTTCGGTGATGGGAACGTAGTTGCCGTCACAGAAGGCGCTGCCATCTTCATAGCGGGGTTCATGCGGAGCGCGAGCATGCAGCGGATTCTCGTGCATGATCTGCTGGACTTGAATGATTGCCATGGTAGTTACCTTTCGCTCCCGAGGGAGAGTTGTCGTTCGATGTTGACGTCAAAAGCGACCGGGTCTCGGCGCGCTTCCTTGCGGATTGCTTGCTTCCTGGCTATCCGGCGTGAAGTCTGCCATATGACTTGATCAAATGACCGTGTAGTAGAAAGTATTGCTCGAAAAATTCCTTGTCGATGAAGGTTAACCCTCTGTGATGCGTGCCGCGATACGCGAGCGGCGAGCAGACTCGTGCTTGCCGGCCGGTGATCGTCGAACGTCCGTCCCGGCAGACCAAACCGGTCGGCCTGGGCAAAGAGGCTTCGGCGTGTTGCGAGCATCCGGTCACACGTGCTGCAGGTCTTTTGCAGCGGCATGACCGTTCGTTCCCTGAAGCGTCTTACTTTGGTATGCCGGTGGCAATACTGATTATTACCGAGTCATGTGACTTGGCCAAATGATCAAAAAAGACGTTAGTATGGATCTTCCCGGGCGATCCAGAAGGCTGAAGCTTCGCCCTCGATACAAAATGACATGGAGCGAGCAGATGCCGATTTTCGACGCAGACCATCTCCGCAAGGCGTTCATAGGCGGCCGTTGGGTGGAGCCGGTGAACGGTGGCATGGAGCACGACATCATCAATCCGGCGACGGGCGAAGTCTCCGGCGTGTTGCTGTTCTCTGACGAAGACGACGTGAACCTGGCCGCGGAAGCGGCGCGCGACGCCTTCACAGCATTCTCGAACACGCCCCTCGTCGAGCGGCTCAAGCTGCTCGAGCGCGTGATTGGGGCATACACGGAGCGGTTGCAGGACATGGCCGACGCAATCACGCTCGAGATGGGCGCACCGATGGACGCTATCTCCCGCCCGCTTCAGGCGGCGCTGGGGCTCTGGCACCTCCATACGACCCTCGAAGTTGCGAAGCAGTATCCGTTTGAACGAGCCCAGGGCACGTCGCGGATCGTCAAGGAGCCGGTGGGGGTGTGCGGGTTGATCACGCCATGGAACTGGCCGATGAACCAGGTCATGTGCAAGGTGGCGCCCGCGCTGGTGGCGGGGTGCACGATCGTGTTGAAGCCCAGTCAGAATGCGCCGTACTCGGCGATCGTTCTCGCCGAGATCCTTGAAAAGGCCGGCGTTCCTCCCGGCGTATTCAATCTCGTGCAGGGCGCCGGGCAGCGCCTGGGCAGGGCCATTGCGTCCAGCCCGCTCTTCGACATGGTGTCGCTGACGGGTTCGACGAGCGCCGGCGTGGAGGTCGCTCAGGCCGCTGCGACGACGATCAAGCGGGTGACGCTGGAGTTGGGCGGAAAGTCGGCGAACATCATTCTGGACAGCGAAAACTTTCAGCAGGGTGTCACGCACGGCGTGCTCCAGATGATGGCCAACTCCGGCCAGACATGCACCGCGCCCTCGAGAATGCTGGTGCCGGCGCACCGGCTCGAGGAGGCGGAGCAGATTGCAGTCGCGGCGTGCACGCAGGTCGTCGTCGGCGATCCGCGCGATCCCGGCACGACCATGGGGCCGATGGCAAACCAGCGCCAGCATCGCAAGGTGCAGGAGATGATCCAGACGGGAATCGACGAGGGCGCGGTGCTCCTGTCGGGTGGGCTCGGCAATCCCTCCGGGCTTGAACGAGGCTACTACGTCAAGCCGACGGTCTTCAGCCGGGTGAACAACCGCATGAAGATTGCAACCGAGGAGATTTTCGGCCCCGTCCTGGTGATCATCCCGTACCAGGACGAATCGGACGCTGTCGCCATTGCCAATGACTCGCCGTACGGATTGTCCGGCTATGTTTATGGCGACACGATCGAACACGCGGAGCGGGTCGCCAGAAAGTTGCGGACCGGGATGGTGCATTTGAACGGCGCGCCCGTCGACATCGCGGCGCCGTTCGGTGGGTACAAGCAGTCCGGCAACGGACGAGAGTGGGGCTACGCCGGCATCGAAGAGTTCCTGGAGACGAAGTCGATGTTCGGCGCGGTGCCGGGCGCCGTCAGCTAGCGGGAATCGACGACGGGCGTCCGGCGGTATGCGGGCGTCCGTCTACGGAAAGGCGGCAGGAGCGAAGCCTGCCATGAAGCATCGTGCGGATGGGCTTGGTCGGGCTGCCGGCCATGGCGCAATGACATGCCCCGGCGACGTTCACGCTTGTACCGTCGAGTTCGAGAGGGAGGTGGCAAACGCCTCCAACGCTGAACTTGCACTATCCAGGTTCGCCCTGAGCTCGCGGATATTCGTGTCGCCTTGCCAACTGTTCAGCAATCCATCGATCAGGATGATGCTCATTCTGGCGACGGATTCAATCGCGTCAGGGTTGACTTGCGGCGCGCGCTTGCCGAGGTAAGCGATCGTTCGCTCGATGGTCTCGACATAAGTTTTCAACGCGAAGTCGGGGCGATGACGCTCTGCCCACTGGATCAGTTCAGACTGTGCCCGGGCGTACGACGGATGCTGCACGAGCCATTCGGCATTCTTGCGCAGTTGCCATCCGGCGAGTTCGCCGAAAGAATGAAATTCCCTGTCAGCGAGAGCATTCGCCGCGAGCAGGTCGAACAGGGATTCGTAAACCGCGTCGAACAGATCGTCCTTGGTATGGAAGACATAATGCAGCGATGCCAGAGGGCAGCTTGCGGCTTCGGCGATTCGCCGTGTGGTGGCTCCAGCGACGCCGTGCGCGGCGATGACTTCGACGGCAGCGTCAACGAAATCTTGTCGCCGCAACGCAGCGCGAACTCTTGTCATTGGTAAACTCCGGTACCCGAAAATCCTCTTCCGTTCACGTCATACACCGGTGTAGTGTTTATCCGTGATACATGGTCAAGTGACCATAACGCCCGTGAATTATGTCGGCTTCTTGAAAGTTTGTCCATGAATGGGCCGGGCCGCGGGTGCCCTGAATATTCAGTTCGCTTATTTCAGCTGATTTCGGAAAAGATGATCATGTGACTTGATCATTTGATCGGTCAACGTTAAGCAGACGAAGAGGCGCTGTCGATGGAGGTAAACCCGTGAGCGCGAGAACTGCGGCGTAAGACCGAGGGCTGTCTGCCGGGAGCGTCGGGTTTCCATGCGAACGGAAACGGGGTGCTTGGCCGCAGCCGGTGTGGATTCTCTGAGGTGCCGGTTACTTCACGTCGCACGTGTTGCGCTCGAACGCGAACAACGGTTCCCGAGCGCACCTTCGAGCAGCGTGTGCACGTGGTGCGGCGCATGGGCGAAATGGCGAACGTCATGCGCCGCGAGCCGTGTGGTCATTCTGAAGCGACGACGGCTGCCGCTGTGAGGGCACCGGAGGGAGCCAGTGCCTCCGGGCAGGTGGCAGCCGTTCAGTGCTTCCGTACGGACTTGCGAGGGGTCTTGGCGGCAGGGCGAGCGTCCGACAGGGATGCCGCGTAGGCGGCCAGCATCTTGCTGGCGTGGTCGACATCGGCAGCCAGACGTTTCGAATCTTCCTGGGCAAACCACGAGAAGAGCAGTCCGTCGATCAGGACGATGGTCAACCGCGCGATGGCGTCCAGCGCCTTGGCATCTGCACGCGGCTCGGCGGCGGTCAGGTTGGCGCGGGCGCCTTCCTGGGAGATGCGAAGGGCGCCAATGGCCATGTCGGGCTGGTGCCGGAGCGCCCAGGTATACAACTCGGACTGGGTTTTCGCGTATGTCGGATTTGCTTCGAACCAGGCCATCACGGAGCGCAGGTTGAACTCCGCCAGGTCCGACAGGGTGCCGTGCTCCGGAGGCTCGGGACTATCCGAGCGGATCAGGTCGATCAGCGACTCGTAGACGGCGAACAACAGCTCGTCCTTTGAGTGAAAGACGTAGTGCAGGGAAGCCAGTGGGCATCCTGCAGCCTCGGCGATGCGGCGGGTCGTGGCACCCTTCACACCGTGCTCTGCAATCACCGCGACAGTCGCCGCTACGAGGTCCTGGCGGCGGACTTCAGCCCGTACTCGCTGCATAGGCCAGCGCTCCGTTATATGTCTTCGTCCAAAGGCGCTACCCGTGCAGGGTAGTCGAATCCTCGGATATTAGCATGACGATGGACGGCATTTCGCAAGCAACGGAAGGCATTGTCCGGCACGGATGTTGTGCTGCCACGGCGGTGTGAGAAATGCCGCTCGCAGGTACGGCGACCGCCGTGCGTGCACGACGAAGCAGCCATGCGTGCGCTGGAAAGGGCGCCGCTGCGTTGGCTCGGACGGCGCCTTCATGAGGAGGCTAATGGAAACTCCGTATTCCCAATGTCCTGTCGAAGCATAAGACTCGTGCCTGCAGATTCGTGGTCATTTGATCAAGTCAACCGTCTGCACCGCTATCGTGACGCTGAGCATCACTTGGTGCGGCTGATTCCCCACGCCGGGGCATGCGTATCACCACCGGTTGCGTCAGCCGCACTTCACGAAGGGCGAACACCTGGATCCGATTGGCATACGCCTTGCTTTATAGTCGTATGATCAAGTCAATTGATTTGATTGATTGACTTGAACGAAGGATATTTCTCGATAGTGTGGTCAACGACAACGATAGGGAATGCGAATGAGCAACGTGATTGCTGTCCTGGGCCTGGGGGTGATGGGGTCCGCCATTGCCGCCACCTTGCTTGACGATGGTGCGGAAGTCGTCGTCTGGAACAGGAAGGCTGAAAAGGCGCAGCATATGCGCGAACTGGGAGCCCGGGTTGCCGAGCGTGCCACCGCCGCCGTTGATGAGGCGGACGTCATCGTCGTCGTGACGGCAACGCCCGTTGACCTCGCGGCAGACTTCGAGGCGCTGGGCGAGCGTCTGAAAGGGAAAACGGTGATCAATCTGGCAACGGGGCGCCCGTCCGAGGTCCAGAAGCTGGATCAAATCGTGCGTGGCGCCGGCGCAAAATTCATCAGCGGAACAATCCAGTGCTTCCCGCCGGATATCGGCCGCGAGAGCGCCGCCATCCTTTTTGGTGGCGACGGGAAGATCTGGGGCGAAGTGGAGCCTCTGCTTCGGAAGATTGCGCCGCAATCCACCTACGTCAGTGCGCGACCTGACGTGCCGAACGTGCTCGACGCCGGGTTGACGGGCACCTTCGTTTTTGGTGCCGGCGCAGCCTTCCTGGAAGGGCTCAGATTCGTCGTGAACTCGGGCATTTCGATCGACGAGATTCGCGACCTGATTCCAACCTATATCGCCGGTCAGACTCATTTCATCGAAGGTCTGTTCGAGTCCGTGGCGGCCGCCGACTATCAACCGCGAGGAGCAGACCTCGACATCTACGCACGAGCGATCGAACTGTTTCAGCAGGCGCAGGAAGATATCGGGCAACCGCCGCGAATTCTGAAGGCGCTCCGTGAGCGAATCCTGTCATCCATTGCAGAAGGCAGTGGTGGCCGAGGGTACGCCGCACTCTTCAATCATTGACACTTTGTTGGAGGAATCATCATGTCGTTGCAGCGCCTTTCAAGTGGTAGCACTCCTGAAGATCTTGCTAATGCAGTCAGGCAGGATGGTGGAGCGATCGTCAAGAACTTTCTCGATGCCGATTTGCTTGCGCGAATCCAGCGTACGCTCTTTGACACGCTCGAGTCGGCTCCGAACGGAGTAGACGACTACTTCGCCGGTACGCAGACGCGTCGCGTCTCGCGCCTCTTCGCGCGTACCGACTGGATGGCCGAGGTTGCGTTGCATCCGCTCTATCTGGGTGCGGCGCGCAGCATCCTGCAGACGCCGATCAAGATCTGGAGCGGCGAAAACCAGGTCGACGTCGCTCCCGATATTCAGGTGGGGGTCACGCAAGCCATTCAGATTCTGCCGGGTCAGGGCCTTCAGCCGTTGCATCGTGACGATTCCGTATGGCTCTGGCGGCACCCGAACTATGGGCGCGAGGCCCGGTTCCAGGTGATGGTGGCCGTATCGGACTTTACGGAGGCAAACGGCGCCACGCTTGTCATCCCGGGTAGCCACAAGTGGGACGACGAGCGCATGCCCAAGAAGGAGGAAGCCATTCCCGCGACCATGTCCGCCGGCGATGCGCTGTTCTTCATCGGCTCCACCTATCACGGAGGAGGGAAGAATAGCAGCGATGCGCCGCGCACCGGCCTGACGATGTCGTATGACCTGGCGATCCTTCGGCAGGAAGAAAACCAGTACCTCACGGTGCCCATCGAACGCGTGAAGCGCTATCCGGAAGAACTGCAGCGCCTGCTCGGCTGGACGTACGGCACGACTTTCGCCGGCTTCGTCGAGCGTAACGGTCAAATGTCGGACCCGAACGACCTGTTGAAGATGAAGGATTTCCTCGAGGTCGGGCATTTCGATTAACGGTCGGGATGTGTGGTGGAATCCCGGCCCGATTTTTACGCGGAGATCGGGCGATTCCATCACCTGAAGGCATCGTGGTCGGTCGACGGGATGCTTGGGGCGGTGAAGCGCGAGCAATTTCGATATTGCGATTTTTCGGCTGGATGCAGCAGTCTTCGAAACAGTGCCAGTATGAATGCGAGCAAGAGGGCGATTCGACGCCTTGTCGCGATCTCGTATTCGTGCAAACGACAAGGAGTCGATCGTGAGTGTCGAAATCAAGGGAATCCGAAAAATCGCGCTGCTTTATACAGGAGCCGTGGTCTGGACTCCTACCTATCTGCTCCCATTCAGCATCGAAGAATCGATGGCCCGATTCGGGCTGTCCGAAAGCACCGCTGGTTGGCTTGCGTCCGCAGTGCTGCTCTGTCTTTCGCTTTCCATCATCTTTTTCGGTCGTCACACGGCGACGTTGAACAAGAGAACGGGTGCGCTCGCTGCGGCAGCGCTTGCCGTTCTGTCGACGTGTGCGATGTTTTCACATAATTTCTATGTATTCGTCGCCGCGAAGCTGGTTCTCGGCGCCGCCTTGGGCGTCAGCTGTGTGTGCGCGTATGGGGTGATTGCACACGTCAAGCATCCGGAGAAGGTCGCCGCGCAAGTCGCTGTGGCGATGGCCATCATATTTTCATGTGCGATGTACGTCGTACCGATCTTGAATGTGAAGATGGGTCATATCGGGGTGGATGCCGTCCAGCTCGCCGTGGTCGTGGCAGCGCTGTTTTTCGGCGCGTTCATGCATCCTGCCGTCAACGCAAGCGAGGAAGAGGTCGGGAAGGACGCCATCAAATCCAGTGACGTCCGGGGGATTCTGATCAGCGCATTCTTCATCTACGTTTCGCAGACGGCCCTCATGGGATTTGCCGCTGAGGTCGCTGCAACCCGGGGCGTCGAAGCGGAGCAACTCGGCATGCTGTTCATGCTCAATGCGGCCCTCCAGTTGCCGGTGGGGGTGGCGGTCAACTGGCTGGGCGATCGCTTTGGTCTGTTCAAGCCGATCGCCCTTGGACTCGCGCTGTTGATCGCGTGCAGCCTGGGCATGTATTGCGTGGGCGGCAAGTGGGCGTTTCTCGTGTCGACGGCGCTCGTCAGTGCCGGCGCCACGCTGGTGGCTCCTTATATGGTGGCGGCGCTTTCGCAAATGGATTCCAGCGGAAGAAGCACCGCGACCTGTGCGTCGGCAATCAATCTTGGCCTGACGGTGGGCCCCGCGATTGCCGGCACGGTGTTCAGCGTGGCCGGTTTGCGTGCGGTCGGCTGGCTCTCCGTCGGGTTGCTGGTGGTGCCGATCCTTCTGACCAGCGTGGCGATCCGGCAATTCAAGGCAAAACATGCCGAAGCCGCTGTCGCCTGACGTGCGCGACGAAGCGATCAACTGAGCGTGGCCGCACTGACCGTACCGGTACCAGGGCGGCGCCAGCATGCCTGACATGCCAGTGCGGAGCAGACATCTCTCGGAAGAGCCCGCTCGCGTCGACAGGCAGCGCAAAAAACTGCCGCGAACGTGGATGACGAGCGCAGCGGCAGACCAATATCTCGACGATCATGGAATTTTTTCATGGAACTCAAATTCTATCTTTATTGCCTGGCTGATCTCGCGTTGATCGTGACTTCGTTCATATGTGGCGTGAAGTACTTCCGGAAGCGCAACGGCCTCCTCGGATTCGAGTCGCTGGTCGTGACGTTCTCGGCAACGAATTTAATGATCAATGCCTTTACCGGCAAGGCGGTCTTTTTCAGCATCTCGCTTTTCTGCGACGCGTTTTCAAGAGGCTTCGGCGTGCCGATCATCATCGTTGCGGGCATGATGTCGGTTACGCATCGATATAAACCATCGATCGTCGGCGACGTGTTGTATGCGGTGGGCGCACTGGTGGGGACGGTTATTTTGTGGACCGCGGATTTCATGGTTGGCCCCAAACCGTATTTCTATCTGGTGATGTGGTCTTTGTTCTCGTTTTATCTCATTTACGTTGTCAAGAAATTGGCGAGCGCCGGAGAGTATCGTAACGCTGCGGGTGTTGTCCTGACACTCGTATCCACGCAGATTATTGCGAGCATCTACGACTTCTACCCTATCCCTGGCGACAGCGATCATATGATTTTCTATATATTTGCATTACTTTCTTGGTCTTATATGTCAGTTTCGTTGTATTACGCCTATTGCGCGCTGGAACGGGTGCAGGAAAAGGAAGGGAATCTGATTCGAGGCTATACCCTTGGCCGCCTGGAGCGAAATCCGCGGTAATTGTCGCGTTCCTGCGGGAATCTATTTGTATCTTCGTACGAGAGAACGGCTATGGCTACCTTGATCGTGAGTTATCCCGCTGCAGAGGGTATGGATCTTGATCGCGAGTACTATCTTGCAACCCACATCTCGCTCGTAAGGGCGGCGTGGGGCGAATGTGGCCTGCAGTCGGTGGAGGTGCTGTTTCCGGCCCCGGGCCCACAGCCTTTTGCCTGCGTCACGCTGCTGCGTTTCAGCGATCAGGCTGGAATCGATGCCGCGCTCGCTTCGTCCAGAACAGCGGAGGTGGTCGGCGATGTGAGGAACTTCACCCGGGTCCAGCCGGCGATCTTCCGGGCAGGCGACTGATTGGCACGACGTGACGTTTTGCGCTGAGGTGCGTGCGACCTGCACCGGGCGGCGTTCCGGCGCGTTGTCGCACACTTATTGGGCAATAAGCGTCACGTTGCTGGAAGAGGGCGGCAGCAGGCGGGATGGTCGACGGCAATTTGACCACGACGCGGTTCAGGCGTGAATCGCGTGTTGCCTGAAACCACGCCGATCGATTGCTCGCGCGGCCAATCAGGGCTTTGACGCCGGGAGAATTCACCGGGCAATACGGCCTTCGGCCGTGGGCCGAAGGCTGATGGAACGTCCGGTATTAACGCTGCACCGTGTCCAGAATATCCAGGCGGCTCACTGCAACCGCCTTCTGCTTGATCGCGCCAAACGCCGCTTCGGTCGCCTCGAGCGTACGCGCGATGTCTTCGTCGGTATGGCTCGCCGTGAAGAACATGTTGTGCCACGGGTGGAGATAGGCGCCATTCTTGATGACTTCCGAAGCCCACGCCCGGCCGCGCGACACGAGTTCGTCGTCACCCGCGAACAGCATCTGGGGCATGACGCTCGGCCCGGTCTGCTTGAGTTCGAAGCCATGCCGCTCGGCTTGCTCGGCGAGCCCGGAGCGCAGCTTGTCGGCCAAGCGCCTGGTGTGTTCGAGGTAGTCGGTTTCCCGTACCAGGCGCAGTGTTTCGATGGCCGCCGCCATCGGCACAGCGGAGAGCCAGTAGGAGCCCGTGACGAAAATGTTCGTCGCTGCCTCTCGCGCCTTGTCCGAACCGAGCACCGCCGCGATCGCATAGCCGCCGCCGATGGCCTTGCCCCAGCAGCTGAGGTCCGGGTGCACGCCCCAGTCCGACCATGAACAATCACGCGACAGGCGCAACCCCGTGCGAACCTCGTCGACGACCAGAAGCGCTTCCTGCTCGTCCGCGAGGCGACGGCATTCCTTCGCGTACTCGATCGACGGGAAAAACTGATCGTAGAGCACTTCGTGGCGGAACGGCGTTGCATAGATGGCCGCTACGTCACCATCGACGCTCTTGACGGCGGCGTTGAGGCTCTCGATATCGTTGTACTCGAAGTAGACGACGTGCGCCCGGTCTTCCTTGGTAATCCCCGTCGTATAGGGCACGTTCCACGGGGACGCACCATGGTACGTGCCGCGCGCAACGAGAATCTTCCGCTTCTCGCGATACGCGCGCGAGATCACCATGGCCATCGACGTGGCGTCCGAGCCGTTCTTGCAGAACATCGCCCAATCGGCGTGGCTGACCTGTTGGGTGAGCGCCTCGGCGAGCTGAACCATCACCTCGCTGGGGCCCGTTGCCGTGTCGATCTTCTGCAACTGCAGGGCAGCGGCCTGCTCGATCCGCTCGTTGCCGTAGCCGAACAGATTCGTGCCGTAGCCACACACGTAGTCGATGTACTTGTTGCCGTCGACGTCCCAGAGATGGGTACCTTTCGCTTTTGCAAAGTACAGCGGGAAATCTTCCGTCAGGTACTTGACGCTCTGGTGACCGTACATCCCGCCCGGGATGACCTTCTCGGCTCTTGCGAACCACTCGTTCTTCCTTGCCAGCCTGTCCATGCTCGACTCCTTGTGAAAAATTCGTTTCCGGAACGTCAGACCCGGTATCAAGTCTTTTGACTGAGTCATTTGACTATTCATTCGGAACCCGGGAATTTTAGGGAATGCTGCATCCGAAATCTCGCGTCTCGTCGTCGGATCGACGTGCCGACCATCCGCGCGTCGCGAATGCAGCTTTGCTGCGTCCCGCGCTTGAGCGTCTGTCGTTACTTCATGTTAGTAGGTCAAGTGACCAAGTCTAGTGTCCATAAATGTCACCCAGACGGAAATTGGCGTTTTCCACTAGACCCGCGCAGCAATGGATCAACGTCAGGTTCGCCATGCGGCGGCAATGGGGGGCGAGGCATGTTGAGCGGCGGCAGTTCGCCGCGTGCGCTGCGCGGCGTCGACATCTGATCCGCATCATGGAAATCCCCGCTCAATCTTTGGAGCGAGGATGCAGGGCGATCAAGGTGGGGAGGTGGGCAGGGGGACGGCGGAGTATTTCCGCCAGAAGATTGCGCTGCGGGAGATCGCGGTGCGTACGGGCGTGTTCACACGCGCGGTGCGCGCATGGCAGGGGCAGACTGATTTACGCAGCCGGAAGCATCCGAAGCGCGCGGGCACGCGCGTTCTCGACGCGTGGCCTCACATGCTGTCGGATTGGTTCAAGACCGAAAGCCACCGACCGACGCGCGAGCGATGTGCTACACGGATCGCGTTCGACACGATCCGCGTGCGAGGCAACGCCAGCGTGTTCGATCTTTCCAGGGGAAGTCTATTGGCTCGAGTCGTAGTGCTCGATATGGTAAAGAACCATGAATCCCGGGCTTAGTACAAGAAGTAACCCGGCAACGAGTGAGATTGCGACGAATAAACGCTTCACCATGATCGCGCTCCTGAGTTGGTTGAGGTGAATTAGAAAGTCGATTCCTGGGGGACCATTCCCGGAAAGGCGCGCGATCCCCGCATTGTTCTCAAGACCGCAACGCGATTCGTCAGGTCGATCTTCATGGGGTGTCTCGCTGGTGGTGATTCCGTCGTGGCCCGCGCATGTGCATGACGGCATCCGGGGAGGGGGCCGCCCCTCCCGGACCCAAGCAGGCGCCTGTTCGTGGCTCAGAGGCCGAGATGCGTCGCGATATCGTCGTAGTCGACTTGCCAAAGGCCCGGCGTGCCGGCGGGATATTGCGAGCGGAAGCCGATGATTCGCTGAACGCGTTTCGACAGGCGTCGCACGGTGTCCATCTCGACGATGAACGGATACGCTTCCTCCGGAGTCAGGTAGGACGGTTGCATCGGAATCGTGAGCCCGCGTCGGCGCTCGTTCTTCGTCACGTTCGCGCCGCCACCGTGGATCACCTTTCCGCTGAACAGCAATGCGTCGCCGGCATCCATTTCGGCGGCAATGGTCATGTCGGGCGTGCCCTTGCTGTCGAAGTAATCCTCGTCCCAGTTCTGGCTCCGCGGAATGATCCGGGTGGCACCGTTTTCCTCGGTGAAGCGCGTCAGCGCAATCATGAGGTTGGTGAATACCGTAGGCCCGTTGACGCCGAGCGCGCACAGGGGCGGAAAATTGCCGACGTCGCGATGCAGCATCTGTGCCGTGTTGCCCGGGCCGATGTCGATGACCTGCGCGGTCGAAAGCCACCAGTCGCCGGACTCTTCGCGGTACAGCACCTCGCCGAGTTCATGAAAGAGGTCGTCGTCCAGCACGTCTCCGAAAGTCTTGCTGTGCGTGACCATGTTCGTCAGGCGCTTCGTATAGGTGCCGTGGAATTCCTTGATCAGTTCGTTGTCGTGCGACGACCCCTCGCGAAGCCGCTCGAGCGGCGCATCGACCTCGCGGTTGATGTTTGCGACCTGCTCCTGGGTCAGATAGTTCTTGATCCGGACTCCACCATATTGATCCATGAGCGATACGATCTCTTGTGCGCTGGTCTGCTTGGAGACGATGGGGAGCGCGTCCTGAATATTCTGAATAGTTGCGTTCATGTTTGCCTCAAAGTTGCTTGGACGGGTAAATCAGATGCGGCGTTACGTTCTGATTCGAGTGGTGATCCAGACATCAAATCAAATATTTGACTGAGTCATGTGACCGCGTATACCTTTGCCTTCTGCCATACGTTCCTTTCACGACAGTTGACGGAACGCGCACGTTGTTCCCGACGTTGTCGCGACCGCCGGATGGTCCGGTACCTGTATCCAGAGCCAGAGGCGACAGACATGGAGCCATTCACCGAGGTTTACGGTGAACTGCTGTATTCGTGACAAATAAGGTCAAGTGACCAAGTCGTATGATCGAGAAAGTTAACATGGCGTTTTTTGACGGTCGATCATGGTTAACCCGTCGCTTTCGGATGGTGTAGCTAATAAGAAAAGAGCGGTCGTTCCGGCGTGGATGCGGAAGTGCTGGTCACGCGCGGCGAGGTGGGGCGCGAGGTGACTCAGGATCAAATGGCCACGCCGGCAAGGACGATCTGTACGGCTTTGAGCAGAAATGCCCGGAGACGGATCACGGTATTGCTTTGATATCCTCTGCAAAATAGGTGTGGCGCGCGCTGGGCGGTCGGGCACGAAAGCTGCTCGCTCCTCGGAAGCGCCCACATAGGGGGCGATCGCGATCACAAGGCGGCGCAGCTGCACCGCGACCGGCGCACGATCCGCAGACGATTTTTCAAGCGCTTGTCAATTCTGTCCCGACTCCGCGGCGCGTTCCGGCTTCTGCACGACGAAACGCCGTGAGATGCGCGAACGCCATTGCTCGAAGGCATGCCGGTATTTTCAAAGCGGCTCGCGCGTTGAGCCGGGCACGGAAATCGCTCCGGTCCGCGGATGTCGATGGGCGCCAAACGCACATTCGAGCGGCAGCGCTTCTGGTGTTTCACGAGAGGCGCTTCACCCAGCGATTTCGCGATCTATTGTCAGGAGGGCAACGCCATGCACACATTCACGAACTGGAGCCCACTGGTCTCGTTGATTGCCGGGATTCTCATTCTGGTGGTACCGCGCCTGCTGAACTACATCGTCGCAATCTACTTGATCGTCATAGGATTGCTCGGGCTTTTCGGCGGGCATTTCCACTGATGCGCCGCGTCGGAATCTAGATGGGTTCGACGCGTACCTCGACTGAGTCCCGGGGCACCGTCAATCGCGTGCGGCCAAGCAGTGCATCCGCGGGAGCGGTGCCGTCCGGGTTCAACGGTTTCACCTTGTTGAACGTGACGGAAAAGTATTCCGGTGTGACGGTGGCCGATGCATAACCCTGCGCGTCGTGGTCGGCGTGGCACAGATCGGGGTTGTTCGCCATCAGGAACCGGTCGAGTCTGGCTGGGGTCGCCGCGATCGACGCGAGCGGTGTACCGTTCCATGCGGCTTTCAGATAGGCATGGAAGGACAGGCTGCTGATGCCGGCGCAGACGAAATCGACGATGACCGGCACCCCCGTCGCGGGATCGGGATCGTCCCGCACCACACCGCCCTGAAAGGCATGCAGGTCTCCGGTGATCGCGACGACGTTATGGATCCCGTGCTCTCTCAAGTAAGCGAGCAGTTCGTGCTTGTGCGCGGGATAGCCGTCCCATGCATCGCAATCCACCACGAGGCGGGCCGCCGGCGTGCCGGGGGCGCCCGGCATCAGGAACCACAGACGGTTCAACATCACTTCGTTGCCCCACACCTTCCAGGTTGCCGTCGAGCCCTTCATCAAGGTTTTCCACCATCGGGTCTGTTCGGGGCCGAGCATCGACGGCGGGCGGCCGAGCTGCCGCGTTTCGCGCGCCTCGTCACGTTGCAGCGCGTCCTGCTTGACGAAGTAGCGCGAACCGGCTGCATCGTCGCCATGCACCGGGTCATGACCGTGCGCGCGTGCGACAGCGGCTTCGCTCACGACGTGGTCGTCGCGATACAGCCGCTCGTCGGTCATCACCAGGTGCATCAGCATGCCGAAGCGAAAATCGCGGTAGATGCGAATGTTCGTGTACGACCGATCGTCCGGCTCGAAGCGCACATCGTCCCAATCCACCGGCATGTATTCCGCCCACGCGCGACTGGCGCTGCGGCGCCGCAGGGTTTCCTGCCGCTCCTCGTTGGTGTAGACCTGATGATCCTGCCAGCAGTCGTCGGAAAATTCGTGGTCGTCCCAGATCGCAATCATCGGCAGGCGCTGGTGCAGCGTCTGCAGGCGCGGATCGGTCCGATAGGTGCGATAGAGCGTCCGGTAGTCGTCGAGCGTATCGGCATACGCGCGGCCGTCCGCGAGCAGCTTGCCGCCGGGCAGGTGCAGCGGAGGATGCGCCGGCTCGGCACGGCCGGGGGGCGCGGTCCCCACCGTTTCATAGATGTAGTCGCCCACGTGCACGACGAAATCGAGGTCGCGTTCGTCGGCCAGCAGCGTCATCGCTTGCCAGTGGTTGACGCTCCAGTCCTGGCAGGTGAGCCACGCGAAGCGAACCTGATCGTTGGCCTCGTTTGCCGCCGGCGCCGTGCGCGCGACACCCGTCATGCTGACGTCGTCGCCGGCGACGAACCTGTAGTGGTAGGTGGTCTTCGGCGAGAAGGCCGTCACCTTCGCGCGCACGGTGAAGTCGTAGGTGGCCAGCGCCCGCAACGGGACGCGGGCGACGAGCGTGGAGAAATCCGGCAGCGTCGATACTTCGAGTCGTAGCGATACCGCGCGCGCGGCACCTTTTGCATCGTGCTGCACGTCGCCTGATACCGGAACGCATCGCGTCCAGAACACGATGGAGTGATCGCGCGGATCGCCGCTTGCGACGCCTTGCGGGAATCGATGGAGGGTCTTGCGCACGGGGCTGCCCGGCGGGGCCGCCGGTGAAACGTCGTGCGCGGCGGCGACGGTGGCAGCCGCAATGGTAAAAAAAGCCGACGACTTGAGGAAATGGCGACGATCCATTGGTCCTCCCGATCGACATCCCGTGGAGACGGGCTGCGCTGCAGCAGGCGTCCGCTTCTCGCGCCCGACAAGCATGCCACTGCCTCCCGCAACGCGCGGCAGGCGGAGCAGTCGATCCGGAACGTTACTGCGAAGATCGAAGGCTGGAAAGTCGTGCGAACCCCATTTCGAATTCCCGCACGCCGTCTGGCGGAAGGCCTCCGTGTTCAGGAACGCGCATTGCTGGATACCGGGCAGCAAACTCGGGGAGTGAGCAATGCACAACGGCCACACCGTCGGCAAGGCGGCCGCGTGGCTTGCCGTGAGCGTCGCGCTGGCGCTTGCCGCGCTGGTCATCGTCATCGTGACGTTCGACTGGAATCGAGCCCGGCCCTGGATCGATGACAAGGTGTCGGACGCGATCGGACGGCAGTTCGCCATCAACGGCGATCTGCACGTCGGATGGCGTCGGCCCACGAGCGAGCAGGGCTGGCGCGCATGGGTGCCGTGGCCGCGATTCATCGCGCGCAATGTCACGATCTCCAACCCCGATTGGGCGCGCACGAAGTATTTCGTCACGCTGGACGCGATCAGTTTCGAGGTCGAGGCGCTGCCGCTGATGGCGCGCCGCATCGTGATCCCGGCAATCGATCTGGTCAATCCGTCCGTCGACCTCGAACGCCTGAAGGACGGGCGAGCCAACTGGACGTTCAAGTTCAAGCAGCCCGCTCAGTCGGGCCGATGGACGCTCGACCTGCATCAGATCGCGTTTGCCCAAGGCAATCTCGGCTACTACGACCAGCAGAAGCAATTCGATCTGAGCGCGGTGATCAACACGCTTGGCCAGCCGATCCCGTTCGGCGCGGTGATGAAACAGCAGGAGGCGTTGGCGCACCACGAATCGGCACGGGCCGTCGGGCCGGCAGGTCAAAAGAAGCTTGCCGCCCAGGCGCACGCGGGTTCGGCGCAGCCGGCGGTTCCTGCATCAGGGGTTGAAGCGGCGTCACGCGCATCGGCCGCGGCGTCGCAAGCGTTGGCCGCTGCTTCGCATGCTGCAGCGACGACATCCGGCACCGCGATCGCCCCGGCTGCATCAGGCCCGGCGGCGCGTTCGAACGCCCCTTCGACTGCCGCACCGGGCGCGGCGGCCTCGGCGGCATCGCATGCATCGGCGGGTGCGGCGCCCGCGGCATCCACCGGTGTCGGCACTTACGCGATTGGCTGGACCGTCAAGGGGATCTACAAGAAGGGCAAGGTCGCCGGCACAGGCAAGCTCGGCAACCTGCTGGACCTGCAGGGCGCGCAACGCCCGTTTCCGGTTCAGGCCGATTTGCACTTTGGCGATACGCACCTGGCGCTGGTCGGCACGCTGACGGACCCGTCACACCTGGCCGCGGTCGATCTCCGGCTGTGGCTTGCGGGCACGAGCATGGCCAAGCTGTATGACGTCACGGGCATCACGCTGCCCGAAACTTCACCTTATGCGACCGACGGCCGGCTGGTCGGCCAGTTCCGGGCGTCAGGCAACGTTTTCAAGTACGAGAACTTCACGGGACGCGTCGGCGGCAGCGATCTCGGCGGCACGCTGGTGTACGTCTCGCGCGAACCGAGGCCGTTGTTGTCCGGTACGCTGGAGTCGAAGCTGCTGCAGTTCTCCGACCTTGCGCCGCTCATCGGCGCCGACACGAATGCCAGCAAGGCGCGGCGGGGCGCCGCGGTCGCACAGCCCGCGAACAAGGCGTTGCCGGTCGAGACATTTCGCACGGAACGCTGGAAGAAGATCGACGCGGACGTTCGATTGACCGGCCGGCGCATCGTCAAGACCGCGAGCCTGCCGATCACCGACCTGTCGACCCACATCGTGATGCAGGACGGTGTGTTGACGCTCAACCCGCTGAACTTCGGCGTCGCGGGCGGTACGCTTGCTTCGAACATCCACCTGGACGGCAGTGGCGTACCGCTCAAAGGGCGGTTCTCGTTGCAGGCACGCCATCTGAAACTCAAGCAACTGTTCCCGACCTTCCCGGTGATGCAAACGGCGCTCGGCGAAGTCAACGGCGATGCCGCGTTGTCGGCCACCGGCAATTCGCCGGCGGCGCTCGCCGCGACGTCCAACGGAGAGGTGAAGACGTTGGTGACCGACGGGACGGTGAGCCTCTTGCTGATGGAAGCCGCGGGGCTGAACGTCGCCAACGTGGTGTACGAAAAACTGTTCGGCACACGCGACGTCAAGATCAACTGCGGCGCGGCCGACTTCGTGGCCACCAACGGCGTGCTCGACTCGCGCGTATTCGCGCTCGACACCGAGGATGCGGTGATCGCAATGGACGGCAACGTGAACCTGCGGGACGAGACCATGAACCTGACGATCCATCCCCACACCAAGGGATTCCGGGTGATATCGCTACGCTCGCCGCTGTACGTCACCGGATCCTTCAAGCAACCGCACGTCGGGGTGAAGGCGGGCGCATTGATCGCGCGGGGCGGTGCCGCGGTCGGGCTGGGCTTGCTGAATCCGCTCGCCAGTCTGCTCGCGTTGCTGCAGCCGGGCCGCAGCCGCCCGTTGCCGTGCGGGCAGATGCTGGCCGACATGGAGCGGCGCCCGATCGCGCCGCCGCCGGGCGTCCGGCAGAAGACGAAGGCGGCGCCGGCATACCTGAACGTGCCGTCGGCGGCTTCTTCAGCGTCCGCGCCGGCGGGTGGCGAACCCCGGCATGGGAAGTGAGTGAGGTGTGCGGTAGCAACGCGGACGCTTCGCGCCGACGCTGGTGCAGCCACCACGCGTCGCCCGTACGCAAGCGTCGCGGACGCGTCGGCCAGGCCGCCTAGACGGCCCCGGCAAAGGTGCGGCGCAGGCCGACCGCGGCTTCCCATTGCGCGCCGATTGCCGTTTCCAGCGCGTCGCGGGACCGCAGGTGCGCGTGGCGCGCGGCGAGTACATCGCTCATGTCGGCCTGGCCTGCGTCATACAGTCTGGCCGCATTGCGTGCGGCCACCTTGCCGGCCGCCTCGGCGCGTTGCCACTCCTGCATCGAACGATCCGATGCCGACCATCGGGCGAGGCTCGTCTCGACGTCGACGAGCGCCGCCAGCATGGCCTTTTCGTATTCGGCCATCGCTTCCTGCGCGCGGGCATCGTGCACCGCGACGTTGGCGCGAATCCGGCCACCGTCGAGGATGGGCAGCGTCACCGACACGCCATAGCCGACCGCCACGCGAGGCGCGGCGCCATCGCCGATCGCGGCCAGCCTTTCCTTCGTCCCTGCCCACTCGATCTGGAGCCGCGGATAGACCTCTTTCCGGGCGGCGCCGGCACGGGCGAGCGCGGCGTCGAGTGCACGCGCCTGACGCTGCACGTCGGGCCTGCGCTCGAGCAGCGTGGCGGGCAGCACCGTCGCGGGCGGCGCGGGCAGTGCGGCCGGCACGGCTTGCGCGCCGAGCTCGGGCGCCTGGGAGCTGCCGACGAGCAGCGCGAGTTGATGCAAGCGCACCCGGTGTTCGCCGTCGAGCAGAGCAAGCGACGCCTGTTCCTGCGCCAGTTCGGCACGCCAGCGTTCGACATCCAGCGCCGTCACCTGGCCCGCGGCGAATTTGCGCGCCGCCACGACCGCCTGCCTTTGCGCAACCTCGAGCGCCTCGCGCTTGAGCGCTGAGCGCCGCTCCAGCGTGCGCAATTCGAAGTAGGCGGTACTGACGTCCGCGGCCAGCGCAATGCGGGCTGCGCGGAGCGCCTCGCGAGCGACGGCGCTGTCGGACCGTGCGGCATCCACCAGCAACGCACCGCGCCCGAACAGATCGACTTCCCACGCGGCACGCAAGCCGACGCCGCTGCGCTCCGCACGCGGATCGACGCTGTTTTCGCGCCCGCGCTCGCCGCGCGCCATCGCATCCAGCCGCGGGCGGCGCTCCGCCTCGGCGCTGTCGCCGAGCGCGCGCGCCTGTGCGAGGCGCGCCGCGGCGACCTTCAGGTCACGATTGGCATCGAGCGCGCTGTCCACCAGTCGATCGAGCACCGGATCGCCAAAATCACGCCACCACGCGTCGCCGACGGTGCCCTGGTGCCCGGGCGATGTCTCGGCCCATTGCGAGGGCGCAGCAACGGCGGGCGTCGTGGCAACTTGGCTGGGCGGGGCGACCGCACAGCCGCCGAATGCGAGTGTCGCGACAAGTGCAAGACAGGTCAGCGCTCGCTGTGCGGGAGCCGGGCGGGAAACAACGGTCGTCATGGATTTACCTTGAGTCTTGACATGAGGTTTGTGAAACTATACTATACGTACAGTTTAGTTTCAATCCCAAGGAGATGCACCATGTCGACTTCCGAGCGGCGAGCCGGCCGCAGCAGTTCACGCGACCGTCTTCTCGATGCCGCGGCCGAGCTCGTAGCCAGCCAGGGTATCCAGAACCTGACTATTGAAGCCGTGGCCGCTGCCGCGAAGGTCACGAAAGCGGGCCTTGTCTACCATTTCAAAACGCGCGACGACTTGCTGGCTGCGCTGATCGAGCGGGTGGTCGGCGAACTGGACATGCTGGACCTGCGGGCGCAGGAGGCGCTAGAGGTGGACGATTCCGCGAAGCCGTTGAAGTCGTCGATGGCCGAGCTGTCGAAGCTGACCTTCGACATGCCGGAAGACCGCCGCCTGCTGCTGGCCAACCTGCTGGCCGCCACGTCGTTGTATCCGCATCTGGCCGGTCCCGTGCGGGATTTCTACTCGCGCAGCTATGCACGGGTTGCGCAAAGCGGCCCCGATGCGGGGCAGGTGCTTGCGCTTGTCGTCGCCCTCGACGGCATCGCCCTGCTCGAAGTGCTCAATCTGCACCGGTTCACGCCAGAGCAGCGCCAAGTGTTGCGCGACACGCTGGAAAGCGCGATTCGCAAGCTTCCCTGAGCTCCCTCATTCAAAGGTTTTACGATGCATTCCCGTTCCATGCCTCAAGCGGGCAGGCTGGTACTCTGCGCGCTCGTCTCGGCAACGCTGCTGTCGGCATGTCACCCATCCGCCGCGCCGGTTGCCGACGTACCACGGCCTGTCAAGGTCGAAGTGGCCGGCGGCGCCGGCCAGGCGCATGCCGACACCTTCGTCGCGACGCTTCGCGCGCGCCAGCGCACCGACCTCGGCTTCGAGTCGTCGGGCCGCGTCGTTGCGATGCTGGCCGACGTGGGCGATCGCGTCCGGGCCGGGCAGGTGCTCGCACGCCTGGACGAGTCGCCGGCACGCTGGCGGCTCGACAAGGCAACGGCCGATCGTGCCGCCGCCGCCGCGACTCTGGCCGAGCGTCGCACCCACCTGCGTCAGCAGGAGGAACTCGCACGCGACGGAATCATTTCCGCGCCCGCGTTGCAGGCCGCACAGGCGTCGCATCAGCAGGCCGCGAGCCAGCTGGGTGTCGCGGAGGCCGCGGTGGCGAATGCCCGGCGCGACCTCGCGTTCACGCGCATCACGGCCCCGTTCGACGGCGAAATCGTGGCCCGTCAGGTCCAGCCGTTCGTGGATGTCGCCGCAGGCCAGAGCGTGCTGCAGATGGAGGCCGGCCGCGCGCTCGAAGCCGTCGTGATGCTGCCGGACACGATCGCCGCGACGCTGTCGCCCGGCGCCGAAGCCCAAGCGGTCAACGGCACGGATCGCGTGACGCTGACCATGGAGCGGCTGTCCGGCCGGAGCGACAACGGCTCGCTGGTGCAAGCCATTTTCCGGGTCCAGGGCACCCCTTCCGGGCTGCGCAGTGGCGGCGTGCTGTCCGTCGCGCTGCCGCGCGGCGACGCGCATGACATCACGCTGCCGGCGACGGCCGTCATGGCCGGCACGGAAGCCGGCCGGGGCAGCGTCTTCGTCATCGACGGCGCCAGCCATACGCTGAAGCGTCGCGCGATCCGCACGGACGGGCACATGCTTCCGGGCGGGCGCGTCGCCGTGACGCAAGGCCTGCGTGCCGGCGAGCAGGTGGTGGTCGCGGGGACGGCCGTCCTGAACGAGGGCCAGTCCGTCGTCACGTATCGGGCGCAGACCATTCTGCAGGGAGCGCGCTCGTGAAGCTGACCCAGGCCGCACTCAATTCCAGCCGGCTTACCTTCTTTGTCGCGCTGCTGATTCTCGTGACCGGCGCGTTCACCTTCCTCACGTTCCCGTCCCAGGAGGAGCCTTCCACGACCGTTCGTGACGCGCTGGTGTTCGTCGCGAACCCCGGCATGCCGGCCGAGCGGATGGAGCAGCTCGTCGCCCGGCCGCTGGAAGAGCGCCTGCGTCAATTGAACGAACTGAAGCACGTCACGAGCACCGTGCGTGACGGCAGCGTGATCCTCCAGGTTTCGTTGCGTGAGGACGTGCATGCACTGATGCCGGTATTCCAGCGCATGCGCGCCAAGGTCGAGGAAGTGGCGCCGCTGTTCCCGGCCGGCACGCTGCCTGCCCAGATCGACGACGACTTCGGTCGCGTGGCGATCGCGTCCATCGCGGTGACCGCGCCTGGGTTTTCGATGAGCGAGATGCGGGAACCGCTGAAGCTGTTGCGCGAAGGGCTGTATCGCGTGCCCGGCGTGCAGGGCGTCAGCTTTCATGGCCTGCAGGAGGAGCGCGTCTATATCGAATTCGACCGCGCCAGAATGGCGGGGCTGCATTTGTCCACCGCGTCGGTCATGCAACAGCTGCAGAAGCAGAACGTCGTGCAGTCCGGCGGCCGGCTCGTGGTGTCGGGCCTGAACAGCGCGGTCGTCAGCTCCGGCGAAATCCGCTCGCTGCAGGCGCTGCAGGATTTCACGCTCACCGTGCCGCCGGCCGGCGCGCGCGCGGAGGCGACGCCGGGCACCGTGCGCCTGGGCGACATCGCCCGGGTGCAGGTCCGGCCCGTCGACCCGCCCGAGTCCGCGGCGATCTACCGCGGCGAAGACGCGGTCGTCCTCGGCGTCTCGATGCGCAAAGGCCAGAACGTGAAGGCGGTCGGCCAGGCGCTGCGCGCGCGTCTGGACGAATTGAAGCAGCAGTTGCCCGCCGGTTTTTCGCTCGACTACGTGACCTTCCAGGCGGACGTGGTCGAGCGGGAAATGGGCCGCATGAACCAGGTGATGATCGAGACGATCGTGATCGTGATGATCGTCGTCGTGCTGTTCCTCGGCTGGCGCGCCGGCGTCGTGGTGGGCGGCATCGTGCCACTGACCATCCTTGCCACGCTGCTCGTGATGCGCTCGCTGGGCATCGAACTGCACATCGTGTCGATGGCCGCGATCATCATCGCGCTGGGCTTGCTGGTCGACAACGGCATCGTGATCGCGGAGGACGTCGAGCGCCGCCTCGCCGCAGGCGAGGAGCGCCGTCACGCGTGCATCGAAGCAGGCCGTACGCTCGCGATCCCGCTGCTGACGTCATCGCTGGTCATCATCTTCGCGTTCTCGCCGTTCTTCTTCGGCGACACCGCCACCAACGAATACCTGCGTCCGCTCGTGGTCGTGCTCACGCTGTCGCTGCTCGGGTCGTGGCTGCTCTGTCTGACGGTGACACCGCTGCTTTGCTATTTCTTCCTGAAATCCGGCCATCACGGCGAAGGCCATGCGCACGAGCACGATGCCGACGCGACGGTCAAGCAAAGCCGTTTCTACGGTGCCTATGCCCGCCTGATTCGTCGCGTCCTCGACCACAAGGGGTGGTTCCTGGTCGTGATGACTGCCTTGCTGGTCGGCGCGCTCGCGATCCTGGCCACGCGTCCGGCAGGGTTCCTGCCGGCTTCCGACCGGCCGCAGTTCCAGGTCGAACTCGAGCTGCAGCCCGGGAGCGATGCACGGCTCACGCGCGACGTGGTCCGCGACCTGAGCCGTTGGCTCGACGATCGCAAGCTCAATCCCGAGGTGACGACCAGCATCGGCTATGTCGCCGACGGCGGCCCGCGTGTCGTCCTGGTGCTCAATCCGCCGCTGCCTGCGTCGCATATCGGCTATGTCACGGTCAGCGTCGCGAAGCCGCAGGATCTCGACGCCGTGATCGCACGAACCCAGGCGTGGATGACGCAACACCATCCCGAGGTGCGAACCGATGCGAAACGCTTCTCGCGTAGCGCCCACGACGCCGGCACGGTGGCTTATCGCGTGTCCGGTCCCGACGAAGCCGTGCTGCGCGAGATCGGCCGCAAGATCCAGGCCGCGTTGCATACCCAGCCGGGCATCGTGCAGATCCACGACGACTGGGGGCCGCGCGTGCCGCGTGTCGATGTCGAAATCGACCAGAACAAGGCACGGCGCCTGGGCGTCAGCAGCGAGGACATCTCGACGGCGCTGGCCACGCGGTACACCGGCGTCAACGTCTCGGTGTTGCGAGACGGCGATACGCTGGTACCGCTGGTCGTGCGCGGTGCGGAAGCCGAGCGCACTCGGCCGGAAGATCTCGCCAATACGCTGATCCATCCGGCTGCGGGCGGCGCGCCGGTTCCGCTGTCCGCGGTTGCGACGGTCACGTTGAATACCGAGCCGTCGACGATTCTACGCCGCGACCTGATGCGCACGCTGACCGTGAAGGGCCGCAATACCCACGGCACCGCGCAGCAGGCGGTCGATCAGCTCGCGCCGGCCATCGGCCGGATCGCGTTGCCGCCGGGGTACCGGATCGAGCTGGGCGCCGAAATCGAGGAGTCCGCCGAGGCCAACGTGGCGCTCGGCGAGTATCTGCCGCACGCGGTGGTCGCGATGCTGGTGCTGTTCATCTGGCAGTTCGGCTCGTTCCGCAAGCTGTTGCTGATCGTCGGGATCATTCCGTTCGCGATGATCGGCGTCGGGCCCGCGCTGATCATCGCCCGCGAACCGTTGGGCTTCATGGCGAACTTCGGCCTGCTGTCGCTGGCCGGGATCATCGTCAACAACGCGGTGCTGCTGCTGGAGCGTATCGAGGTCGAGTTGGCGGCCGGCAAATCGCGCCGCGAAGCGGTCGTCGCGGCGGCCGTGGCGCGCCTGCGGCCGATCGTGATGACCAAGCTGACCTGCATCGCCGGCCTGATTCCGCTGCTGCTGTTCGCCGGCACGCTGTGGACCGGCATGGCCGTCACCATCATGGGCGGGCTGCTGCTCGGGACGCTGATCACGCTCGGCATGGTGCCTGTGCTGTACGAACTGCTGTTCAGCGACAGGCTGTCCGGCTGGAGCCGGAAGCTCTTCGGTTCCGGCGCCGTCGATGCGCCCGGGAAATGCTGACACGGGTGGCCTGGCCATTTGGCGCCCGTCAATGCGGGCGCTTTGGAAACCCGGGTGTGGCCAACAGCACAAGGTCCTCCCGGTGGCTGGCGGTTGCCGGCCGTTTATGAACGAGGTCGCGAGACCTGCCTCTTTTTTGAATGGAGCATCACGAATGAACAAGACTCTGATCGCTGCAGCAGTTGCAGCATCGTTCACTACCGTCGCATACGCGCAAAGCAGTGTTTCGCTGTATGGCGTGCTGGACGCAGGCATCACGTATCAAAGCAACGTCCAGAACGCATCGGGCCAAGGCAAGTCGCGCTTTTCGATGGGATCGGGCATTGACCAGAGCCGTTTCGGCCTGCGTGGCTCGGAAGATCTCGGCGGTGGCCTGAAGGCAATCTTCACGCTGGAAAGCGGTTTCAACCTCGGTAACGGCAAGTTTGCGAACGGCAACGGCGGCATGTTCAACCGCCAGGCATTCGTCGGCCTGTCGAGCCAGTACGGCACGGTCACGCTGGGTAAGCAATACGACGCGACGCAAGACTACCTGGCGCCGCTGACGGCAACGGGCTCGTGGGGCGGCACGTACTTCGCGCACCCGCTGAACAATGACCGCCTGAGCACGAACGGCGACGTCGCGCTGAACAACACGATCAAGTACACGAGCGTGAACTATGCCGGCCTGCAATTCGGCGGCACGTACTCGTTCTCGAACAGCACGAACTTTGCGAATAACCGTGCGTACAGCGCTGGCGTGTCGTACCAGTTTGAAGGCCTGAAGCTGGGTGCGGCGTACTCGCAAGCTAACAACGCTGGCCTGTCCACGTCGGGCGCGGTGAACCCGACCATCGATACGAACGGCAATGCATTCGGCATTCAGGGCCGCAGCCGCACGTATGGCATCGCGGCAACGTATGCATTTGGCCCGGCACTGGTTGGCGCGGCATGGACGCAATCGCGCCTCGACAACCAGACGAACGGCCTGGGTACGCTGCGTGCGGACAACTACGAAGTCAACGCGAAGTACAACCTGACGCCGGCTCTCGGCTTGGGCGCTGCCTATACGTACACGAACGCGAAGCAGAACGGCAACAGCACGCACTGGAACCAGTTCGGCGTGCAAGCTGATTACTTCCTGTCGAAGCGTACGGACGTCTACGCTCAGATGGTGTATCAGCGTGGTACGAAGGGCACCGGTTTGGGTTCGTCGATCTACAACGGCGACATCAACGCGTTCCCGAGCTCGAAGGTCAGCCAGACTGCGGCAACGGTTGGCCTGCGTCACCGCTTCTAAGCGTCACGGCGGTCGTCCTGCATGGGTTGAATAAACGTACACGATATGCGTTCTGACGGAAGCCACGAGCAACATCGACGAACTTCAACACCGATGATCCGTGTTTCGGTTCGAGCATGGCATCGACAAGTCCCGCGTCGCAGCCTCGTGCAACTACCAAGTTGCCGCAAGTTTCCCTGTATGGTCAAATGACCATATCATTTGACCAGTTTGAGAGTAGCCCCCTGTCTCGGAAGTCGCGTCTCGGGGGGCAAGAATTTTCCTGCCAAGCAGGGTGCGTTGGAGGCGAAACAAACTGGATGGTGGCAGTCGCCCGTCAACTGTCTGCCGACAACGTGATCCGCGGCGTCGCTGACTGGCGATCGACCATGCAACCATATCGTTGCGACGAGGGATGAGTCTCGCGTGTTCGAGGCGCCCCGGCTTGTTCACGCGCGTGAAGAGGGATTTTGCGTCGCGCAATTATTCAACGGGACAGAGGAGATTGGATATGGAGAAGATCTGGCTTGATGCCTATCCGCCGGGGGTTCCGGCAGAGATTGATTCCGGCGAGTATCGAAACATCAGTGCATTGATCGAACGAAGCTTCAGCAGGTTTCACGCGAATCCGGCGTTTGCGTGCGATGGAAAGCAGATCACCTATGGTGAGCTCGACAGGATGTCTGGCGCACTGGCCGCGTGGCTGCAGTCACGCGGCCTCGAACGTGGTGCGCGGGTCGCCATCATGATGCCGAATGTGCTGCAGTACCCGATCTCGATTTGTGCGGTGTTGCGCGCCGGCTACGTTGTCGTCAACGTCAACCCGCTCTATACGCCCCGCGAGCTGCAACACCAGCTGAATGACAGCGGCGCGGAGGCGATCGTCATTCTCGACGGCTGTACGGCAACGCTGGATGCAATCCTTGCGCACACGCAGGTGAAGCATGTTCTGGTTGCCGCGCAGGGCAACGCTTCCGGCGCGGAACAGAAGCCGAGCCCGTATGCGGCATTTGACGATGCGATCGAGGAGGGACGTCGGGGCACATTCGTACCGGTTTCCCAGTCGTCGGACGATGTCGCTTTTCTCCAATATACGGGCGGGACAACCGGGGTGTCGAAAGGCGCGACGCTGTTGCATCGGAACATCGTCGCGAATGTATTGCAGTCGGACGTCTGGCTCAAACCGGCTCGCGATTTGCGCCCTGACGTGACGCAGTTCATCACGGTGGCAGCACTTCCGCTCTATCACATCTTTGCGCTCAATGTTTGCTGTCTGTTGACGATTCACATGGGTGCGCTTTCCGTACTGGTGCCGAATCCGCGGGACATCGGGGGGATGATCAAGTCGCTCGCCGGATACAAGGTCACGAACTTTCCGGGCGTCAACACGCTCTTCAACGCGATGCTCCATCATCCTGAATTTCCGCGCCTCGATTTCTCCAATCTGCTGGTGGCCAGCGGTGGCGGGATGGCCACGCAAGAGGCCGTCGCAAGGCGCTGGAAGGAGATGACCGGCGCGCCGATCATCGACGGATACGGGCTGTCCGAGACATCACCTTGCGTCGCGGTCAATCCCGTGACCGGTAGTGAGTTCAACGGCACCATCGGCTTGCCGTTGCCCTCCACGGAAGTGTCGGTCCGGGACGACGACGGTAACGAATTGGCGCCCGGCGAAGCGGGAGAGCTGTGCATTCGTGGTCCGCAGGTGATGGCGGGTTACTGGCAGCGGCCGGACGAGACCGCGAAGGTGATGACCGCGGACGGCTTCTTCAGATCGGGTGACATTGCGTCGATCTCCGAAGCGGGCTTCGTGCGAATCGTCGACCGCAAGAAGGACATGATTCTCGTGTCCGGTTTCAACGTCTACCCGAACGAGATCGAAGAGGTCGTCGCCAACCACCCCGGCGTATACGAGGTCGCGGCGATCGGCGTGCCCGACGAGCATTCCGGAGAGGCCGTCAAGCTGTTCGTGGTCAGGAAAGATCCGGCGCTGACGTACGAAGACCTGCTGGCGTTCTGTAAAGGCCAGCTGACCGGTTACAAGCGCCCGAAAAGCATCGAGTTTCGCGACAGCCTGCCAAAGAGCAACGTCGGGAAGATCCTGCGGCGCGAGTTGCGGGTATCGAGCAATTGACGTGATCGACCGAGGTGATGCCGGAAGAGTGAGCGGTCGGCATCACCGGTCTCCGAACCGGCACGCGAACGGCATCACGAAAAAAAACGGTCGCGCGTCGGCGCCTGGTGCGATGGTGCATCAGGCGCGCTTGCGCGACAAGGTCCGCTAAAGCATCCCCGGAAAGGTCTGCAAGCCCCGCATGAGCGGGGCTGCCGCCCCATTCGTTCTGCAGGTAAAGGCGCGTTCTGTCAGACGACTTCGAACAAGCCGGCTGCACCCATTCCGCCCCCCACGCACATCGATACGACGACGTAGCGCGCGCCGCGTCGTTTGCCTTCGATCAGTGCGTGTCCGACCAGACGGGCGCCCGTCATCCCGTACGGATGGCCGATCGAAATGCTGCCGCCGTTGACGTTGTATCGGGCCGGATCGATTCCCAGCTTGTCGCGGCAGTACAGCACCTGGCAGGCGAATGCCTCGTTGAGCTCCCAAAGCCCGATGTCGTCGACTGTCAGGCCGTGAAGCTTCAGGAGCTTGGGGATCGCGTAGATGGGACCGATGCCCATCTCCTCGGGCGCATTGCCGACGACGGTCATGCCGCGATAGATGCCGAGTGGCGTTGCGCCGATCTGTTCGGCCGTCTTGCCGTTCATCAGGACGCAGGCGCTTGCGCCGTCCGAAAGCTGGCTTGCGTTCCCGGCGGTCACCACGCCACCGTCGACCACCGGTGCGAGCGCGGCAAGCGATTCGAGCGTCGTGCCGGGACGATTGCCCTCATCCTGCGTGAGCGTGACTTCCCTCCGCCACGTTTCGCCGGTCGCTTTGTCGACGACCAGCATCTGTGTCGTGATCGGGACGATTTCGTCCGAGAAACGGCCTTCCTTCTGAGCGGCGGCAGTGCGAAGCTGGGAATCGAGCGCGTACTGATCCTGCACGTCGCGAGCGATCCCGTACTTGCGGGAAACGAACTCGGCGGTCTCGAGCATCGGCATGTAGGCGGCGGGTTGCACGGCCAGCACGTTGGGATCCTGGTCGGCACGTGTCCACTCGAAGTAGCGTGTCTGTACCGCCGAGATGTTTTCCTGGCCGCCCGCGACAACGACCTGCATCCCGTCGCACATGATCTGTTTGGCGGCCGTGGCGATCGCCATCAGGCCCGACGCGCATTGCCGGTCAAGCGTTTGCGCACCGACTGAAGCAGGTAGCCCGGCCGCCAGCACACCTTGTCGGGCGACATTGTTGCCGGCGGTTCCCGCGTTGAGTACCGAACCGATGACAGCGTCCTCGATGCGATCCGGTTCGATGCCGGCGCGCAATACGGCATGCCGGATTGCGTGACCGAGCAGGGTGGGCGAGTGCGTGAGGTTGAATGCACCACGATAGGCCTTGCCGATCGGCGTGCGCGCGGTGGAAACGATGACGGCATCAATCATATGACATCCTCATGAATTAAACGAAAGCAACGAAATGGCGGCGCGCACACGGGTCAGAACCAATCCTCCGGCATTGTCAGCGGGGTGGTTTCCACCGGATCGAGCACGGCCAGCCACGCGGCCACCTTGGGCATTTCCCACCCGAAGAAGTAGTCGCACGCGGCGAGCTTGCCGCGATGGAAGTCGCTCCCGGCGGGGCCGCTCTCGAGCGTGTCGGCCACGATCGCCTGATCGAGCCAAAGCCAGCCGACGACGACATGGCCAAATGCTTCGAGGTAGGCCGCCGCATTCGCCAGCTGGACCTCCGGGTCGTCGAGCCGGTGCAACTCGGCGGTGACGATACGGATGCGCTCCCACGCGCATTCGAGCGCGTCGGCATGGTCCTGGAGCGGACGGATCGACCGTGCCTTGAATACCGTCGCGGCGATTTTCCGGTCGAGCGCTTTCATGGCGGCGCCGCCGTTTGCACGCGTCTTTCGACCCAGCAGGTCGAGCGCCTGGATACCGAATGTGCCCTCGTGTATCGGGTTGAGCCGATTGTCGCGATAGAACTGCTCGACGTTGTATTCGCGCGTGTAACCGTAGCCGCCATGAACCTGAATGGCGAGATCGTTGGCGACGAGGCCCCATTGGGAAGACCAGCTCTTGACGACGGGGGTGAGCAGGTCAAGCAGACCATGCGCCTCTTCCCGGTCGTCGGCGTCTTCTTGCGAATGAATATCGTCGCTCAGTCGAGCCGCGTACAGGCACAACGCGAGTGCACCGGACACATATGCCTTTTGCGCGAGCAGCATGCGCCGGACATCGGCATGACGAATGATGGGGGCCTGTCCCGCTGCGGGCGACCGGTCACCGCGTGTCCGGCCCTGCAGGCGCGTCTTCGCATACTCCAGCGAGTGAAGGTAGCCGGTATAGCCGATCGCGGCGGCGCCGAGGCCGACCGAGATACGCGCCTCGTTCATCATGTGGAACATATAGGCCAGGCCTTTGCCGGGTTCGCCGACGATCTCCCCGATTGCGCCCGCTTCGCCTTCCGGACGGTAGCGACCCTCGCCAAAGTTCAGCAGGCAATTTACCGTGCCGCGGTACCCCATCTTGTGATTGATGCCGGCGAGGACGACATCGTTTCGCTCGCCAGGCAGCCCGTCGGCGTTGATCAGCTTGCGCGGTACGGTGAAGAGCGATATCCCTTGAACGCCCGGAGGAAGTTGCCCGTTTTCATCGGGAATCTTTGCCAATACCAGGTGGACGATGTTCTCGGAAATCTCGTGATCGCCACCGGAGATCCACATCTTGTTGCCGAACAGGCGGTAGCGGCCGTCTCCGCTCGGAACCGCGCGCGTGCGGATATCCGCAAGACTTGACCCGGCTTGCGGCTCCGACAGGCACATCGTGCCGAAGCATCGCCCCTCCGCCATGGCCTTGACGTAGTGCTCGACCCGGTCGCGCTCGCCGTGGGCCATCAGCAAATTGGCGTTGGCGATCGTGAGAAAGGCGTATCCTGCGGTTCCCGGATTGGCGGCCAGCAAATACGCCATGCCGGCCCGCTCCACGGTGCTCGGCAGGCTCATGCCGTTCCACTCGGTGGGGAACGACGCGCTGATCAGGCCGGCGGCCGAGAATGCACGCAATGCGACACCCACTTCCGGGTTGATGGTGACGCGTTCTCCGTCGAATGCGGGTTCGTTGCTGTCGTTTTTCTTGTTATGCGGTTTGAAGAGATCCGTGGCAAGCGATTCGTACACATCCAGCACGGAGGTGTAGTCGAATCGGTCTTGCCCGGCAAATCGTTGTCGACGGGTGAGCGATTCGACCTGCAGCCAGTCGAAAAGAATGAACTCCACGTCGCGACGGGAGAGGGTGAGTTCGCTAGTCATGGAATCGAATGAGTGAGTGTCGGGTGTCCCGGAACGATTTGGAATTTCTTCAATAAATTCCGGAATGCGAAATTATTGTTTCGAAACGATCGGGCTGGGAAACGCTGCAGGACATCATGTGGTGATCGGCATTGTCCACTCCGCCACGACATCGGCGTGATCGATTACGCGTATCCGGAGGCGACATGCATGGAGCGATTCACGTGGGGTTCCAGTGGGACGGCATATCCACACCAATATTGATCAAATGACCAAGTCATATGGCCGATGAAGTTAGCATGGTGTTCATCGGCGGTCGATCGTGGTTAACCCGTCGCTCTCAGAACCATGCCGTCACTGAAAGACGAGGGGGCGATTCAGCACAGTTGTGCGGCGTGTGATCAATCCCTGGTTCCGGTCGGAACTCGACCGGAACCAGGGTGAAGGACGCAAGGAAAACACGGTGCAGGCCAGGATCGAAGACCTCGTCGCATCGGTTCCGGAAAGCGGTGGCGGGGCCGGTCAAATGTCTGAAGCAACCGGAACCGGCATGATCCCGTGGCCGTCATGCAAACACGTCGGCAACATATCTGCCATGCTCCCGCTCCATCGTGTCGATCCACGCGCTGGCGCTTTCATCGTTCGCTCCCGTTGCCTCCTGATAAATCCGGCCAAGCGTGGCACGTACGGCAGGGGCCATATTCTTTCCATCCCCGCAGACAAAGACGGTGGCGCCTTGCGCAAACAGTGCGGCGATCTTCTCGCGTTCCAGCCAGACTTTGTCCTGAACGAACCGGGCACCTTCCTCCGGGCGGTTCGAGTAAGCCGGCATCACTTCGACCACGCCGCTTCGAGCCCATTCGTCGAGTTCTTCGCGATAAAGAAAATCGACGTCGGGATCATCGATTCCGAAGAAGAGCAACGACTTGCCGACGTTTTCCCCCTGCTGCTTCTGTAGTGCGCGCTCTTGCAGGAAGCCGCGGAATGGGGCGATACCGGAACCGGCACAGATCAGAATCATCGGAAGACCGGTTTCGGCGGGTGGCCGAAAGTGTGCATTCGATGGCCTGACTGCAACGGACAGGCTGTCCCCCGTGTTGAGTCGCGCGAGATACGACGACGCCACCCCTTCATGGCGACCATTGCCGGAGAGCGCCGGTGCATCGACCACGGCTACCGTCAGCGTGACGTGGTCTGCTTTCCAAAGCGGGGAAGACGAGATCGAATACTGGCGTGCTTTCAGCGCGGGCAGCATATCGAGGAATTTCTCGAGCGACAGATCGACGGATCCGAAGCGTTCGAGCAGATCCATGACGGTTGTCCGCTTTCCCAGGATCTCGCATTCGAAATCGTCGGCGCTCAGGCGCTCGAGCTCGACCTTCTCGGGAGGGCAGCGCGTGGCAGCGGCCAGGGTGGATACTTGTGATCGGGTGGCAGGAACGGCGAGTTCGACATAGCTCGAGAACAGGTCACCACAACTGATTGGCTGGCCGAGCGGAAGGCGCGGATTACTTGACGTTCCTTCGATCACCACCTGCGTGTCCCAGCTCACGCGAAACCGGCGCAAGACGCGATCGACGTTGTTTTTCGAGTTGCGCGGCAGAACGGCCAGGTAATCTCCCGATTGATAAGTCATCGGTTCCGGCAGTTTCAGTTCGATATGTTTTTTGGAGCGGCTGCCGGCCACGCTGATATCGACCAGTTCTCTGTTGTCGACGATCGATGCATTCGCCATGTCGCCGAAATTCAGCAATTTTTCACGGGTATTCTCGGCGAAACTGACCTTCAGTGCGGTATCGCGATGTTGCACGGTCGACACTTCCTTCCCGGCGCTGATTGCAAAGCGGTCCCACATTTCGGTGTACCAATTGTCAAATTCACCAAAGAAGTCGCCACCCGAATCGAGTTCGCCTCTGACGTGCACTCTCGTGGCGCCGGCCTTCTCGAGCGCTTCATCGACTCGCTTGGGAATCGCCTGGTATGTCCGAGCCCATTGTTTGTTGCCGCACCCGAGAACCGAAAAATGGACACCGTCCAGCGCGCCTTCGCCGAGTGCTTCGACATACGGGACGAATGATCTGGCGTTGTCCGGCGGCTGTCCTTCGTAGGAAGCGGTGACGATCACGATGGCAGGATACCCGTCGAGTTTCCCCGCGAAATCGTCGAGGGGCGCGCACGTGGCGTGAAATCCGTGACGACTCGCGTCCCCTGCAATGCGTCTTGCAAAGGATTCGGCGGAGCCCGTATTTCCCCCGAAGAGCACGAGCATCGTCGACACATCTTCGCTGGAAGGGAGCGACTGAACCGGAGCGACGCTCGGGCTTTGCGCGCTCGAGCGGGCGCGAACGGCCGTATCGGGCGCTTTGAGCGCACTTCGGGCCCGCGGTTTCACGTTGATCCGTAAACCGGTCGGCTTCAGCGTAAGCGTTTCGGCGACCTCCAGCTCGTAGTCCGGATCGGCGAACGAGAAATCGAATCGCTGAAGCAGCATGATCAGGACGAGATGCGCTTCTTGCATCGCAAAAGGGCGGCCGATACAGGCACGCGCACCATTGCCGAAGGGCTTCCATGCATTGGGCGGGAGTTGCTCCGCATTCTCCGGGGCAAATCGCTCCGGGCGGAACGCGTCGACGTCCTCGCCCCAGACGCTCACATCCCGATGCAACATGGGCGTCAGGATCATGATGATGTCGTCGGGAGAAACGGCATATTTCCCGCCGAACGTGGTGTCGGCGAGCGGTTTCACGGCGAATGCCGGCGCGGTCGGCCAGATTCGCAACGTCTCCATGAGGATGTGTTCGATGTAGCGAAGTCTTGCGAGATGCTCGATTCGTGGTGTCTCGCTGCCCACCACCTCGTCGACCATATCCCGTGCTTTTTGCAGGATGTCCGGGTTCTTGAGGAGGAAATACGTGGCGAAGGACAGGAGCCCGCTGGTCGTTTCATGTCCGGCGATGAGAAAGGTAATCATCTGGAAGACGATGTTCTCGTCATCGAGTTTTTCTCCCGTCACCGGATCGACGCCGTTCAGCATCCGGTCCAGCAGGTCCATCGACGCTTCGCTGTCGTGCGGGTGCTTGCGCCGGTCCTCGATCATTTTGGTCGCGAGCGATCGCATGACTTCGATGTCCGCGTCGAACTTTCGACTGCGATTGACCATCAGCTTCGACACCAGTTTGGGTCGCAACTCGCGCTTTCCGGCCTCGCTGAGGGTGTTGACCATGGCATCGACAAACGGATGCTGATCTTCACGGTAGAAGCTGTTGAAACGACAATCGAACGCACACAGGGCAATCGTATCGAGCGTCAGTCGCGTCATGTGATCGGACACGTCGACCGGCGTCTCCGGGCCGAACCGCTCCCAATGGAGGAACATCTGGTCGGCGATGTCGACCATCTTGTCGAACATCGACCAGATACTGAGCGGGCCGAACGCCTGCATCAGCACGCGATGCGCTTTGGCCCAGTTCGGTTCGTCACCGAATGCCGTAAATAACCCGTCCCCGATCGCGGGTCTGAGTTCGAGCAGCGACTGGTGCACACACTTCTGAAATCGGCTTTCATCACACACTTCATTCACAAGTGTTTGGCCGCTGACAACGTAGTAACCTTGGCCGAACACCTCGAACCAGTAGACCGGCCCGTACTTGCGCGCGAGATCCATCATCTTGGCAAGTGGAGACGGCCCGAGGACCTCCATCAGATGGCCGATGACGGGTTTCAGGGGCGGCTGGGGGACGAGGGATGAGGATTTCATTTCAATAGCCTTTCAGAGGTATGTCAGCGCATCACATCTCAATCTATTGAACGAATGTAAAATAGACAAAACCCCGTGTCCAGAGCTTTTTATGCCCCCTGATGTAAGCCCTAATCCCGCCGATCCTCGCTTTCAACGGAGCTACGACGCGCTCGTTCGCGCTGTGACCGAACTGCTCGACGACGCGCCGCTCAACAAGCTCAGCATTGCTCAGCTGGTGCAGCGCGCGGGCGTCGCGCGTCCCACGTTCTATCAGCACTTTCCCGATCTTCAGTCGGCCGCTCAGCGGGCCGCACTGGTGAGGCTCGACAACGCGTTTGCGTTCGTCGAGGAGCAAGGCAAACTGCTGAACCCGCCGAATGCCTCTTTCATCAGGTCGATGGAGGTGGAAACCGCGCTGATTCTCGAGCATCTGCATGCGCATCAGCCTTTCTATCTGACCGTGTTCAACGACGCGGCAACATCGGCGTTTTTCGATGAACTGGTGACATTCGTTTCCGGCCGTCTCCTTCCGCCCTATGAAGGCGTCCGTACGGAAGCAGAGCAGGATTGCCTGACGGTGCTCGGCGGGGGATTGGTCTGGACGGCGGTGCACTGGCTTCGCCAGGGCGCCACGCGCGAGACCCCGGCGGTCATGGCGAAGCGCATGGCCAAGACGGCGGCGACGATCCTCGATGCGTTCGGGCTGACGGTCGGGTTCGCGCAGGCGGATTCAGAGTAGCGAGAGGGGATGCACGGTAAGCGGGGATCGCAGCGCAGGCACTTGCGGATCGAGTACGGCAGCACGTTCGAGTTGCGCGATGTCGCTCGACGACACGGCCGATTCCGTGGCCAGCAGCAGACGACCTGCATCGCGGTACGTCACCACGCGTGCGTAGGGGCTGAGCGCGAGGGCATCGAGTTCGCCGATTACCTGGAACGCCCGCAGCGCGGACGAGATCCACTCGCGTTCGTCCTCCGACACATCGTCGAACGGCACACCGATCTTGTCCTTCGTGTCGTGATCGCCCAGTGCGCCGCGAATGTGGCGGTTGGCGCCCTCGGCGTCGAGCAGGGTGCGTTCGATGCGTATCCGCGAACGCCGTTACTTCGGGAGCCAGCCTTTCAGGCCTTCCCTCAACATGTTCACGCAATCGGCGCGGGTTTCGCCGGTCTCGACGAAGCTGTAGTCGCTCAACGCTATCCAGATCACGCGTGCGTCCATGCCTTCGCCGTCGAGCGCCAACAGTTGATTTTCCTTCACGATCGGCGTCCAGATCCATGGCTTCATGTCGCACTCCAGTGCCGCCAGCAGCTCGCCGTCGGGACTGTAGAAATGGGGCCGCCCGTCCGCGGTGATCGCCAGCAACTGGCGCCCGTGCAGGAGCTTCGGCGGCTGCTTGTAGGCGTGATGGACGTGTGCGTATTCGCAGGGGATGACCAGCCGGCCGCTCTCGTGCACGACACCCTGCAGGATGCCCGGATTGTCCGGCGAAGGCTCGCCGGGTCGACACCACTCGACCACTGCGAGGCCCAGCTTCCGGTGGAACGCGAACACGTTCTTGTAACGCGTGTCGAACAGCGGTTCGCCGGTCGCTGCATCGACAACGGACACCGTATCGTCCGCATGGAAGAGGCGGACTCGACCGTCGTCATGGAGCATCCCGCCGGTCAGGTCGTCGAACAGCGATTCGCCACCTGGCCAACGCAGCAGCTCGACGATTCCGCTCGTGCCTTCCGGCAGCGGCGCCCGTCGCCCCAGTGCCAGCGTTCGCGTGAGGGGAGACAAATTGACGTAGCCTGCTGAAACCGGCACGACCCACCGGCCATTCAGATCCTTGAGGCCGCCCCGCGCCCCGGCATTCCAGTCACCGTGTTGCCTGATGACGATATAGCCTGCCTCGATGTCGATCCATTCCGCGCCTTCGTCGGGGTGCACCAGCCAGCGGCCATATGGCGTGACGAGCCCGGCCGCGGCGCGTGGCCGATCGGCGTCGGCCGAAGGCGGTTCGCCCGCAGCACGATCGATTCGCCGCACATAGTACGCCTGCACTTCCTCGATCCATGGTTGCCAGTCCCTTGCCGGCTCGTAGCTTTCCCGCAGATCATCCGGCCATTCCGCATACGGCTGCGCCTCGATCGCGTAGATGCGCTCGATCACGTTCGGATTCCACCATCCCCATTGCCCCGTTGCCTCGCTCAGCAACGGTAGAAGGACGGGCGGCAGGTCGCCCGTGCCCGGCTCCGGTGCCGGGCTCCATTCGGCGCAGCGTTGCCGCGTCTGCTGCAGGAACGCGTTCATGTCCGGCGTGCCGATGGCCGCGTCGCAAAACTGGCTGCAATCGAGGATCAGCCATTCGCGCGTCGTCGTCGAGACGGTCGTGTGCATGTGTGCCCATTGCGCCCGGGCATCGGCAGGCAACTGCGGCAGCCGTGGCCGCATGTGTCGATCCAGCGCATGCCAGCGTTCGCGCACCTCGGCCATCGGCGCCATCAGGCTGGCGGGCGATTCGACATCGCCAAACATCGCGCACGGTGCGATCTGCGGCAGATGCGCTGCATCGCCGATGAGGTAGAGGAATAGTTGCGGAATCTGTTCGAACCATTCGGCCCAGCCGTCCATCTGGCCGTTGTCGATATCCCACACGCTGTCGGGCGTGGACGGGTGGTCGTGAGCAAACAGGCAAGCATATCGAAGCATTTTCCCGGAATCTCTCTTGTTTATTTGTGTGTGCAACTTCGGTCGTCCACGATGGGGCGGGTCATATCCGCTCGAAGTTGAATGGCGTTACGTTCGGCAACGCGTCAGCTCGTCGTACATCCACGCCGCAACAGCTAGCGATCATATGCGCATCAGCTTCCGGCCGATCCGGATCGTCAGCTCACCCGCTCAGACGAGGAATATACCGGTGATGCGGAGGCCAGGCCATTCATGCCATGCATGTAGTTCGTCGTCGGCAATACATCCCGCGTTCTCGTCGTCGCTGAACAGGTTTCGGCGCACATAGCGGCCTGCTGCGCTCGCCCTTCATTGACTGCCGCCGCGCGTGCGCGGCGGCACGCACACAATGGTGACGCTCCCGCGTTTTCCGGTTGACGGGGCCGCGCATCAGGCGGCGTGATGCGCAGCGACGCGTGCAGCCATTTCCACAGCCTATACGAACGTATGCGGCCATCTATCCCGACGGGTTGTGCCGCTAGCTGCAGATGCTATGGATGCCGTTGATGTCGCGCCTTATTCTGGTTCCACCGGTACACGAATCGCATCGGTGACGACGCGGGCGACAGGTGATCGAGTCGGCTTCGCGATGCGGCAATGATGCGATTCGCGTGCGTCGCGACGATGCACACGGCCGGAACATGCGTGCCATTCGATACCCGCAACCCAAGGAACCCATCATGAAAATTCGACAAGTCATCCTGAATGGCGGCCTGGCGGCCGTCCTGCTCGCTTGCCTGCAACTGCAGGCAATTGCCGATGAAAGCGCCAATGGTGCAGGCACGGATGCAGCGGTGCCGTCCGCCCAGACGAAAAAGGCCACGCGTGCAGCCAATCGCAGGTTCTCGCGGTCGATTCAGAACACGCTGTCGCGAACGAAGGGGCTGCAAGGGCAAGCGATCACGGTTTTCGCAAATGCCGAGACCGGACAGGTGACGCTGGCCGGTCAGGTGCAGACCGAAGACGAAGACCATCTCGCGGTCGAGTCGGCCAGGAAGATCCGCGGCGTCAAATCGGTGAAAAGCGAGCTGATGCTGCATGAGAAAGGCGGCGCCTGAGCGAGGGCGCGCGCATCGCGGGGCCGAATGACGGTGTGTCGGTGATTCGTGCGCCCGCTTTCACATGATTGATCCGATTGACCGGGAGAAGAGGTGATGGTGATGCTGCATGAAGCGGATATCGTGGCTCGCACGTTGATCAATGTCCTGGATCCTTCGCAGGAACAGCGCAGCGTGTGTTTGCGAGCGCAGCGCACGCGATACAAGGCGCGACGCGTCGGGGTGAGTCAATGGGACGAGGACGATGCGCGTGCGCGCACCGAGCCGCCTGCCAGGATAGCCGTGATGGAACGCCTGTCGTTGTACATGATCAGTGTCTCGTGGAGCGATTCGTGTTCCGGGCGGTATGCCGAGCAAATCTGGTGCAGGAGCCGCGCGCGTGTCCCGTCGATATGCGCGCTGACGGGGCGTGCGATACAACGCGGGGACCCGGTGTTTCGTCCGCGCGGGAGCGAGGCCTGTCTGCCCGCCAACCGGCAGCGGATGATTCTTGCCGCGACCGTTCAGTCGTGCATCGATGCGGCCGACGCTAGGTCGATGGGATCGTGACGACGACAAGCGCGGCACCCGGAACGCGCTCGGCCAGATCGAAGTGAACGAGACGCTCGCGCCACCAGCGAGCGAACCCGGTGGGGGCGCGATATCCGACGACGATCATGTCCACGCAGGTCGTCGATGCATGGGCGGCGACAGCATCGGCCGCGCGTCCGAAGCGGAGATAGCCGCGGGCGGCGATGCCGTCGTCCGTCAGTGTGTCGACCGCCCGTTGAAGATCGCGACGGGCGGATTCTGCCAGATGCTGATGGGCGAGCTCGCTGAGCAGCCCGGCCGACCGTGCGTTGGCGGTGGCATTGTCGACGATGGCGACGACGTCGACCGTGGCCGACAATGCGCGGGAAAGCGACGCACATCGTGCGAGCGCGGCGTTTGCTTCGTTGGTTCCGTCATAGACGAGCAGCATTCTGGACAGCGATGACATCTTCGATACTGGCGGCGAGGGAACAAGATCGCCCGTGGTGGGCACCGGTACAGCCGGTCGGCGTTCGGTCACATGCACGGAAGCGGCGCGACTGCCAACACTGAACACGCGAAGGCGATCGTTTATTCCCATGCGATTCCCCACGCGGGCGATCGTGTTGCGGCCGGGGCGCACCGGCAGGCGCGCGACGTCGCTCGTCGACGTCGGCACTGCACGTCGATGCGATGTCCCGTCTCCATTCGTGATTCGCCGGATCCGTCGAACACCATCCGAATCGCTTTGCGCTCACGGGAGATCCGGGTCACGATGGTGCCGATGGGTATGTCGAGCGTATCGGCTGCCGGCCGATGGCAGAAGCCCGTCGATGCCGACGAGCAGCGACGCAGTGCGTCGGGATTCCTGCAGCAGCTCGACAGCGTCGAAGATTGGGCGGATGGCCAGTCCGGTTTCGGGGGGGAGCCGGAATCGGAGTCCGTCTCCGGCAATGTGTCGCTCAGTTCGAGCACGAGGCCGTTGCGACGATTGCGTTGCCGCAAGTCAATGAGCCATATCGAGCCGGCGAGCATTGCGTCTGCCCGTGCCGGCCCTCCACAACACGTCGGTGCGTCAATGGCCGGAATAGAGTTTCCTGAGTGCGTCGAGCTCGCCGCTCTGGCGCGAGCGAGCGAGCTCCTGACGCACTTCGGCTCGTGTCTTTCCCATCGGCATCGCGAGGGCTGGTGCCCATTCGGTCGTGGCCACGGCATCTTGATTCCCTGTCGTCGAATCGACAGGGGCCGCTGCATGGGCGAAGGCTGCGGTGGCAAAGGCGACGAGCGCGAAGGTGATCCTTGAGGTCTTCATGTCGGAATCCGGAAAGTGGGTCGGTCGAACGGTACGCACGGTATCTGGCGAACGCGGGAGCCGGATGCGTCGGCCGCGTCGCGAATGTCGTCAGAATCCGTCGCACGTGTATTGAGCGCCGCCAAGGTATCCCGCATGTGTCCGCGACGCGGCGTTTTGCAATGTCATGTATCGATGCGGACACGCGATACATCCGGATACGAAAGCCCCGATCGCGACGCGAGTGCGCTTCGGCAGCTCGCATGCATTGGCCGGCGCGCATTGTTGCATTGACGACATCGTGCTGGAATAATCGGCGGGTTCGCGTGTTATCACGGGTACCTGGAAGAAGGGCGCGGCGGCCGGTGAGGTGCAACACCGCACGAGCGAAATCGAGGGCGCCCCGCGGCCCGCGCCGCGACCGCGTGTTCGAACGAACGGATACAACCCGGCATCCCGCGGCACGTGGCACGGGTGCCGCATGCCGTGCTCCACGCCGCCGTGCCGGCGGCGTTCGAGTAGATGACGCCACCGTTTCCTTATTGCATTCGCATGATCGACCTTTCGACACGCCGCTTCATCGAATTGAGCTTCGGCCCGCCACGACTGCACCGTGCAATCGATGACCATGCGCCGCCGGTCCTGGTGGCGGGGCGCGGCGTCGCGGCGCCGTCCGCGGTCGCCGCGCTGCAACGTGAATATGTGTTGCGCTCGGCACTGCACGAACGCTGGTCCGCCGTGCCGCAAGCCATCGTGTCGCATGGCGGCGGCGCCGTGCTCGTCCTGGCCGATCCGGGCGGGATGCCGCTCTCCGTTGAAGTTGTCCCGCAGCCGCGGTTGTCCGCGTTTCTGCGGCGTGCGATTTCGCTCGCGACTGCGTTGGGCGAGATGCATGCGGCCGGCATCGTGCATCGCGCGCTTGCACCGCATCGCTTCCTCGTGGATGACGACGATCGTGCGTTTCTGACGGGCTTCGGCCATGCGATCGGCCCCGATGTGACCGACCCGTTGTGCGACACCGGTCTCGAGTGGGACGACACGGGTTTCGTCTATACGGCGCCCGAACTCGGCACGCGCATGAATCTGCGTGTCGACGCGCGCGCCGATCTTTATTCGCTCGGATGCATTCTCTATGAGCAGTTGACCGGTGTGCCGCCGTTCGATGCCACCGATGCTGCCGGGCTCGTGCACGCGCACGCCACGCATTCGGCGCGTCCCCCTCACGAACTCGTTCCGCATGTACCTGAGCAGATTTCCCGGATCGTCGTGAAGTTGCTGGAAAAGGCGCCGGAGCAGCGTTACGGCACGGCCTCGGGGCTCGTCGCCGACCTGCAGCGATGCGAGCAGTGCCTTCGTCGCGACGGACACATTCCGATGTTCGTGCTCGATGCTCATGCGGCGCTGCAGCGTCTGCAGCAAGCTGATCAAGTGGTGGGCCGCGACCAGGAGATCGATGCGTTGCGCGCGCAGTACCGTGCCGTCGCCGCCGGTGGAGAGATGCGCGTCGCATGGATTTCCGGTTACTCGGGTATCGGCAAGTCGACGCTGCTGCTGGAGGCCGTCGCGCGAATCAGGCACGACGGGGCGCTGCTCGTTGCCACCAGCAAGGGCGAGGAAGGGCGCCGCGGCACGCCGTATGCGATGCTTGCCCAGGCGCTGGAGCCGCTGCTGCAGTTCGTGCTCGGTTGCGCGGACGACGAATTCGACCTGTGGCGCGCGCGAATCGGAACGGCAGTGGCGCCCGTCGGGCGCACGCTCGCGAGATTCCTGCCGGCGCTCTCGGCGGTGCTCGGCCCGCAGGCGGGCCCGCCGGAGCAATCCGAATTGGCGCCGGGGCTGGAGCGAGAGCGCGTGCTGCACGCGATCGCCCGGCTGATCGCGTGTTTCGCGGCACCGGAGCGCCCGCTCGCGCTGCTGCTCGACGATCTGCAATGGACCGATGCGGGCACGATACAGGTGCTGGAGCGGCTGGTGCAGCAACACCACGACACGGCGTTGCTGCTCGTTGGCGCATATCGCGGCAACGAGATCGATGCGCGTCACCCGTTGCGGGCAGGCCCGCTGGCCGACGTTCCCGACGCATTGACGGTGGAACTCGGGCCGTTGAACGAACGGGCGACGACCGAACTGATCGCCCACGCGCTGCATCAGGATACCGATGCGCTTCAACCGCTGTCCGACCTGATCGGAAGGAGGACCGGCCGCAATCCGTTCTTCGTGCATCATCTGCTGCGCCTGCTGGCCGACGAAGGCATGCTCGATTACGATGCGGGCGCCGGCCGGTGGCGCTGGAACATGGCGCGCATCGCCGCGCATCGCGGCGGCGATGACGTCGCGATGATGCTGGCACGGCAGTTCGAACTGCTGCCGGACGCCGCGCAATTCATGTTGCGCCTGCTGGCCTGCATCGGCCAGCGGGCGTCGACGCGCCTGCTGGCCACGGCGGCCGGCCTGAGCGAACCCGATGCGATCGCGGGGCTGCAGGCGGCGCTCGAGGCCGGCAGTCTCCAGCGCGACGGCAACGACTGGACGTTCTGGCACGATCGCATTCGCGAGGCCGCGTATGCGTCGATCCCGGAGGACGAGCGGGCGCCGCTGCATCATGCAATCGCCTGCCGTTTGCTGGCGGCCGGCGATGCCTGCGCCGACGCGTTCGTGCTGGCCGCGCAGGCGAACCTCGGCAGGGCGGTAGTCGAGACGCCCGCGCAGCGCCGCGCGTTCGCGCGAGTGAATCTCGAGGCCGGGCAGCAAGCCCGGGCTGCCACCGCGCATCATTCCGCGCTCGGCTTTTTTCGGGCAGCCGTCGATTTCCTCGGCGAACGGGAGACCAGCGACGACGGGCTCGAGGCGCGCATGCTGTGCGGCGAGGCCGAGTTCATGACCGGTGCGCTCGAAGCCGCCGAAGCGCGCCTGGCCGAGCTGGAGCGGGTCGCGGGCGACGGCACGTTCGGCGCGGATCTCACGCGCCTGCGCGCGGCGTTGTACACGGCGCTGGGCCGCTTCGATCTGGCGCTCGGTGTCGGCCTTGCGTTCCTGAAGCGCGCCGGCATCGATATCCCGCCCCATCCGGACAGCGCGGACGTGCATCGCGAATACCTTCGCCTGCGCGGCTGGCTGGACCGCAACGGGATCGACGCGCTGCGTGACCTGCCGATCATCGCCGATCCGATGCAGCGCGCGATTGTCGACATCTTTGCAGACCTGATCCCGCCGGCACTTTATTCCGATCAGGACCTGGTCGACATGATCCTGCTGCGCGCGGTGAATCTGGCGATCGAGCATGGCCATTCCGATGCTTCGGCCGACGTCTACGTCTGCATGAACCAGATCTTCGGCGCACGTTACGGCGATTACGCCGCGTCGCTGGCATTTGGCGAGCTCGCGCTGCATCTGGTCGACGAGCGCGGGCTCGATCGGTATCGCGGCCGCGTATATATGGCGCACGGTACGATCGTGGTGCCGTGGGTGTTGCCGGCGCGCTCGGCCCGCGGGTATATCTCGCGGGCATTCGAGATCACGGTCGAGTGTTGCGATCATACTTTCGCGCTCTATTGCAAGCGCAACGAGGCGACCGGCATGCTGTTCGCCGGCGAATTTCTCGGCGACGTACGCGACACGGTGGCGCACGGGCTCGCGATCGCGCGCGATGCGAATTTCCAGCTTGTGATCGATGGGCTGCTCGTGCAGCAGATGCTGCTGAGGCGGTTACAGGAAGGCGAGAGCGACGATCGCGACGTGTTGCCGCCGCAGGAGGGCCGGCCGGCGAACCTGGTCGATCTCGCCTACTGGGTCTACAGGCTGCAGGCCGCACTGTTGTTCGGCGATCTTCCGGGCGCGCTCGACGCGCGTCGGCACGCTGAAGCTTGCGAGCATACGGCGCGTTCGTTTGCCGAGCGGGCCGATTTGCCGTTCTACGGCGCGCTCGCACTGCTTGCGCGGCCCGGCCGCGATGCGTCCGAGGAGGCTGCGCTGCAGCGCCATCTCGAGCAGCTCGACGTCTGGGCGCAGGCCTGCCCGGCGAACTTCGCCGCGCGACGCGAGCTGGTGCGCGCGGAGCACGCGCGTGTGAACGGCCGGCCGCTGGACGCGGCGGAAGCCTATGTGCGTGCCGTGACGCACGCGGGCCGGCATGGCTTTACGCAGGTCGAGGCGCTGGCAGCAGAGTGTGCGGCGCACTTCCATGCGGATCGCGACAATATTGCCGCGCACGCATATTTGCGCCATGCGCTGAGCGCATGGCAGCGCTTGGGGGCGCTGGCGAAGGTGCGCCAGTTGCAGGCCGCGCATCCCGATGTATTCGATGCCGGCGCCGGCAATCCCGTCGGGAGCCGGATGCACGCACTCGACGTGAACGCTGTGCTTCGCGTGTCGAACGCGCTGGCGAGCGACATCGTGCCGGCGCGTCTCGTGGAAACGCTGTTGCGCACGACGCTCGAAAGCGCCGGAGCGGAGCATGGCGCGCTCGCGGTGCTGCGCGAGGGCGTCTGGCATGTACCGGCTCGTGCGGACGTGATCGACGGTACGATCGTCGTGACGCAGGAGGCCGTGTCGTTGACGGCGAGCGTGCTGCCTGTCTCCGTCGTGCAGGCGGTTGCCCGAACGCAGGAAGGGGTCGTGATCGACGATGCATCGGAGTCGCCGGTTCATGGTCAGGATGCTTACGTTCGCCGCCGGCGCCCGCGTTCGGTGATGTGCGTACCGCTGATGCGTTATGCGACGCTCGTCGGCGTGCTGTATATGGAAAACAATCTGGCGGCGCGGATGTTTACCGCGGCCAAGGCGGCACTGGTCGAGGTGATCGCGTCGCAGGCCGCTTTCGCGCTCGAGAATGCGCGGCTCTATGAGGAGCTGGTCGAGCAGAACCGTCAGCGCGCGCATGCCGAGGAACAGTTGCGTGCCGCACTGGCCGGCCTCGAGCGCGCCAGCCGGCTGACCGCGATGGGCGAGCTCGTGGCGTCCATCGTCCATGAGATCGGACAGCCGCTTGCCGCCGTCGACACGTCGGCAAGCGCCGCATTGCGCTGGTTGAACCGGGAACCGGCGGATGTCGGCGAGGCGCGGGCGATGCTCGAGCACATCAACCGGAGCGCCGCGCGGGCCAAGAGCATCATCCAGACGCTGCGCGCGAAGGCACGCAAGGCCGCGCCGCAGTTTGCGACGGTCGATCTCGTGGAGGCCGTTCGCGAGGCCGCGGCGCTCGTCGCGCGGCAGCTCGACACGCTGGACGTGGTGCTGGAGCTGCGCAGTCACGATGGCCCCGTCTACGTACACGGCGACCGGATCCAGCTCCAGCAGGTCGTGATCAACCTGTTGACGAACGGTGCCGAATCGATGGCCGAGCTCGAGACGGCGCGTTGTCTTTCGCTGGCGTGCGAAGTGCACGGCGTTGACGGTGTGCGCGTGAGCGTTGAGGATTCGGGCAGCGGTATTGCACCCGACATCGCGGACCGGCTGCTCGAACCGCTTTTCACGACCAAGGAGAACGGGATGGGCATGGGCCTCGCCATCTCGCATTCGATCGTGGACGCTCACGGCGGAACGTTGACGCTGTCGCCGCGCGAGGGTGCCGGTACGCGAGCAACCGTGATGCTGCCGCGTATCGATCCATGACGAGTCGTCCGTCGGCGCGACGCGCAGCGGGCGGACAGGTTCTTCGAGTTGTGTATGAGCCGCTGCGCGGCCACTCCTGAAAATTCATCAGCGAATATCGATGCCGGAAACCAGAATGCCCCACGCGACACCTGATCGGAACAGCCGCGTCGTCTACGTCGTCGACGACGACGAATTTGTCCGTGTCGCGCTGATCAGCCTGCTGCGATCGATCGACCTGGAGGTTCGCGCCTTTGCGTCAACGGAAGAGTTTCTCGCGGCAGCGAAGGGCGCGGGACCATCGTGCCTCATACTGGACGTAAGGCTGCGCGGGCAAAGCGGAATCGCGTTTCAGACGTCGCTGGCGGAGAGCAGCGGTCCGCAGATGCCGATCATCTTCATCACGGCGCACGGCGATATCGCGATGACGGTGAAGGCGATGAAAGCCGGCGCGATGGATTTCCTGACGAAACCGTTCCGCGACCAAGACGTGATTGATGCGGTGATCGCAGCGCTCGAGCGCGATGCGAAACGGCTGCAGGACGATCACTCGCTGCTCGATCTGCGCGCGTGTTGGGAATCGCTCACCCCGCGCGAATCCGAGGTGCTGCAACACGTCGCAATGGGCCTGATGAACAAGCAGGTCGCGGGTAACATGGGCATCGCGGAGATCACGGCCAAGATTCATCGCAGCCAGGCGATGCGAAAAATGAAGTGCCGCTCGGTGGCTGAACTGGTGCGCAAGATGACTGCGCTCGGCATCAACGTGCCGTCGCGCTAGCACCACGCGTTTCCCGGGCCCCTGGGCCGGCCCATGCACCGCACCGGGCGTACCCATACGTAGGTATGATGGCGGCGCTGCGGCGTGACGGTATGCTGGCAACTTGGGTAACAGTGCTCGGGACGGGCCGTTCCGTCCCCTTCGCCATAAGCAGGGATGCCTTTTTCACTCTCAGCCTCCGATCTCGTATCCATTGTCGACGACGATCCCTTCGTACGCGCCGCCGCCGGAAGTTTCGTGCGTTCGCTGGGCGGGGAGGCGCGCGAGTTCGCGTCGGGCCCGGCATTCCTGGCGTCGGACGTGGTGTCGCGCACGGGTTGCCTGATCTGCGACCTCCAGATGCCCGAGATGGATGGCCTCGAAGTGCTGGCCGAGATGGAAGCACGCAGCCTGCACATTCCGACCGTGCTGGTCACGGCGTTCGTCAGCGCCCGCGCGTCCGAGCGAGCGCGGGCCAGCACCGCGCTTTGTCTCCTCGAGAAACCGATCGACGCACAGGAGCTCGAAGGCTGGCTCGCCCGTGCGCTCGGATACGGCTGATTGCCGGTCTGCGCCGCAACGGTGACCTAAACTTTCGTAGGGGGTAGATGGCCGCTTGTTTGATGGTGCGCCCCCCCGCACGCATGTTTTCATCTTTCCTGTACCGTCCGCCGCGACGGCGACAGGAGAACGAAGATGGCCAACATTCCTACCTTATCGTCCGAAGCCTGGTTCGAGGCTCGGCTCACGCGCTCCATACGCAACCTCAGCCGCGCATGCCGCGGGCATGCACGCGGTCTCGTCGCGTGTCCGGCCCGGCTGTTCGTCGTGGCTGGCGTGCTGTTCGTCGCGGCGGCGCTGTACGACGCTCGTGACCTGCTCGCGAATGCATTGCTTCCCGCCCTCGACGACGGTCTTCTGATTGCGAGCATGGCGGGCGCGATGCTGGCGCTGGCGGCGGCAGTGCTGTGGCTGCGTGCGCTGCGTCTGGACGCGGCAATCCGGCAACTCGCCGCGGCAATCGAGGACCATGGGCTGGAAGAACTGCCCTGTTCGCTGGTCGAGCGCGGTACGCCGCCGATCGCGAGACTGGCGGCCGCGATCAACGACGCGCATCGCCAGCATGCGGATCGCATGACGGAATTGCTGCATGTGCTCGCGGCCTATGCGCATGATCTGCGCACGCCGCTGACGCGCGTGATGCTGCGTAGCGGAATGCTGGAAGATCGCACGTTGCGCGATGCGATGGAGCGCGACCTTGCCGAGATGGGAGAACTGATTGACGCGAGCCTTGCCTGCGCACGGCTTCAGTGCAGCGTGGCGGAGCCGCCGCGCAGCGTCGACGTGGACGAGTTGCTTGGCTCGCTGGTCGACAACTATCGCGACGCGGGGCTTGCCGTCGTGCTGGACGGGCGGTTGGGCTGTCCGCTCGTGACGTTTCCGCATGCACTGCGGCGCGTGCTGGTCAACCTGATCGACAATGCACTGCGCTACGGGCGTGATGTCCGCGTGTGCGTTCGCTTCGATGCCCGGCGCGTGATGCTTGCGGTGGTGGATTCTGGGCCGGGCATCGTGGCGGCGGAGATGGAAGCGGTATTCACGCCTTGGTATCGGGCGCCGCAGACATCTGCGCGGGTGCCGGGATCCGGATTGGGGCTTGCGATCGCACGGCGGCTGACGCAAGCGATGCGGGGCGAACTGCAGCTGAACAATCGCAGTACCGGAGGGCTCGAAGCGTGCGTGACGTTGCCGCTCGCCGATACTGAGCGCGTCGCACGCGCGTGACGGAACGTGGGCTGTCGTTTGCGTCGATACGAACGTATGCAGCACATCATCGGAACGGTTCACTTCTTCGATGACGGACTGTGCGGATCATATCGCGATGGCCGTGAGCGGCGCGCTGTTTGCACCGCCGCCCGAATCGACGGGAATCTTGAAACAACGGAGGCATGATGGTCGATCCACGCAGGATGTCGCCGCGCGTCGCCTCGTTCGTACTGCTCGGCGCGCTGCTGACGGCATGCGGCTACGGCGCGACATTTCTGTTGTCGATGCATTTCCATCTGGCGGGCGGAAGCGACATCGACACGGGGGCCTCACTCGCCGAAGCGATGATCGGCGCGTTGATCGGCCTGCCGCTGGTCGCGTGGTGCTCGCACCGGATCGGCGCCGCGCGGGCGACCGCGCTGGCGGCGTTGATCGTCGGTGCAGGCGTCGTCGGCTTCGCGCTGATCGGGCGCACCGGCTCGCTGCGCGTCGTGCCCGGATTGCTGGTCGGCATCGGTTGGGGCGGGTTCTGCCTCGCGGCACCCATCATGCTCGCGGAGCGCACGGCCGAGATCGAACGTGAACGCTGGTTCATGCGGTTCGGGTCGTTTCAGATGGCCGGCGTCGGCGGCGGCCCCGCCGTTGCGGCACTCGCGATTCGCAATTGGCACTGGACGACGGGCGCGGTGTTCTTCACGGTCGGCGGGCTGTGCGTGACGGCTGCGGCGATGCTGGAATGTTTCGGACACCTGTCGCCTGCTTCGCATGCCGTTGCGCGGCCGGTGCGGGATAGCTGGGTACGCGAGATGGGCGCGATCGCCCGCACGCATGCGATCTATCCGATCGCAATCATCGCGCTTGGCTCGAGCGTCTTCTCGGGGTTGATGACGTTCCAGATGTCGATCGCGCAAGGCTCCGGCGTGACGGCCGGAGCGTTTTTCGGTCTGTATTCCGCCACGGTGGTCGTCATCCGCTGGCTGCTCGGTGCGGTCGTGATTCGGATCCGCGCCTGCGCGACGACGCAGATCCTGCTCGGCTTCATGTTTCTGAGCGTTGCCGTGACGTTCGCCGTGCCGCACAGCGCGCTGCTTCATTCGGCCAGCGCCGTGCTGCTCGGCACCGGGTATGGCCTCGTCTATCCGATCGTTCAGGCGCAGGCCGTCAACAGTGCCGGTGCGCGGCATCGGCACACCGTGCTGACGTGGTTCGTGGCGTCGTATTTCGTCGGCGTATTCGGATTCCCCGCGCTTGGCAGCTTGGTGCTGGTCAGCATGGGCAAGACGATGCTGTTGATACTGATCGCGGCATGCGGCCTGGGCGCGCTGCTTCTCTCGATCGTCGAGCACCGCAAGCGGGTATTGCCGGTGGCGTGCTGAATGCACGCCACCGGCGTTCCCTCCGGTGATCGATTCCGCACCGCCCGACTCCGGAAGTGATGGCCTGCCTCAACAGAACAGTCGAGGCGGGTGCGCTATTCCGCCGTGGCCGGGCCGCTCGGCATGACGGACTATTTTTTTCTGTCGTCGGGGCTGTAGGTCACATAGAGCTTGGTATAGCCCGGTGTGTCGAAATGTCCCGTCCATCCCTTGGGAAGCGTGACGGCGTCGCCGGTCTTCACGAGCATCACCGAACCGTCCGACGACGTCAGCTTTACGCTGCCGGAAAGAAAGTACAGGAACTCGTTGTACGGCAGCCCGTGTGGCCCCCTGATCTCCTCTTGTGAAGGCCCTGATCGATACACGCCGGTCTGGTAAGCGTTGTCGGTCGACGTGAACGTCGCGACGTCCGCGCTCGTTTCGCCGCCTTGGTCTTTTTTCACGGCGTCGGCGCGATTGAATATCGCACCGGCAAGGTCGGACCTCGACGCCTTGATCGGCTTGATCGTTTCAGCGTGCGCGTCGACCGAGGTCATGGCGCCGAACAACAGCATTGCTGCGAGGGCGTATCTGGACATCAGCTATCTCTCCTTCGGTTTTCTCATGGCAGCGACATAAAGGGGGAACGCGCTGTCGTGGCGCCATTTTGTCGGAAAAGCGCGGCTTCGTTTGGCGATCGATCGAAAGCGAGACGGCAAATTTGTTTCTCAATGTGTATGAAACGGGGCTGGATACATCGCCTTGCAAAAGCCGTTTCCCGGGACACACGTCGGATACGTGATCTGGATTTAATGCATCTCACCGATCGAATCCGATCAGAGCGCTCGAACCGGCTTCGCGAGATCAGCGACCGCCGAGCGCCCGGACAGATTCGCGGCAGCCGAATTTGCCCAGGAGAACGACATGAAAGTAAAGACGATCGCTTTGGTTTTCGCGGCGTGCGCCGCTGTTGCAGCCACCACTTCCGCTTTTGCAGACAGCCCGGTCGACGCGAGCGTCAACGACCAGGCCGTCGGGCAAGCGAGCCAATGGGTGACGGTCGCCAAGTCGCCGAAGGGGAAAACGCGCGCCCAGGTTCGCGCGGAATTGGTGCAGGCAGAGAATGACGGTCAGCTTGCGGCCCTCGACAAGCTCTATCGAGGCGGTTGATTGCCTGCTGCCGACGCGATGCCGATTTTCGGCATCGCCGTCCACCCATCCCGTTCAACACGGTACCGATCATGCCGTCAGCGTGCCGGGTGTCGACACCGACGTCGCACAGGCGCTGGTCGACGCGGCGCACCGGACGCGTCCGAGTTCGAAGGCGACGCGCGGCAACATCGACGTGGTCGTCACGGTGGCCTGATACGCGTGCGGCGCTTGACGCGATCGACGACCGGTTGGCAACGATTCGGAAAGCGCAATGACCGGATTGACGTGGTGCACGATTTTGCTTGCGCACTGGCGGCGATCTCGAGGATGCCTCGCGGGCTGACGCTGCAGCTCATCAACGTCGGCTTGGTTGCACTGCGGGAGGATCGACGTAGATGACCGCAGCCGAACTGTCCGCCTTGCTCCCCGCGATGCTGCCGCGTCTCTGGACCTTCGCGCTGCGAATCTCAGGCGACCGGCACGACGCCGAGGATCTCGTGCAGGGCGCGTGCGTCCGTGCACTCGAACGAGCGCATCAGCTGCGACCGGGAACCGCGCCGCTCAGCTGGATGTTCTCGATCGTGCAATCCATCTGGCTCAACGAGCTTCGCGCACGCAGCGTGCGTCGGCGCTCGGGCATGGACTGGGACGACGACCTGCTCGAAACAGTCGCCGATCCCACCGCGCCGACACTGGAACAGCAGGCGCTGGACGCGCAGATCGTCAGGGCGGTGCAGCAACTGCCCGAAGCGCAGCGCGTGGTCATGTTGCTGGTCGCCGTGAAGGGGCTCAGCTATGACGAAGCGGCCGAGGCGCTCGGCGTACCCATCGGGACGATCATGAGCCGGCTTTCGCGTGCCCGCCAGACGATCGGCGCCCTGTTCGACGATGGAAAGGAACGACCCATGAAAGGCGCAGCGAAGCGCGTGGATCAGGGGGCATGAAAATGGACGACATCGTGCTCATGGCATACGTGGATGGGTAACTCTCGTCGCACGAGCGCGAGGAAGTCGACAGGGCGATCGGCACGTCGGCCGACATCGCCGGACGGGTTGCGCTGTTCGAAGCATGGGCGTTGCCCTATCGGCATGCGTTCCAGCGTCAGGAATGGCCGCGCTGCCGCAGAGGCTGGTCGGCAAGGTCGCTGAAATCGCGCAGGCGTATGCCGGGCCTTTGGCGCGGTCCGCGGTCGTCGGCATGCGTTGCGGGAGTGTTCTGCTGCGGTGACCATCGGCTGCGCGGCATGTGACAGGCGCTGTCGCACCGGAGTGGTGGTGAGGCGGCACGCCGCAGCAATGTGCGTTCGGTTTTTAGTGTCCATCTAGTGTTCGTGTCGGCACGCGACGGATCTAATTTTAGGGGCGGAGCAGGAAGCCCTGCCGGCATTGGCTCGCGGAAGAGGCACAATCCAAAGTTAAATGAATTGTGATCACTCGCCGCTCCAAAATTTTGCACAATGGCGGCAGAGCGGCCGCTGCCGCCATTCGCCCTCGCGCATCCGGCCAGCCGGACCGGGGCCGGCCCGAACCGATACCAGGCACCGACGTGCCGCCGCCCACCGCCATGGATCAACCGAAACGCATCCTGATCGTCGAGGACGACGCCGATATCGCCGATGTACTGAGCCTGCACCTGCGCGACGAGCGCTACGAGGTCGTGCACAGCGCGGACGGCGCCGAGGGGCTGCGCCTGCTCGAACAGGGCGGTTGGGATGCGCTGATCCTCGACCTGATGCTGCCGGGCGTCGACGGCCTCGAAATCTGCCGGCGCGCGCGCGCGATGACGCGCTACACGCCGATCATCATCACCAGTGCGCGTTCGAGCGAGGTGCACCGGATCCTCGGCCTCGAGCTCGGCGCCGACGACTATCTGGCCAAGCCGTTCTCCGTGCTCGAACTCGTCGCGCGCGTGAAGGCGCTGCTGCGGCGCGTCGATGCGCTCGCGCGCGATTCGCGGATCGACGCGGGCACGCTCGACGTCGCGGGGCTGGCGATCGACCCGATCGCGCGCGAGGCGAGCGTGGACGGCGCGCGCATCGACCTCACGCCGCGCGAATTCGACCTGCTGTATTTCTTCGCGCGGCACCCGGGCAAGGTGTTCTCGCGGATGGACCTGCTCAATGCCGTGTGGGGCTACCAGCACGAAGGTTACGAGCACACGGTCAACACCCACATCAACCGGCTGCGCGCGAAGATCGAGGCCGATCCGGCCGAGCCCGTGCGGATCCTCACCGTGTGGGGCCGCGGCTACAAGCTCGCCGCGCCGGGCCAGCGGGACGCATGATGAAGCTCACCCTTACCCAGCGGCTGTCGCTCGTGTTCTCGGTGCTGCTGCTTGCGTGCTCGGGCGCGTCCGCGTGGCTGCAGATCCGCGCGAACGACATGCGCGAGCAGGAAGTCGTGCAAGGGCTGTCGCGCGACCTGGCCGCGAATATCGTCAACAGCGTGACCCACAGCGCGCCGCTGATGGACGCGAACGGGCTGCGTCCGGACGCCGTGCGCACATTGTTCGGCCAGTTGATGGGCGTGAACCCGAGTGTCGAGGTCTATCTGCTCGACAACGCAGGGCGGATCAAGGGCGACGATGCGCCGCCGGGCCACGTGAAGCGCGACCGCGTCGATCTCGCGCCCGTGCAACGCTTCATCGCGGGCGAGCCGCTGCCGATCCTCGGCGACGACCCGCGCAGCCCGGATGCGCGCAAGGTGTTCAGCGCCGCGCCGCTGCAGCTGGCGGGGCAGCCGCCGTCGGGCTACATCTACGTGGTGCTGCTCGGCGAGGCGCACGACCAGCTGGCCGCGCGCGTCGATGCCGGCAACGTATTGCGCACGACGCTGTGGTCGATGGCGCTGGTCGCGCTGCTCGGCCTGCTCGCGGGCCTTACCGCATTCAGCTTCATCACGCGCCCGCTGCGCCGGCTGACGGACGCGATGCGCCGCTTCGACGCGAACGGTACGCCCGACACGCAGCCGCCGGTGCCGCGCTCGCGGCCGGGCCGGCGCGGCGACGACATCGTCGTGCTCGAATCCGCGTTCGCGCAGATGGCCGACCGGATCGGCGACCAGTGGCGCGCGCTGACGCACCAGGATCAGCAGCGGCGCGAACTGATCACGAACATCTCGCACGACCTGCGCACGCCGCTCACGTCGCTGCACGGCTACCTGGAGACGCTGTCGCTGAAGTCGGACACGCTTGCCGAGAACGAACGGCGGCGCTACCTGTCGATCGCGCTCGCGCAGAGCGCGAAGGTCGGCCGGCTCGCGCAGGCGCTGTTCGAGCTCGCGCGGCTCGAATCGGGCGGCGTGCAGGCCGAGCGCGAGCCGTTCTCGCTCGTCGATCTCGTGCAGGACGTGTTCCAGAAATTCGAGCTGACCGCGCAGGCGCGCGGCGTCGCGCTGCATGCGCGGATTCCGCCGCGGGTGCCGGTCGTGTCGGCCGATCTCGGGATGATCGAGCGCGTGCTGACCAACCTGCTCGACAACGCACTGCGGCACACGCCCGCGCACGGCGAGGTCGAGGTCGCGCTCGAGCCGCGCGGCGACCGCGTGCTCGTGACCGTGGCCGATACCGGCGAAGGGATTCCGGCGGCGCGGCGCGACGGGCTGTTCCAGCGGCCGCAGCGGCCGATGAGCGGCGGCGCGGTGACGAGCGGCGGGCTCGGGCTGCTGATCGTGCACCGGATGCTGGCGCTCAACGGCAGCAGTATCCGGCTGGTGGATCGGGCCGGGCGCGGTGCTGTGTTCGAGTTCGCGCTGGCGGTGGCCACGCCTGCGGCCGGCGACGGGCGCTGATCGTCGTCAGCGCCGGTCACGCCCGCGTTCAACCGCCGCGCTTGCGCCGAACGTCACTCGGCGTCACGCCGGTCCAGCGCTTGAACGCGTGGCGAAACCCCACGGCGTCGCTGAAGCCGAGCGCCAATGCGATGTCCTCGGTGCTGAGCGTGGTCGTGCCCAGATAGTCGATCGCGAGCGCCTTGCGCACGCTCGCCAGCAGTTCGCTGTACGACGTGCCTTCGGCTTCGAGCTTGCGGCGCAGCGTGCGCGACGTGATGCACAGGATCGCCGCGATCGCGTCGATGTCCGGAAACTGCCCGGGCGTGCGCGTGAGTTCCTGGTACACGCGCCGCGTGACACCGGCCTGGCTGCGCAATTCATCGAGCAGGCTCGCGCAATGCGACGACACCTGCGCGGCGGTAATCGGATTCGCGAGCTGCGGTGCGCGCTTGAGCCACGCGGCCGGGTAGCTGAGCACATGATGCGGCTGGTCGAAGGCGATCGGGCATTCGAGCGCATCGGCCAGCAGCGCCGCGTGCACCGGCTGCGGCTGCGCGAACTGCGCGCGCGCCGGCACGCACCACGCTCCCATCACGTCCTTGATGATCGTCACGTGCAGCGCGAACTGCATGTCGATCAGGAAGCGGTACAGCGGCTCGTCGAGATCGGGTAGCGCGACTTCGTGCCGGTCGGGAAACTGCCACGACACGATGTCGCCCTGTTCGACCCAGCGGATCGCGAGCATGCCGTTCGCGAGCCGGTGATATTTGACGGCGGATTCGAACGCGTGCGCGAGCGATTCCGAACACAGCATCGCGTAGCCGTACATCCCGTAGCTCGACACGTGCAGCCGGTGGCCGACGCGCACGCCGAGATCGGTGCCGTCGTAGCGGCCGATCGCATTGCGCGCGGCCGTGAGGAACTGCAGCGGCGACGTGAGCGTGAACGGGTCCGCGACGGCGGCCGGCGTGAGGCCGGTACCGTCGAGCACCGCTGCCGGGTCGAGGCCGGCTTGCGCGGCCACGTCGAGCAGCACGGCCAGCTTGGCCGGCGTGAAGCGCTGCTGGCGCAATGGGTGGGTCGGCTCGACGTCCGGCAGGCGGGCTGCGCGGGCGGTCGTCGGGTTCAAGAGCGCACTGCGCGGCATGGGAGCATCCTGCGTCCGAATCGATATCGTTGACGGCACGCAATTCTGCGCGGGATCGGTCCCAGGCGCCACAGGGTTCACCCTGATACGCGCGCCGGCGCCACCCGGCGCAGCGGGCTTCGGTGGCGCCCGTATCGCTGCAGCCGGCCCGGAGCGTCGCGGCCGGCCACGTCGGCGGCATTCGGCGAAGTTGTCTGGACAGGCGCGGCGCATATGTCCGTTTCGATCATCTTTTCGGCCGCCGGGATCATTTTCAAAGTGCGCTGCACGGGCGATAGTCGCCGGTCAGGCGATGGTCCGCGCTTCTCCGGCGTGCAGGCCATCGTGCGAACGGCGCGGCCGGCGCGCCGTCCCCCGTGGAGTGAGACATGACGAAGAGACACTGGACCGGGTCGTATGGCTCGATCCCCGCCGAGATCGATCCCGATCGCTTTCCTTCCGTAAGCGCGCTGCTGGACGACGCGATGCGCCAATACGCCGATCGCCCGGCGTTCCGCTCGTATGGCCGCACGCTCACCTATGCCGACGTCGACCGCCTGTCGACCGCGCTGGCCGCCTATCTGCAGCAGGTCGTGGGTGTGCGCAAGGGCGATCGCGTGGCCGTGATGCTGCCCAACGTGCTCGCGTTTCCGGTCGCGTTCGTCGCGGTCGCGAAGATCGGCGCGATCCAGGTCAACGTGAACCCGCTCTACACGGCGCGCGAGCTCGAGCATCAACTCAACGACGCGGGCGTCGAAGTCGCGCTGGTGTGCGGCGGGTCGATGGGCACGTTCGCCGAAGTGGTCGGCGGCACGCGCGTGCGCACCGTGCTGAGCGTCGGGCGCGGCGATCTCGGCGTCGTCGATGCGCCGGCCGGGACCTGCGACGCGCTGCCGCCCGGGTCGGTCCCGCTCGCGGAGGCCATTGCCGCCGGCGAATCGCTCACGTTCGAACCGGTTGCGCTGGGCGGCGAGGACCTGCTGTTGCTGCAGTACACGGGCGGCACGACCGGCCTGTCGAAGGGCGCCGCGCTGTCGCACCGCAACCTCGTCGCGAACATCGAGCAGTTCGGCGCGATCGTGCCGGCCGCACGCGAGCCGGGCGAGGAGGTCGTCGTCACGGCAATCCCGATGTATCACATCTTCGCGCTGACGGTGAACTTCCTGTCCTACTTCGCGATCGGCGCGCAGAACTGGCTGATCGCGAACCCGCGCGACATGGACGGCTTCATCGACGTGCTGAAGGCCGCGCGGCCGACGGTGTTCGTCGGCGTGAACACGCTGTACGCGGGGCTCGCCGGCCATCCGCGCCTGACGGAAGTCGACTGGTCGCGGCTGAAGCTGTCGGCCGGCGGCGGCGCGGCCGTGATCGACGTGATCTCGTCGCGCTGGAAGGCGGTGACGGGCAACTTCATCCGCGAGGGCTACGGGCTGTCGGAAACGTCGCCGGTCGTGTCGTTCAACCCGCAGTCGATCGACTCGTTCACGGGCACCACGGGCCTGCCGCTGCCGTCGACCGACGTCAAGCTGCTCGACGAGCAGGACAACGAGGTGGCGATCGGCGGCGCGGGCGAGATCTGCGTGAAGGGGCCGCAGGTGATGGACGGCTACTGGCAGAAGCCGGACGCGAATGCGGCCGCGTTCACGGCCGACGGCTATTTCCGCACCGGCGACGTCGGCGTGTTCGACGAAGCCGGTTTCCTGCGGATCGTCGACCGCAAGAAGGACATGATCATCGTGTCGGGCTTCAACGTGTACCCGAACGAGGTGGAAGCGGTCGCGACCGCCGTGCCGGGCGTGGCCGAATGCGCGTGCATCGGCGTGCCGGACGCGCGCACGGGCGAGGCCGTGAAACTGTTCGTGGTGCTGGCGCAGGACGCGGACGTGACGGAGGCGCAACTCGTCGCGCATTGCCGCGAGAGCCTCGCGGCCTACAAGGTGCCGAAGCTGATTCGCTTCGTCGACCGGCTGCCGAAGTCGACCGTCGGCAAGATCCTGCGCCGGGAACTCAGCCGCACCGACTGATGGCGTCGGCGCGCAGCGCAATGCCCGGCGTGCCGACGGCCCGGAAGGCTCCGCGCGGGCCGCTCAAGTACAATGCGAGCGGTTCGATCGACGGGGACGCGATGACCGGTTCAGATTCACTTTCCGCCCAGCCCGGGCCCGCACCCGGGCGTGCGCTGCCGTCGCCGAGCGCGACGGTGCCGATCTCGCTCGTCAACGGCTTCCTCGCAAGCGCGGCCGTGCAGCGCGACGTGGTCGAGCGCTACCTGGGCGGGGCCGGCATCCCGATCGAGCTGCTCGGCGAACCGCACGCGCGCGTGACGGAGGAACAGTTCTCGACGCTGTACCGCACGCTCGCGATCGAACTCGACGACGAGATGCCCGGCATCTTCTCGCGCCCGCTGCGCGGCGGCACGCTGAAGTACCTGTGCCTGAGCCTGCTCGATGCACGCAACCTCGAAACGGCGCTGCATCGTTTCGGGCAATTCTTCCATATCCTGCTGGACGATTTCTTCGTCGAATCGAAGCGCGACGGTCTCGTCGCGCAGGTGGTGCTGCGCCCGAACGACGCCATCGGCCCGATCGGCGCGCTCGGCCAGGAACTGATGCTCAAGCTCGTGCACGGGGTGTGCTCCTGGCTGATCGGGCAGAAGATCCCGCTGCTGCAGATCGAGTTCGCGTGCCCGCGGCCGCGCCATGCGGTCGAACATCTGTACTTCTTCACCGGCGCCGTGCAGTTCGACTGCGAGCGCACGCTGATGCGCTTCAGCGCGGATTACCTCGACGCGCCGATCCGGCAGAGCAAGCGCAACCTGCGCAAGTTCCTCGCGCGCGCACCGGGCGACTGGATCTTCGAATCGTTCAGCGAACAGCTCGTATGCCATCGCGTGCGGCAGTACCTGTCGGAAGCGTTGCCCGACCTGCCGGTGATCGACCAGGCGGCCGAGCACCTGCATTGCTCGGTGCGCACGCTGAGCCGCCACCTGGCCGCCGAAGGGACGACGTTCCAGGTGCTCAAGGACGAACTGCGGCGCGACATCGCGATCCAGCGGCTGACCGATACGCCCGACACGATCGCGGCGATCGGCGCCGACATCGGCTTCGACGATCCGAGCGCGTTTCATCGCGCGTTCCGGCACTGGACAGGGAGCACGCCGGGCACTTACCGGCGGCGCGTGTAACGGGGCGCGTCGCGCGTCAAGGTAGCCGGTTCCCATAACCGGATACCTTCGCGCGCTCCCATGGACGGCTCCCCTCGGCGGGACGGTTTACGAATCGGCGGGGCAGGCGGGACGCCCGTTGCCGAAGCTGCGCACCGTGCTCGCGATCCGCGCGGCGAACTGCTCGATCATGCGCTGTTGCACACGCACCATGTCCGCGTAGCCTCCGGGTGCGGCTTCGCTGAGCCGCGTGCTGCACGAAATGCGCGCGCCCGGCGTGTCCTGCTGCACGCCGACGACCCAATCGGCTTCGAACTGGGCCATGCTGCCGGGCCAAGCATCGAAGCGGCGCACCTGCGTACGAATGCTCATGACGGCCTGGTTCGACGGACGCGGCAGGCCGGTGACGTTGCGCGCGCCCAGCTGCTCGACGAGCGCCGACGAAAGCGCCGCGCGCAGCTCGTCGCCGAGCGGGGCGACCCAGCGTTCGTTGTCGAGTATCAGCGCGGTGCCCGTCCCGCTGCGCACGACCATCTGTTGCTGGTCGAGCTGGGCGGGGATGCCGACCGGCAATACGTTGATCGCCGGCGGTGCGGTGGTGCGCGCGACCGTCGCCGTCGCCGTTGTCGTTGCCGTCGCGGACGCGGCCGGCGAAACGAGCGTGTAGTAATGCACCGGGTTCGACGCGCAGGCGGTCAGCGCGATGACGGCGCCGGCGCCCAGGGCGATCGTCCTGGCGCGAATCGGGAAGCTCATGGTTGTCGTGGCTCCTGCTGGACAGGCGAGGTGGAAGGGGCGACAGGCGCGATCGGCGCATGATCGGCGCCGGTGCCCCGGAGCAGCGCGTCGGGACGGCGGCCCAGCATGTCGGTGAGCGTGCGCAACGAGCGCGCGGTGCGCTGGACTTCGGTCAGCGTGTTCGCCAGGTTTTCCTGAAGCGGGCCGTCCTCGGCGATGCCCTGGCGCAGCGCGCCGAACGTCTGGTTCGCCTGGTCGAGCGCGCGCGTCGTCGACGGCAGCAACTGGCCGTTGACCTGCCTGAGCGTCGCGTCCAGGTTCGTCAGGCTCGAATCGACATGCTTGCCGATCGACTCCAGCGGCAGCTTGTTGATCTTGTCGACGATGTCGGCGAGCTGCTCCGGCAGCTTGTCGAACGTGCTCGCCACGGTGGGCAGCGTCAGCGGCGTGGCATTCGCATCGAACGGCACCTTCGGCGCGTTCTTCACGAAATCGAACGATATGTAGAGCTGCTCCGTCAGCAGGTTGCCGGTACGCGCCTGCGCACGGAGCCCGTGCTCGACCAGGCCCGCGAGAAACTGGGCCGCGCGCGGATTGCCGTTGCCTTCGGTCTTCTGCAGCTTCTCGATGACGGGGCCGAGCCGATACGGATAGACCTTCACCATGACGATGGACTGGAAGCGCCGGGTGGCGCGGTCGAAGTCGAGCTGGGTCGATACCACCTTGCCCATGTTGATGCCGGAGAATTCCACCGGCGCCCCGACCGCGAGCCCGCGCAACGGCTGCTCGAAGCGCAGCCGGATGAGCTGGGACGGCCCGTCCGGAGCCGCCATCGCGGACGTTTCGTTGTCGGCGAGCGTAAACAGGCTGCCTGCACGGGCTGCCGCCGCATCGCTGTCGTCCGGCGTCGCGAACGCGATGCCGCCACCCACGATCGTCGCGACCGACTGGGTCTTCAGCTTCAGGCCGTTCGCGTCGAGCGACAGGTCCATCCCGCTCGCGTTCCAGAAGCGCGTATCGGTCGTCACCAGGCGGTCGTACGGCGCATCGACGAACACCTGCAGGTTCATGTCGCGGCGCTGCATGTCGAGCTTGTACGACGCGACGTGCCCGACCATCAGGTGGCGGTAATAGACCGGCGAGCCGATATCGAGCGAGCCGAGATCGGTGGCGCGCAGCGCGAAGCTCGTCCCCGGCATGCCGTTGATGACGGTGGGCGGCGTCTCGAGCCCGGTGTAGGCCTTCCGCGATTGCGCCGAGCGGCCCGTGTCCATGCCGATGTAGGCGCCGGAAAACAGCGTATCGATGCCCGATACGCCGCTCATGCCGACGCGCGGCCGCACGACCCAGAAGCGCGTGTCGTCGCGAATGAGGTTGCGCGCATTCTTCACGAACGATACCGTCGCGACGACGTGCGAACTGTCGTCGCTCAGCGAGATGGCGGTCACGGTGCCGATCACGACGTCCTTGTACTTGACGGGTGTCTTGCCGGCTTCGAGGCCTTGCGCGGTGTTGAACGTGATCGTGATTTCCGGTCCGACGGACAACCACGCGTGGATCACCATCGACAGGCCGATCAATGCCGCGACGAGCGGCACGAGCCAGACGAGCGAAAGCCGCAGGCGGTTGCGCGTCACGGGCGGGTCGTGGGGTTCGAGGCCTTGCGGGCCGGATGCAGGATTCATGCTTCTTCGGCGTCCCAAATGAGGCGTGGGTCAAAACTCATCGCAGACAGCATCGTGAGAATGACGACCATGCCGAAAAACAAAATGCCGGCGCGCGGCTCGATCTCGGACAGCGGACCGAACTTCACCAGCGCACAGATGATCGCGACGACCAGCACGTCGAGCATCGACCAGTAGCCGACCAGCTCGACCGCGCGATACAGCACGGCCCGCTCGCGCATGGCCGACACGCTGCGCCGGCCCGTCGTGACGAGCAACGTGCCGAGCGCGAGAAATTTCGTGCACGGCACGACGACGCTCGCGATGAAGATCACCGACGCGATGCCGTACGAGCCGGCTTTCCAGAACACCACGACGCCGCTGAGAATCGTCGATTCGCTGTGGCTGCCGAGCAGCGTGGTGCGCATCACCGGCAACAGGTTGGCCGGGAGGTAGAAGATCAGGCTGGCGATCAGCAGCGCCCACGCGCGCACGAGGCTGTCCGGGCGGCGCGCGTGCAGCGCCGACCCGCAGCGCGGGCAGCGTTCCGCTTCGGCGCCATGCGCGTGCGCATCCCGCGCGGCGCAGGCGTGGGGCCGGCAGACGAGGCCGCACGCATGGCACCCGACCATGCCCAACTGACTGGCGCGCACGGGCAGGCTCACGGGCGGCCTCCGGCGGGTTCCACCGGCACGACCCAGTCCCATAGCTGGCGCGTATCGTGGCCCGCGATCAGCGGGATCAGCACCATCAGCACGGCCGTGGCCCACAAGCCCGCGCCGGGAATGATCTGCATGATGCTGGACAGCTTGATGATGGCGATCAGGATGCCGAGCAATCCGACCTCGATCATGCTCCACGGTCGCAGCGCGACGAGCAGCCGCATCAGCGGGCCGAACGCGGGCGCGCGATGCCCTGCACGGGCAAAGGCCAGCAACCAGATCAGCGTGGCGATCTGCAGGAACGGCACCACCACGATGGCGAGCGCCGTCGGAATCGCGATCGGCGCGGCGAAGCCTTTGGCCAGCGCGAGCGCGGATTGCCACAGCGTGGCTTCGCTATGCAGCCCCTGCACGCTGATCCGCATGATCGGGCAGAGGTTGGCGATGGCAAACACCACGCCTGCCGCAATCGCCAGCGCGAGCCACCGGTCGACATCGAGCCAGCTCGAGCGAAACAGCACGGCCGAACAGCGCTCGCAACGCGCGACCTCGTGCGGCGCCAGCGCGCGGCGTCGGTAGACGCTGTCGCAATGCTCGCAGGCGATCAGGGCCGGAAACGTGTCCATGGGTTCGTGTTGCTCGCGCATGCGTTCTCGATGATGGGCTTCGCAGTGTGCTTGGCGTCGATGGACGCTTTTGTGCGGTTTGATGGAGAAATGATGGAGCCGGGATGGGCTTGAACGCGTTGCGTTTTCATCGCAAAAACAAGGGAGTCGCAGCGTGGCCCCAGGCGTGCAATCAGCGTCGGCTTGTTGCTATGAACCCGTCGTGCGCGCCAGCCTGACGAGATCGACGATCGTCGCGACCAGCGCGGCCAGCAATACCGCTGCCAGCATCAGATAGCTCGGCGTCTCCCGGATCACCACCGCGATCGGGTTGTCGGTCGCGGGAGACGAAACGGCCAGGATCACGCCATAGGCGACGAACCATCCGGTCGCGATCGTCAGCACGGCAGCAACCATCAGGAGGCCGACGATCCGCGCCGCGCGCCGCCGCGATCTTGGACGCGCGGTCACTGGGTGCTGCGCAGCCGGTAGCCGACCCCGCGCATCACCTCCGGCACCCCGGACGCGCCCGCGCATTCGAGCTTCTTGCGCAACCGGCTGATATGGCTGTCGACGGTGCGCTCCAGCGCATCGACGTCGGCGAGGCAGGCGTCGATCAGTTCGCTGCGCGTGAACACGCGGTTCGGCGAGCCGGCCAGGTGCGCGAGCAGCCGGAATTCGGTCAGCGTCAGCGAGACGCCGGTTTCTCCGGTGTCGGTGCGGACCGTGGTCAGATAGCTTTGCGTATCGATTTCGAGGTTGCCGACCTTGATGAAGCGCCCGGACGTGGCCGCTTCGAAACGACGCAGGATCGCGCGGATGCGCGCGACCACCTCGGCCGGATTGAACGGCTTCGTGATGTAGTCGTCCGCGCCGAAACGCAGCCCCTGCAAGCGATCGATCTCGCGGTCGAGCGCCGTGATGATGACGATCGGCGTGTCGCTGCGGCGGCGCAGTTCGACCAGGACTTCCCAGCCGTCCTTCTTCGGCATCCTGACGTCGAGCAGGATCAGGTCGGGCTTCAGCACGGGCTGCACGTCGAGCACGGCCTGGCCGTGACCGACGCGGTAAGTGCGAAAGCCGTCGTGGGCGAGGTACGCGTGGAGTATGTCGGCGATCTCCGGATCGTCTTCGGCAATGAGTATCAGAGGGTTCATCGGGTTCACTGGAAGTGAGCGTGACCGTTAGGGCCGGCGGCGCGGCACGTGCGCCGCCGGACTTCACCGTGCTTTCAGTCGTCGCGAACGGATGGGCGACGGCCCATTGCTCAGTTTTTTGCCACGCTGTTGGCGGGAGGCACGTCGGTGTCGGTCAGCCCGCCACCGAGCGCCTTGTAGAGCGCGACCGCGTTACCCAGTTCGGCGTTGCGCAGATCCAGCAACGTCTGGCGCGCGGCATACAGCTGGCGCTGCGAGTCGAGCAGTTCCAGCCGATCCTCGATGCCGGCGCGATAGCGCAGGTTCACGAGGTCGGTACGGCGCTCGGCGCTCTTGACGACCTTCGTCTGCGCGTCGATCTGGCGGCTGAAGGTTTCGCGCCCGGCGAGGCCGTCGGCCACTTCGCGGAACGCGGTCTGGATCGAGCGTTCGTACTCGACGACCGCGCTGGACTTGCGCACTTCCGCGAGATTCAGCTCGGATCGCAGCCGGCCGCCCTGGAAGATCGGCAGCGTGACCTGCGGCGCGAAGCTCCACACACGCTGGCCGCCATCGAACAGGCTGCCGAGCCCCGGGCTGAGGAAGCCGATCGACGACGTCAGCGACAGGCGCGGGAAGAATGCCGCGCGCGCCGCGCCGATGTCGGCGTTGGCGGCGACGAGATTCTGCTCGGCCTGCTGGATGTCCGGCCGGCGGTACAGCAATTCCGACGGCAATCCGGCCGGCAGCTTGGTCATCACCGGCTGGCGTTCCAGCGACAGCGGATCGGGCAGGTTCTTCGGCAGGTCGGTGCCGACCAGCAGCCGCAGCGCGTTGCCCGCCTGCTCGACGGCGCGCGAACGCGCCTCGAGATCGGCGCTGGCGCTCGCGACCTGGCCTTCGGCCTGCGCGATGTCGACGCCGCTCGCCTGGTCGGCGAGCTTGAGGCGGCGCGCGAGGTCGAGCGACTGGCGCCAGTCGTTCAGCGTGCGCTCGGACAGCGCGCGCTGCTCTTGCGCGAGGCGCTCGGCGAAATACGCGTTGGCCACGGAGCCGACGAGCGCGATCTGCACCGCCCGGCGGCCGTGATCGGTCGCGAGGTAGCGCGCGAACGCCGCATCCGACAGCGACTTCACGCGGCCGAACAGGTCGATCTCGAACGCGCTGAGACCGATGTTCACGCCGTACTGGTTCTGCGTGTTTTCGAGCAGCGGCGGGTTCGATTGCGAGTCGGCGGCCGTGCGCTGGCGCGTGAAGCTCGCGCCGGCGCCGATCGACGGCAGGCGCGCCGAACGCTGGATGCCGTACTGCGCTTCGGCAGCCTGGACGTTCAGCGCGGCCAGGCGCAGGTCGCGGTTGTTCTCGAGCGCGAGCTCGATCAGGCGCTGCAGGCGGCGGTCGCCGAACATCGAGCGCCAGCCGAGATCGGCCGCGTTCGCGTGCTGGTCGGCCGCGACAGCGGTCGTATAGGCGGTCGGCACCGGCATTTCGGGTTTGACCAGCTTCGGCGCCATCGAGCACGCCGACAGCGCGAGCGCCGCGGAAACCGCTGCGGAAAGAATGAGTAATCGCATGGCATCAACCTTCATGTTCGTGGGTCACGGCGGCGGGCTTCTTGCCGGATGCGCGCCATGCCGAGATGCGTTCCTGGATGCTCATCACGAACACGTAGAAGACCGGAACGAAGAAAATGGCCAGCACGGTGGCGGTCACCATGCCGCCGAACACGCCGGTGCCGATCGCGTGCTGCGTTTCGGCGCTCGCGCCGGTCGCGATCATCAGCGGGACGACGCCGAGGCCGAACGCGAGCGAGGTCATCAGGATCGGGCGCAGACGCAGCCTGGATGCCTTCACGGCCGACTCGATCAGCCCCATGCCTTCCTCGCGCAACTGCTTCGCGACTTCCACGATCAGGATGGCGTTCTTCGCCGACAGGCCGATCACGGTGATCATCCCGACCTTGAAGAACACGTCGTTCGGCATCCCGCGGAGCATCACGGCGCCGAGCGCGCCGATCAGGCCGAGCGGCACCACCAGCATCACCGACAGCGGAATCGCCCAGCTCTCGTAGAGCGCCGCGAGCACCAGGAACACGACGACCATCGACAGCGCCATCAGCATCGGCGCCTGCGAAGCCGACTCGCGCTCCTGCAGCGACTGGCCGGTCCACGCCACCGTGAAGCCCGGCGGCAACTGCGCGGCCAGACGTTCCATCTCGGCCATGGCCGCGCCGCTGGAGTAGCCGGGGGCCGAGCCGCCGGAGATCCGTGCGGACGGGTAACCCTGGAAGCGCACCATCTGCAGCGGGGTTTCCGACCAGACCGGACGCACCACTTCGGACAGCGGCACCATGCCGCCGGTCGCGTTGCGCACGTAGAGCTTCATCACGTTCTCGATCTGCATGCGTGCCGGGGCATCCGCCTGGATGATCACCTGCTGCATGCGGCCCGCGTTCGGGAAGTCGTTCACGTAGGTCGAACCCATCGCGGCCGACAGCGTGTCGCTGATGGTCGTGAACGACACGCCGAGCGCTTCGGCCTTCTCGCGGTCGATATCCAGCTTCACGCTGGTACCGGCCGGCAGGCTGTCCGGATAGACACCGGTCACCACCTTGCTTTGCGCGGCCAGTTCGAGCAGCTTGGCTTCAGCCGCCTTGAGTGCCGCGTAGCCCTGGTTCGCGCGATCCTGCAGGCGCATCGTGAAGCCCGAGCTGGTGCCCAGCCCGTCGATCGCCGGCGGCAACAGGCTCATGACCGTGCCTTCCGTCACGCCGCCCATCGCGACCTGCGCGCGCATCGCTTCGTCCATTGCGTTTGCCCCTTCGCGCTTGTCCCAGTCCTTGAGCACCGCGTAGTTCAGCGCCGCGTTGGAGCCGAGGCCCGAGAAGCCGTAGCCGATGATGGAGATGCTCGACTCGATGCCCGGACGCGATGCGAGATGCTTCTCGAGGGTCTTGACCACGTCGCCCGTGCGCTCGACGGTCGAATCCGACGGCAGCAGGAAGCCGGTCATGAAGTAGCCCTGGTCCTCCTCGGGCAGGAACGACGACGGCAGCATGCGGAAGCCGAACACCAGCGCGGTGGAAAGCGCGACGAACAGCAGCATCACGCGGCCCGTGCGGCCGAGCAGCTTGCCGACGCGCGTTTCGTACCAGTTCGTCATGCGGTCGAAGCGGCGGTTGAACCAGCCGAAGAAGCCGCGTTTCTCGTGGTGGCCATGCTCGACCGGCTTGAGCATCGTTGCGCACAGGGCCGGCGTCAGCGTCAGCGCGAGCAGGGCCGAGAACATGATCGACACGGCCATCGACATCGTGAACTGCTGATAGATCACGCCGACCGAACCGCTCGACATCGCCATCGGCAGGAACACGGCCGTCAGCACCAGCGTGATGCCGATGATGGCGCCGGTGATTTCCTTCATCGCCTTGATCGTCGCATCCTTGGGCGACAGGCCTTCTTCCACCATCAGGCGTTCGACGTTCTCCACGACGACGATCGCATCGTCGACGATGATGCCGATCGCGAGCACCATGCCGAACATCGTCAGCACGTTGATCGAGAAGCCCGTCATCAGCATGACCGTGAAGGTGCCGAGCATCGCCACCGGCGCGACGATCGCCGGGATCAGCGTGTAGCGCACGTTCTGCAGGAACAGGTACATCACGAGGAACACGAGCACCATCGCTTCGAGCAGCGTGTGAATCACCTTCTCGATCGAGATCTTCACGAACGGTGCGGTATCGAACGGGATCGAGTAGGTCATGCCGGCCGGCATCGTCTTGGCGATCATGTCCAGTTGCTCGCGCACGGCCTCGGCGGTCTTCACCGCGTTCGCGCCCGGCGCCAGCTGCACGCCGGCGAAGGTCGCGGGCTTGCCGTTCTCGCTGTTGACGAAGGTGAACGACTGCGGGCCGAGCTCGACCCGCGCGACGTCGCCGAGCACGACCTTCGAGCCGTTCGCGTTCGCGCGCAGCACGATCTTCGCGAACTGCTCGGGCGACGTGAGCTGGCCTTGCGCGGTGAGCGGCACGGTGACGCGCTGGCCCGGCAGCGCGGGCGCCGCACCGAGGCTGCCCGGGGCGATCTGCACGTTCTGCTGGGCGACGGCCGTCGTCAGGTCGTTCATCGACAGGCCATAGGTGATCAGCTTCTGCGGATCGACCCAGATGCGCATCGCCTGTTCGGAGCCGAACAGCTGCACCTTGCCGACGCCTTCGACACGGCGCAGGTCCTCGACGACGTTGCGCGCCATGTAGTCGGCCAGCGCGTTTTCGTCATAGCGGCCGCTGTCCGACTTCAGGCCGACGAACAACAGGAAGCCGGTGGAGGCGGACTCGACGATCACGCCGTTTTGCCGCACGACCGGCGGCAAGCGCGGCTCGACCGACTTGAGCTTGTTCTGCACCTCGACCTGCGCCATCGCCGAATCGGTGCCGGGCTTGAAGGTCGCGGTGATCTTCGCCTGGCCGGAGGTATCCGACGCCGATTCGAAGTACAGCAGGTTCCGGACGCCGGACAGCTCGCGCTCGATGAGGCTCAGCACGCTGTCGTTCATCGTCTGCGGCGTGGCGCCCGGGTAGGTGGCGGTAATGGTGACGGTCGGCGGCGCGACCGACGGATAGCGCGCAACCGGCAGTTCGGGGATGGCGATCAGGCCCAGCAGGATGATGAAGAGGGCGATCACCCACGCGAAGACCGGGCGCCGGATGAAGAATTGGGACATGACTGGAGGCTCCCCGTGACTCAGTGCGACGAAGCGGTCTTGACCGCTTCAGGCGCCTTCCAGTCGGTCGCCGCCACGGTCGCGCCGTCGATCAGGCGCTCCATGCCTTCGACGACGACCTTCTGGCCTGCCTGCAGACCCGACTTGATGCGATAGCTGCGGTTCGTCAGCTCGCCGACTTCGATGGACTTCAGGTGCGCCTGGCTCTTCGCGTCGAGCACCCAGACCTGCGGCTTGCCGCCCGCGCGGACGATCGCCTGTTGCGGCACGGTCAGCGCGTTTTCGTAATGCCCACGCGGGATGCGGGCACGCACGTACATGCCCGGCAACAGCTCGCGCTTCGGGTTGTCGACCAGCACGCGCAGCAGCACGTCGCCGGTGCCCGGGTCGACGTTGACGCCCGAGAACAGCATGCGGCCCTTCACGTCGTAGCGCGAGTCGTCGTCGCGCAGCACGTCGACCGGCAGCCCGTTGCCCGCGGTGTCCGGCTGGGCCGCGAGCGCGCCGCGCAGCGCTTCGAGCGACGCGGCCGGCTGGCGCACGTCCACGTAGACCTGGTCGATCTGCTGGATGCGTGCCATCGGCTGGCTGTCGCTGCTCGCGACCAGCGCACCCTCGGTCACGAGGGCCTGGTCGATGCGGCCGGTGATCGGTGCTTCGACGGTCGCGAACTTCAGGTCGAGCTGGCGGCGGGCGAGCGTCGCGCGCGCCTGCGCGACGTCGGCGGCCGCCTGGTCGCGTTGCGACACCGAGTCGTCGTACACCTGGCGGCTGATCGCGTCGGCCTCTACCAGCGGCTTGAGCCGGGTGGTCTGCACCTTGGCCCGCGCAAGCGCGGCTTCCGCGCGTTGCAGGGCTGCCGCGGCCGTGTCCATGTCGGCCTTGAACGGCGCCGGGTTGATCTGGAACAGCGGCTGGCCGGCACGGACTTCCGTGCCCTGTTCGAACAGCCGCCGCTGCACGATGCCGCTGACCTGCGGCCGGATCTCGGCGATCCGGACGGCCGCGACGCGGCCCGGCAGGTCTTCGGTCAGGTCGAGGGGCGCGCCCGCCAGCGTCATCGCCGCAACCGGGGTGGCCGGCGCCGCGGCCTGCTGCTCGGAGGGCCCGCAGGCCGCCAGCATCGCCGCCACCAGCGCGCACACGGCGCCGTAGCAGGCTCGTTTCTGATTTTTCATATGGACTCCATGGGACGCAGGCACCCAGCGGCCCGCATTTTCGGATCGAAGTGTGCGTGCGCCCGATGGAGTTTTTTGTGCGGAAAGATGGAGGTTTGATGGAGGGGGGAAAGCTTGGCGGGAGGGTGGTCCGGCGGCGGGGCGAGCGGGAAGATGACGGACGCCGGGGCGGCTTGGCGCTACCAGGAAGCGGGGGTGGACGGCGCGGGCGTCCCGGAATGCCGCAATCATCCGATGAAATGCCGGTGGCCGTGCGCGCCATCGGTATACCCGGGCCGGTGCCGGGGGATGCGGGTGAGAGGTTCGCTTCGTTGGGGGCGGCGCGGGTATGGATCAGGGCCGGCGCACCTCCCGTTCCGCTGCAAGGGCGGCCGGGGCGCGAGGGGGCGGGGCGGCGGCCGGCGCACAAGGCGCGTCGACCGCTCACCGGGCGGTTTATCGCGGGTCGGTATCGACGGTGCGCTGCGTGGTGGGCGGCAGGTCCTTCCGGCTCGGTGCCGCCGCGCGTACCGATGCGGGGCGGTCGGGCCAGTGCAACGTGAACGACGTGCCGCCGCGCGCGGTCGGGCGACACGATGCTTCGCCGTCGTGCGCCTGCGCAATGGCCGCCACCACGGCCAGCCCCAGGCCGCTGCCGCCCTTCTGGCTGGAATGGTCATCGTCCACGCGCCTGAACGCATCGAAAATCTGCGCGGCGTAATCGGCCGGAATGCCCGGCCCTTCGTCTTCGACCTGTAAGTGGCACGTACCGTTTTCGACCCGTGTGTGAATGCGGATCGCACCGGGCACCGCGTAGCGCCGTGCATTCTCCAGCAGCGCGAGCAACGCCTGGCGCATCCGGAACGCGTCGCAATGCACGGGCCGCGTATCGAGATCGAGCACCATGTGTTGACCGGCCGCGGCCAGCGAATCCTCGAACATCTCGACGACCGCCTTGACGTGCTCCGCCAGATCGGTCTCCTGGAGGCTCACGCTCAGATGCCCGCTTTCGGCGAGGCTGATCACGCGGAGATCCTCGATCAGGCGCGTCAATCCTTCCGCCTGGGTCAACAGGCTTCGGAACAGCGCCTCGCCGGGCTGAAAGACGCCTTCGGCCAGCCCCTGCAACCGCCCGCGCAGGACCGTGACCGGCGTCCGCAGTTCGTGCGCGATCGCGGCATTCCAGAATGCCTGCTCGTCCGTCATGCGCTGCAGCTGGGCGGCGAGCGCATTGAAGTCGTCCGCGATCAGCGCGGCTTCGCGAATCGATCGATCGCCGGCGACGGCGCGCGCGGTCAGGTCGCCCCTGGCGACGCGACGAATGCTGTCCGCGACCGAGTTGAGCGGCACGAGGATCCGATGCGAGAGCCGGGTCGACACGACAATGGCGAGTATCAGGCCGATCAGGAGCGTGATGCCCAGGCATATCCACTCGGGGGTGGACGGAATCCAGCTTGCCTGGTGGCAGAACTCGCCCCAGTGCCGGAGCATCACGTAGTAGAACACATAGGTCATCAGCACGACGATCAGCATGATGCCGAGCGCCAGCTCCGCCATCGACACCGCAATCTTGCGGCCCAGACCACCGAGTTTCATTTCGTGCTCCCAAGCGTGGCGTTGCGTCGATTCACGACGGGATAGTCGCGCGGTTGGATGGTCGTGGCGTCAAGGGAGGGGTGTGATCGAGGCGGGCGAGCGGTATGCGTCGGGGCGTCGAGGTTTCCCGCGGCAGGTGTGTCGGAGGTGCGATGTCGCTCGAGACCCGAAAAGGCCGGGCTTGCCTCGACGGGATCGTTCCCGGCCGACAGGGGCAGCGGCCAAACAGCGCGATGTGTGCGGGACAGTATGCGTTCTTCAATCATGGTGTCCGCTCGGGATTCTGCTATTCACTTCATCGAGTCGCAATATTACCGCACGCAATTGGCCATTGGATGACACGATGATTCGGTGTACGTTGGAACGCGCGCGGCGAGATCGTCGTTTTTCCGCTGCCGCTGGGGATGGTGAAGTTCGGCTTGAAGTTGCAGCGCCGGTCTATCCGCCCGTGAATGGCGCCGCCGCAGCGTGCACCTTCGCCACCCGGATACACTGACGGCTTTGCCGTATGCGTCGCGGCAGCGTGGGCCGTCGGCTGCGGATTCGTGGAGAGATCACCCATGAGCATCGTCGTTCGTCGAAACCGGATCGCCAGCCGATTAGCCTGGTTGCTCATCTCGGGCGCGTTGATCGCTTCCGTCGTCGGCTGTGCCGCGACGGCGGTCGACGACACGTCCATCACGCCGGATCTGCATGAAACCGTCATCAAGGTGCCGGTCGATGAGGGGGCGAGCACGCGCGACATCGTCGCTACCACGTACATGCCGGATGGCCCCGGACCCTTTCCGCTGATCGTGCTGAGCCACGGCAGCCCGCCCGATCCGCGCGACCGGCCGAAGGTGCGCCGCTACCGCGCGTTGCCGCAGATCCGGACGTTCGTGAAGCTCGGTTTCGCGGTCATCGTGCCGATTCGCCGCGGGTATGGAGCGACGGGCGGGGTCGATGAAGAGGATGCGGGTTCGTGCCGGCATCCCGATTACCTCACTGCGGGGCAGCAGGCCGCGCGCGATGTGCTCGCGGCCGTGCGGTATGCGCAGACGTTGCCGCAGGTGGATCGAAACCGTGTCGTGCTGGTCGGGCAATCGGCGGGTGGTTTTGCTTCGCTGGCGGCGGCCAGCTACGCGCCGCAGGGGGTGGTTGCGGTGGTGAACTTCTCGGGTGGGCGTGGAGGGAACCCGACGACTCATCCCGGCATGCCGTGCGATCCGAAGCAGATGGCCGACACGATCGGGCATTTCGCGAGCACGACGCGGGTACCGGTGCTGTGGCATTACGTGCAGAACGACAAGTATTTCGCGCCGGAGGTGGTGGCGACCTGGTTCGCCGCGTTTCAGGGGGCGGGTGGGCGCGGGCAGATGAGCGTCGAGCCGCCGTTTGGCAAGACCGGGCACGGGGTGTTTGCGGTCAAGGACGCGAGACCGCTTTGGTTGCCGCCCTTGGAGGCCTTGGTCGGGCCGG
>NZ_PTXM01000029.1:0-94670 GCF_004343765.1 Burkholderia sp. SRS-25
GCCCCCGCCAGTTCTCCCCGCCTTCCAGCGACGGCGTCGACTCGAACACCTCCGCGATCCAGTCGGCAAACACACGCACCTTCTGCGACAGATGCCGGTTGTGCGGATATACGATCGAAATCGGCTTCGGCTTCGGATTGCAGTCCGGCAGCACCTCGACCAGCGAACCGTCGAGCAGGTGCGGCAGCACCATGAACAGCGTCGGCTGGATCATCCCGAACCCTTCGAGCCCGCACGTCACGTAGGCATCCGAATCGTTGACCGTGACGCTCCCGTTCATCCGCACCTCGAACGGCTTGCCGTCGATCATGAACACCCAAGGAATCGCCCGCGCACCGTGGCTCGATCGAAAATTCACCGCGTGGTGTTCGGCGAGATCGGCAATCTCGTGCGGCTCGCCGTGACGCGCGAGGTAATCGGGCGACGCGCAAGTCACGCGCTTGAGCATCCCGATGCGCCGCGCGACCATCGACGAATCCTCCAGCGGCCCGACCCGGATCATGCAGTCGATGCCCTCCTCGACCGGATCGACGTAGCGGTCGGAGAGCCCCAGTTCGAGCGTGATGTCCGGGTAGCGCTGCCGGAAAATCGACAGCGAAGGCAGCACGATGCGCCGCCCGAGCGAACTAGGCATGTGGACGCGCAACACACCGCTCGGCTTGCGGTTGCCGGTCTGGAAACTCGCGTCGGCCTCCGCAATCTCCGAGATGATCTTCATGCAATGCTCGTAGTACGCCGCACCTTCGGGCGTCAACGACAGCCTGCGCGTCGTGCGGTGCATCAGGCGCACGCCGAGCAGCGCCTCGAGGTTCTGGATGATGGTCGTCACCGACGCGCGCGGCATCGCGAGCGTGTCGGCGGCGCGCGTAAAGCTGTTCGCGTCGACCACGCGGGTAAAAACTTCCATTGCCTGGATTCGGTCCATGCTGCTCCCCCTTCGAATCGCCAACGGAACAGAATAGAGCGCGCGACGGGCGCGGCACAAGCCCCACCTATTGTTCTCCGATCCTGAATAGTTTCGGCGTTTCGGACTGGAAAGCGATGGATTTCCGTTCAGTCAAAACGGCAATCGTTCCGGCCCCGATCATGGCCGCATACGGTGCGTTACCGCACGAATCGCTCGCGATACCCCTGCGGCGACACGCCCAGCACGCGCACGAAGCAGCGCCGCAGCGTCTCCTCCGAGCCGAAGCCGCAACGCGCGGCGATCCGCTTGACGGGCCATGCCGTTTCGCCGAGCAGGCGCTGCGCGGCCTCGACGCGGATCTGCTCGACCGCGCGCGCCGGCGTGCGGCCGGTTCCGGCGCGATAGTGGCGCACGAAGCTGCGCTCGCTCATGCGCACGCGCTCGGCCAGCGCGGGCACCGACAGGTCGGCCGCCAGGTGCTCGGCCATCCACGCATGCAGTTCGCCGAATCGATCGTCGGTGCGCTGCATCGACAGCATCGTGCTGAACTGCGCCTGCCCGCCCGGACGCTTCAGGAACACGACGAGCTCGCGCGCGACGTCGAGCGCGGTCGCCCGCCCGAGATCCTCCTCGACCAGCGCGAGCGCGAGATCGATGCCGGCCGTCACGCCGGCCGAAGTCCACAATGCGCCTTCGCGGATGAAGATCGGATCGGATTCGACGCGCACGTTCGGATAGCGCGCCGCGAATTCGTCGCAGCGCGCCCAGTGCGTGACCGCACGCCGCCCGTCGAGCAGGCCGGCCTCGGCAAGCAGGAACGCGCCGGTGCAGACCGATGCCACGCGCCGTGTGCGTGCCGCCTGCTGCCGCACCCAGCGCACCAGCCGCGCATCCTTCGACGCCGCATGCACGCCCTTGCCGCCGGCGACGATCAGCGTGTCGGGATGGCGCGCAGCCGAGCGCAGCGATTCCGCCATCACGACCAGGCCCGACGACGTCTCGACGGGGCCCGCCTCGGCCGCGATGACGCGCGGCGCATAGGGCGCAGGCTGGCCGCGCTCCAGCGCGAGTTCGTTGACGGACGCAAACACCTGCAGCGGCCCCGACACGTCGAGCAACTGGGCACGAGGGAACGCGAGGACCAGGATCGAACGCGGGGCAGCGGGCATGGCGATTGGCTGAAAACGTGGGTGATATGGCAATTTCGCCAAACACTACGCGCCTAGAATCGAACTGTCCATCCCGTGCCGGCCACGGTACGTTCCCTTCCCAGCGGAGTCCTCGCATGTCCCTGCATATCGGCTTTCTCGTGTTTCCGGGCGTCCAGCAACTCGATCTCACCGGCCCGCACGACGTGCTCGCGTCGCTGCCCGACGCAACCGTCCATCTGGCCTGGAAGTCGCGCGACATCGTCGCGTCGAGCAGCGGGCTCGCGCTCGCGCCGACCTGCACGTTCGACGACTGCCCGCCGCTCGACGTGATCTGCATTCCGGGCGGGATCGGGATCAACGCGCTGCTGCTCGATGCCGAAACGATCGCGTTCGTGCAGCAGCGCGCGGCCGCGGCGCGCTACGTGACGTCGGTGTGCACGGGTGCGCTGCTGCTGGGCGTGGCCGGCCTGCTGCGCGGGCGGCGGGCGACGACGCACTGGGCATTCCACTCGCTGCTCGAACCGCTCGGCGCGGTGCCGGTGCGCGAGCGCGTGGTGCGCGACGGCAACCTGATCACGGGCGGCGGCGTCACGGCCGGCATCGACTTCGCATTGACGATCGCCGCGGAACTGGCCGGCGAAGAAGCAGCGCAGGCGATCCAGTTGCAACTCGAATACGCGCCCGCGCCGCCGTTCGACGCCGGTTCGCCCGATACCGCGCCGGCAGCGGTCGTGAAGCGCGTCACCGAACGTTCGGCGGCCGGCTTCGCGACGCGCAAGGCGACGATCGAACAGGCGCTGCGCGCGATGTCGCGCTGACCGCGGACGCCGGGATACCCACTTGAAGATTCGAAGACTGGAAGACGACGCGCATCCGCGCCGGGGAACCCATCGATGAACATCATCCGCAGCGCCACGTTCACCGCGGACCGCGCGTGGGGCGCGCTCGACATCGCGAACCTGAACGGCATCACTGTCCGCCTGCACTGGACCGACCAGCCGTATCGGTGGCACGTGAACGACGGCGAGGAAGTGTTCGCAGTGCTCGACGGTCGCGTCGAGATGCGCTATCGCGAAGCAGGCGTCGAGCGCGCGACGGTGCTTGAAACGGGTGACGTGTTCCACGCATCGGCCGGCACCGAGCACGTCGCGCATCCGCTCGGGGAAGCACGCATCCTCGTGATCGAAACCGAAGGCAGCGCCTGACGGCCGGCGGCCGGGTGTCGATGCCGCGCGGATGGCAGCCGCCTCCGCGCGGCGGGGTTCATCCGGTGATCGTCCCGGTGGCCTGCGACGCGATCAGCTTCGGCTGCGGCGTGCACAGGCACTGGCACAGGTCGTGTTCGAGCGCGACGACCTTGCCCATCACGGTCATCGTCCGCTCGCCGCCGTCGGACACGATCACGCCCGGCGACTTGCAGGCGGCGCAGAACACCGCTGCGCCGAGATACGCGAGTTCGCGTCCGTCGAACGACGAATTGGCGATCCCTTCGAGCACGACGCCGCCGTGGTCGGTCGTGTCGCCCTTCAGAATGAATTTGCGGCTCATGTTGTCGGTTCTTCCCTCGGAGATGCCGCGCAACACGGCAGCATGGCCGCGCACGGGCAATCGGAATCCGCCCGTCGGTCGCGGGCGTTCCGCGAGCATATCACCGCTCGTCGCGGCCGCCTCCGTCAGAACTTGTGCCGCAGACCCACGCGCGCCTGGAACTGCCGGTCGTTCGCCGATGCGCCGGGCCCGTTGATCGCGGCGACCGCCGGGCGTCCGGTCGAGTCGGTACCCGACGCACGCTGGTAGACGGCGGTCAGGTACACGTCGGTGCGCTTCGACAGGAAGTAGTCGAGCCCCGCCGCGACCTGATGGTACGTCGCGCCGTCGCGGCCGTTCACACCGCCGCCGCGCGTGTAGTCGTACGCGACGCCGCCGAACAGGTAGGGCATGAACGTGTAGCGCAGGCTGGCCTCGACGTTGTTGAACACCGCATTGCCGGACACACCGCCGGGATTCGGCCCGGACGACAGGTCGCCGAGCCGGCGGAACGACGTGTTCGTATACATCGCGCCGAGCGTGACCGCGCCGATCGCATAGGTGCCGCCCGCCGCCGCGACCTGCAGCGTGTGCGCAGATGCATAGCCTGAATACACCGGCGACAGCATGTTGTTGCCCGGCACGCCGCCCGTGACCGGTGCCGGGCTGCCCGTCGTGCCGAAGAACGACACGTTCGGGTTGCGCGCGTTCAGGTAGCCGGCCGCGACCACGAGCGGCCCGCGCGTATAGCCGGCCGTCGCCGACCACACCTGGTTGCGCGTCGCCGCGCCCGCGATGCCGCCCACGCCCACCATCGCCGCGAAGCGGAACCCGCCGTAGTCGTTGCTCGTGAACTTGATCGCGTTGTTGGTCGAGTTCGCGTTGTTCACGTTGTCGAGGTCGCCGGGGTGCGCAACCATGTAGCCGCCGAACAGCGCGGCTGCCTCGAGCGGCCCGAGGAAGTCGACGTTGGTGTCGTACTGGCGCCCGAGCGTGACGGTGCCGAACGGCCCGGACAGTCCGACGAACGCCTTCTTGCCGAAGATCAGCCCACCCTGCCCGAGCTTGCCCGTGCTCGGGTCGAAGCCGTTCTCCAGCGTGAAGATGGCCGTCATCCCGCCGCCGAGATCCTCGACGCCGCGCAGCCCCCAGCGGCTCGCCTGCTGCACGCCGCCCAGCATCCGCCACGCTTGCTTGCCGCTCACCGTGCCGTTCGGGCCGGCCGCCGCGAGGTTGCTCGTGTAGGTCAACCCCTCGTCGATAATGCCGTACAGCGTCACGCTGCTCTGTGCGTGCGCCGCACCCGCGATCAGCGCGACGCCCGCGCCTGCCAACAGCCGTTGTTTCATCGGAAGGTCTCCATTGCGCGGGTCGAATGGCAAAACGCAGGCATGCGCGTCCCCCGCAGGCGCGCGGCCTGCTCCGGTGCGAACCGGAACCGGTTGGATGTAAGGCGGGAAAGGCGGTCAGCGCATCGCGTCGGCGACGACGGCTGGCGGCACCCAGCGGCGGCCGGCCGCGACTTCGTATGCGTGGCCGAACTGCAGCACGCCCCAGTCGTCGCGGTAGCGGCCGACAATCTGCATGCCGATCGGCAGGCCGGCTGCGCCGAAGCCGCACGGCACCGACAGGATCGGCGCCTCGGTCGACGACAGGTACCAGCACACGCGCATCCAGTCGATGTACGAGGTGCTGGCGGCACCCGGCACGTGCGCGGGCGAGCGCAGGTCGACATCGAACGGCATCACCTGCGTGGTCGGCAGCACATAGAACGCGTAGCGCTGCATGAACGCGCGCATCCGCTCGAACAGGCGCGTCTTGCGCACGAACATGCGGCCGAGATCGGCGGCCGTCAGCGAGCGATGCAGCCGGTATTCGTCGTGAATCTCGGGCTTCAGCACCGCGCGCTGCGCGTCGTCCAGCCCGTCGACCAGCGTGCCGATCATCCACGCACGTTCGATGCGGAACACGTCCTCGGCTTCCGACAGATCGGGATCGTCGAATTCGACTGCGCAGCCCAACGCCGCGAACACGCGCGCCTGCGCGTCCACCGCACGCGCGATCTCCGGATCGATTGGCACGCCGGGCAGGCCGCGCGACATCGCGATGCGCGTGCCGCGGAAATCGCGTTCGAGCGGCTGCGCGAAGCGTGCGCCCGGTTCAGCGAGTTCGGTCGCGGTCTCGCCGCTCGGCCCGGCGATTGCGGACAGCAGCAGCGCAGTGTCGGCCACGTCACGCGCCATCGGCCCGTCGACACCGAGTGTCGTCCAGCCATTCAGGTCCGGTGCGCGCGGCACGCGTCCCGGCGACGGCCGCAATCCGACGACGTTGTTCCATGCGGCCGGATTGCGCAGCGAGCCGCCCATGTCGCTGCCGCACGCAAGCGGGTTCATCCCGCACGCGAGCGAGGCGGCCGCACCGCCGCTGCTGCCGCCCGCGGAACGTGTCAGGTCCCACGGGTTGCGCGTCGCGCCGAACACGTCGTTGAACGTATGCGACCCGGCGCCGAACTCGGGCGTGTTCGACTTGCCGATCATCAGCGCACCGGCGCTCGCGCAACGGCGCACGACGAGCGCGTCGTGCTGCGGCAAGTGATCGGCGAACAAACGCGAGCCGTACGTGGTGCGCACGCCGCGCGTCGCGGTGAGATCCTTCTGCGAAATCGGCAGCCCGTGCAACGGCCCCTGCCATTCACCGCGCATCCAGCGTGCATCGATGTCGCGCGCACGGGTGCGCAGCAGGTCGGGATCGACGACGGTCACGAGCGCGTTCACGCGCGGGTTGACCGTCGCGATCCGCGCGAGATGCGCGTCGAACAGGTCGCATGCGCCGATCTCCCGCTTCTTCAGCAGGTCGAGCATCGTGCAGGCGGACAAGTCGCACAGGTCGCCGGCCATGACGTCGACGGACTGGGACGAAAACGAAAGCGAAGCGGTGGCAGTCATACGGTTCCGGAAGCAAGCAGAAAGGAAGGACGCGGTATCGGGCGCAGTCGGTCACGCATCGCGATCGCTGCGATCCGACGCGAACGCAAGCGCGACGAGCGACAGCACGCCGCAGACGATCACGTACCACGCGGGCGCCGCCGGATTGCCGGTCGCGCCGATCATCCACGTGACGATGAACTGCGCGAAGCCGCCGAAGATCGACACGCCGCCCGCATACGCGATCGACAGCGCAGTCGCACGCGTGCTCTTCGGAAACAGCTCGGCGAGGATCACGCCGTTCGCGCCGGCGTTGATCGAGTGCAGCGCGGCGAGCAGCATCACGACCGCATACATCGTCGCGATCGATGGCACCGCGCGCATCAGCCAGAAGCCCGGCAGGATCAGCACGGTCAGCGCAATGCGCGACCACAGCGCGACACGTTTGCTGCCGGTGCGGTCCGACAGACGCCCGCCGATCGGCGCGGCGACGAACATCACGGCGCCGGACAGGATCCCGCACCACAGCGCGGTATCCATCGGCAGGTGCAGCACCTTGATCGCATACGTCGACATGTAATACAGCACGATGAAATGCGCGGCCGTGCCGCCGATCACGAGGCCGAGCGCGGTCAGCACGGCCGCGCCGTCGCGCCGCAGCACGGTGCCGAGTACGGCCGACGAACGCCGCGCGGCCGCGGCCGGCGCGTGCTGTTCGATCCCGTTGAAGCGCGCGCGCAGGTAAAGGCCGACCGGCGCGATCAGCACACCGAGCAGGAACGGCACGCGCCAGCCCCACGATTCGAGCGAGGCCGAGTCGAGGAAATGCGACAGCAGGAAGCCCACGAGCGAACCGGCAAGTGCCGCGGCGCCCTGGCTCGCGAATTGCCAGCTCGTGTAGTAGCCGCGCTCGCCGGCCGGCGCGCGCTCCGCGAGCAGCGACGTCGATACGCCCACCTCGCCGCCGGCCGAAAAGCCCTGCAGCAGCCGCGCGACGACCACGAGCACGGGGGCCATCATGCCGATCTGCGCATAGGTCGGCATCACGCCGATCATTCCGGTGCCGATCGCCATCGTGACGAGCGTGAGGTTCATCGCGGGCACGCGGCCGAAGCGGTCGGCAACGAGCCCGATCACGACGCCGCCAACCGGCCGCGCGATGAAACCGACACCGAAGGTCGCGACCGACATCAGCAATTGCTGCTGCGCGGATACCGCCGGAAAGAACAGTTTGCCGAGCAGCACCGCGAAGAAGCTGAACACGGTGAGATCGAAGAATTCAAGACCGTTGCCGATCGTGATCGCGACAATCAACTGACGATTGGACGGGGATGCGGCAATGTTGCCGACATGCCCGCAGACCATGCTGTCCGCTCGGGGCGCCTTCATGAAGGTGTGTCTCCGTACTGGTTGTGCGTGTCGTGTGCGCGGGCCGTTCGACGGCCTGCGCATGCAGTCTAGGCATTCAAAAACTGCAGCCCGGAGCGACATTTTTCGATCGTGATAACGCATGGTTATCGCGTGCTTTGGATGCGGCGGCGCGGTGTAGGATGGGAACGTCGCCACTGCCGCCGCGCCCCGCCACGCCGTGAAACACCACCAGCTCCGGGCGCTCGCCGCCATCGCCGAACACGGCAGCCTGCGCGCGGCCGCACGCGCGATCCACCTGTCGCAGCCCGCACTGACGAAGGCGATCCGCGAACTCGAACTCGATCTCGGCGTGCCGCTCGTCACGCGCAACGCGCGCGGTGCGCAGCTCACGCGTTGCGGGCAGGCCGTCTATGCGCGAGCGCGGCTGATCCTCGCGGAAATGCAGCACGCGCGCGACGACGTGATCCAGTTGTCGGGAGGCAAGGAAGGCGCGCTCGCCTGCGCGCTGACGCCGCTGATGTCGCTCGGTTTCCTGCCCGCCGCGCTCGACGCATTCCGGCAGCGGATGCCGACGATCCGCCTCGACGTACGCGAAGGCTTTCTCGATACCGCGCTGCCGCGCCTGCGCGACGGCTCGCTCGACTTCGTGATCGCGATCGTCGACGCGACGCGGCTATCGCCGGAATTCGCGTTCCGGCCGCTGCTTGAGTCGGAGCTGATCCTGATGACCCGCGCGAGCAATCCGCTGCGTCACTGCACCTCGCTTGCGCAGTTGCAGGACGCGCAATGGGTGCTCAACACGTCGCCGGAAAGCATCGGCCGGCTGCTGCAGGACGTGTTCGTCGCGCACGGCTATCCGGCGCCGCAGCCGATCGTCGAATGCACGTCGTTCAGTGCGGCGTTTTCGCTGTCGGTGCATACCGACACCGTGTCCTGCGTGCCGCAGAGCTTCCTGGAGGTCGACTGGATTCGCGAGCGGATGGTCGCGATCGACATCGAGGAGACGATTCCGGCCGTGTCGGTCGGCGTGCTCACGCGCCGCGATGCGCTGAACACGCTTGCATGCGATTACCTGATCCACTGTTTCGTCGAGGCCGTACGCCGGCATGATCGCGCGACGCTGCTGTGGCGATAGCGGCACGGCTCGCGAGGCGCGGCGCCGCTCAGACGAACAGCGCGAGACACAGCGCGGCGCCGCACAGATACGTGCCGAGCGCGCCGACGAAACGCACGGGATTCGGATTGGCCATCGTCGGCCACGCGAGCAGGCCGATCACGATCAGACAGCGGCACGCAGTCGCCGCGACGATCAGCGCCAGGATCGCGCGCGATGGCGCGTGTGTGCCGAAGTAGAGAAACAGCACCGCGAGAAACGGCGCATATTCGGCCGTGTTGCCGTGCGCGCGCACGATCTTGTGCAACCCGTTCGCCGGATCGGGCGCACACCCGGCGCTGGTGGTGCATCGGAAGCGCGTCACGGACACGACGAGCCCTAGCCCGAACAGCAACAGCCCGAGGATGGCCGTGCAAACGAGCGCGACGGGATGGATCGGCATGGGACTCCCGGCAAAAGCGGAAATGCGCCGCACAGCCGATGATCGTACCCGTGACCGACACGCGCGACCATCACGGAAACCCGCAGCATCGCCGTGCGCCCGACACAATTTTACGGTCGGGTTCCGATCCCAATTGTCGCTCCGCCGCACCGCACGAAACCGGTGCATTACCCCGCCTGTCCGGCCGGCCGGGCCTGCCCGCCGCCACACCCCGCCACACGGACGCCGTCGGCACGAGACGCGCAAACGTTACGCTGCGACGGCATGCACCACCGCAATGCAACGCGGGTTACAGCGCGTCGCAGGCACGCGCGTTGCGTCGACGCATCTCGGTAGTGAACGCCCTTGGCAGCCCGCTGCGGAGGACTACACTAATCCTTAATGGGGTGCGGCCGGAGCCCGCGCCATCAGGGAGACGCCGCCATGAATCGGCCGCTGAATCGTATCCTGCCGCGCGTGACCGGTCCCGCATCGGTCTGGACGTGGGTCAAGTGGTCTTTGCTGGCCGCGCTGCTGATCGCCGTGGCGATCGTCGCGCGACTCGTGCAGAGCGAGATCGAAACGTCCCGGCTGCAGGCGCACTACCTGTCCGAGCTCACCCGCGATGTCGGCTACACGGTCGAGACGGGCCCGAGCGATCACATTCGCTTCCCCGCGAACGGCCCATACGACCAGCGCCTGGGCTACTCGATGATTCCGGCGTTTCAGGAGCGGCTGCTCGCGCGCGGCTTCGTCGTCGGCAAGCAGGCGCGCGATTCGCAGCGGATGCTGTCACTCGGTGATCGCGGGCTGTTCCTCCCGTTCGAGGAGAAAGACCAGGCGGGCCTGATGCTGTTCGACTCGACCGGCGCGCCGCTGTTCTCGACCGTGTTCCCGCAGCGCGTCTACGCCGACTTCGACCTGGTGCCGCGCGTGGTGGTCGATTCGCTGCTGTTCATCGAGGATCGCTACCTGCTCGACGCAAACCAACCGAACCGCAACCCGGCGATCGACTGGGGGCGCTTCAGCCGCGCGGTCGCCGACCAGGCGCTGCACGTCGTCAACCGCCATCAGGCGCGCCCGGGCGGCAGCACGCTCGCGACGCAGATCGAGAAGTTCCGCCACTCGCCCGAGGGCCGCACCGCGACACCGCCCGAGAAGCTGCGGCAGATTGCGTCGGCGTCGGTGCGTGCGTACCTGAACGGCCCGCAGACGATGCTCGCGCGCCGCACCATCGTCGTGCGCTACCTGAACTCGGTGCCGCTCGCCGCGCGGCCGCACATCGGCGAAATCACCGGTATCGGCGACGGTCTCGCCGCGTGGTACGGCCGCGACTTCAACGACGTGAACCGGATCCTGTCCGCGCCGACGACCGGCGACAACGTCGACGAACAGGGCAAGACGTTCCGCGAGGTGCTGTCGCTGATCATCGCGCAGCGCGCGCCGTCGTACTTCCTCAACCGCGGCTACCCGGCGCTGCAGAAGCTGACCGACAGCTACCTGCGGCTGCTGTCTAACGGCGGCGTGATCTCGCCCGCGCTGCGCGACGCCGCGCTGAACGCGCAGATCGAACGCAGCGCGCCGCCGGCTGCCGCGCGCGTGCAGTCGTTCGTGTCGCGCAAGGCCGTGACGTCCGCGCGCGCGTCGTTGCTGTCGGCGCTCGGCATCAGCGACCTGTACCAGCTCGACCAGTTCGACCTGCAGGCGACCAGCACGCTCGACAACGGCGTGCAGCAGGCCGTCGCCGAACGGCTCGCGCAGGCATCGACGCGCGACGGGGCGCAGAAGGCCGGCCTGTACGGTTTCGAGATGCTCGCGCCGAAGGACGACCCGTCGCACCTCACGTACAGCTTCACGCTGTACGAGCACCGCAACGGCGCGAACCTGCTGCGCGTGCAGACCGACAGCGTGAACGAGCCGTTCGACGTGAATCGCGGCGGCCGCATCAACCTCGGCTCGACCGCGAAACTGCGTACGCTGATCACCTACCTGCAGATCGTGTCCGACCTGCATGCGCGCTACGCGAACCTGTCGAACGCGGAGCTGGCGCGCGTGAAGCCCGACCCGATGGACGGGCTGTCGCACTGGGCGCTCGACTACCTGTCGCATACGCGCGACCGCTCGCTGCAGGCGATGCTCGACGCTGCCGTCGAACGCAAGTATTCGGCGAGCCCCGACGTGTTCTACACGGGCGGCGGCGCGCAGGTGTTCTCGAACTTCGAGAAATCGGACAACGGCCGCATCCTGACGCTGCACACGGCGTTCGAGCATTCGGTCAACCTCGTGTTCGTGCGGCTGATGCGCGACATCGTCCACTACGAGACGCTGCAGGCGGCCGGCCCGTCATCGTCATGGCTCGGCGACACCGAGCAGCGGCGGCATTACCTGCAGCAGTTCGTCGACGGCGAAAGCCAGGTCTACGTGAAGCGCTACTACACGCGCTATGCGGGCAAGGCGCCCGACGACGCGCTCGCGCTGATGCTGAAGGACGTGCGCAAATCGCCGCCGAAAATCGCGACGGTGTTGCGCAGCGTCGCGCCGAACGAATCGCTCGCGTGGTTCGACGCGCAGATGCGCATGCAACTGAAGGGCACGCCGGCCGCAACGCTGTCCGACGACGATCTCGCCAGACTCTACGCGAAATACGCGATCGACCGCTTCAACCTCAACGACCGCGGCTATATCGCGAGTGTGCATCCGCTCGCGCTGTGGACGCTCAACTACCTGCGCGCGCATCCTGCGGCGTCGCTCGCCGACGTCCAGCACGACAGCCGCGATGCGCGTTTCTACACGTACTCGTGGCTGTACAAGACGCGCTACCACGCGACCCAGGACCGCCGCATCCGCCGCATGGTCGAGCTGCGCGCGTACGCGGAAATCACGAAGTCGTGGCGCGCGCTCGGCTACCCGTTCGCGGAAGTCACGCCGTCGTACGCGGCCGCGATCGGCGCATCGGGCGACCAGCCCGACGCACTCGCGAAACTGATCGGCCTGATCGCGAACGGCGGCCAGAAGGCGCCGACGGAAACGATCACGCGGCTCGACTTCGCGAAGGGCACGCCATACGAAACGCGCTTCGTGCGCGCGGTCGCCCGGCCGCAGCCGATGCTGTCGCCGGAGATCGTCAACGTGGCGCACACGCTGCTGCGCGACGTCGTGCTCAACGGCACCGCGCGCCGCCTCGCGGGCGGCTTCACGCTGCCCGACGGCAAGACGCTCGACGTGTACGGCAAGACGGGTACGGGCGACCAGCGCTTCAACGTCTATGCGCGCGGCGCGCGGCTGATCGAGTCGCGCAAGGTGAACCGCAGCGGCACCTTCGTGTTCGTGCTCGGCGACCGGTTCTTCGGGGTGCTGACCGCAACGGCGCACGAGCCGTATGCGGCGCGCTACGACTTCACGAGCGCGATGGCCGTGCAGTTGCTGAAGTCGATGGCGCCGGCGCTTGCGCCGCTGATCGAGCGCCCGGCCGGCACGCGCACCGCGGGCCCCGCCCCGCAGGCGGAAACACCCGCGCCGGGCGCCGCGATCGCGCAACCGTCCTGACACCCGCGCGTCGGTTCATGCGCCGGCGCGCCGCTCAGTGCGAGCGGCCGTCGTAGTGCGTGACCGGCAGCGCATCGATATCGACATCCTCGAGACAGCGCACGTTGATCGCGGCCATCGCGGTGCCGTTCGGGTGGACGCCCTCGCCGAACGTATGAATCCCGCAGCGCTTGCAGAAGCGGTGCTGGATCACGTGCTTGTTGAACATGTAGGTGGCGAGATGTTCGTCGGGCGTGAGGAGCGTCATGTGGTCGCGCGGCACGAACCACATCAGCGCGCCCTTGCGCTGGCAGATCGAGCAGTTGCACGCCATCACGCCCTGCAGGTCGCCTTCCGCCTCGAACTTCACGTCGCCGCAGTGACAGCTTCCGCGATAAAGCATGGTCGTCTCCCGGTACGGCCCGTGCGCATCGACGGCGCCCCGGCGGAACACCGTTGGCCGGGCCGATCCAAGCGGGTACAGTAGCGCGCACATGCGCCACACGCAATGTCCGTGCGGCGCCCGTCCCGACCCTGTCCAAACCAAGGAAGACCGTCATGCTCGAACTGCGCCCCGGCTGCGAATGCTGCGACAAGGACCTGCCGCCCGATTCGGCCGATGCACGCATCTGTACGTTCGAATGCACGTTCTGCGCGACCTGCGCCGACGACGTGCTGAAGGGCCGCTGCCCGAACTGCGGCGGCGACCTGGTCGCGCGCCCGCGGCGGCCGGCGAGCCTGCTCGCGAAGTACCCGGCGTCCACCGAACGCATCCACAAGCCGGGCGGCTGCGCGAACGCCTGACGGCGCCGCACGGCCCGCCCCTCCCGTCACGACATCTCGATCCGTGCGCGCGTCACCGCGAGCAGCGCGGCCATCGCGCGGCGCGCACCGTCCTCGTCGCGCACGCGGATCGCATCGCTGACGGCCGTATGCTCGGCGAGCGACGCGTTGAACACGTCCGCGCGGCGCGCGTTCAGATGCAGCTGCGCCTCGAGCGTCCGATCGATCAACGTGCCGAGCGGCACCAGCAGTTCGTTGCCGCCGGCCTCGAGCACGCTCAGGTGAAAGCGCAGGTCGGCGCGCACCCATTCGTCGACGTTGCGCGCGGCGGCCATCGCGCGCGCCGCGCCGTCGATCGCGTCGAACGTCTCCGGCGTATGCATGCGCGCGGCGAGCGCGGCCGCATACGGCTCGACCATCTCGCGCATTTCCTGCAGCTTCAGCGCAAACGCGATCGGCGGCGCGACTCGCGCGTACCAGTCGAGCAGGTCGGCGTCGAGCAGGTTCCATACGCCGCGCGGCCGCACGCGCGTGCCGATCTTCGGCCGCGACTCGACGAGCCCTTTCGACGTAAGCGTACGCAGCGCCTCGCGCATCACCGTGCGGCTCACGCCGTACATCACCATCAGGTCGGGTTCCCTCGGCAACAGCGACTCGGGCGGGTAATCGCCGCGCAGGATCGCCGTGGCGAGCTGGAAGGCCGTCTGTCCATGCAGGTCGCGTCGAATGATCGTTCTCCGTTATGCCGGTACCCGGGCGTGCCGGCTGCCCACTATCTGCACAATAGTGCTATTAATACTATTTTTTATCGGGCTGCGCTAGGATAACCGCGAAAACATGCGACCGCGCGCCGCGCCCGACTGCCCGCGCCGGTCAACCCTGGAGACTCGCACCGTGAAAATCACCCGCCTCGAAACCTTCGTCGTCCCGCCGCGCTGGCTGTTCCTCAAGATCGAAACCGACGAAGGGATCGTCGGCTGGGGCGAACCGGTCGTCGAGGGTCGCGCGCACACGGTCGAGGCCGCCGTGCACGAACTCGCCGACTATCTGGTCGGGAAGGATCCGCTGCTGATCGAGGATCACTGGCAGGTGATGTACCGCGCCGGCTTCTACCGCGGCGGCCCGATCACGATGAGCGCGATCGCGGGCGTCGACCAGGCGTTGTGGGACATCAAGGGCAAGCATCACGGCGTACCCGTGCACGCACTGCTCGGCGGCCAGGTGCGCGATCGCATCAAGGTGTATTCGTGGATCGGCGGCGACCGGCCGAGCGACGTCGCGAACAATGCGCGCGCGGTGGTCGAGCGTGGCTTCAAGGCCGTGAAGATGAACGGCTCCGAGGAGCTGCAGATCGTCGACACCTACGACAAGGTCGAACAGGTGATCGCGAACGTCGCGGCGGTGCGCGACGCGGTCGGCCCGCACGTCGGGATCGGCGTCGACTTTCACGGCCGCGTGCACAAGCCGATGGCGAAGGTGCTCGCGAAGGAGCTCGACCCGTACAAGCTGATGTTCATCGAGGAGCCGGTGCTGTCGGAGAACGCCGAGGCGCTGCGCGACATCGTCAACCAGACCAACACGCCGATCGCGCTCGGCGAGCGGCTCTACTCGCGCTGGGATTTCAAGCACATCCTCGCGGGCGGCTACGTCGACATCATCCAGCCCGACGCGTCGCACGCGGGCGGCATCACCGAGTGCCGCAAGATCGCGACGCTCGCGGAGAGCTACGACGTCGCGCTCGCGCTGCACTGCCCGCTTGGGCCCATCGCGCTCGCCGCGTGCCTGCAGCTCGACGCGGTCAGCTACAACGCGTTCATCCAGGAACAGAGCCTCGGCATCCACTACAACCAGGGCAACGACCTGCTCGACTACCTGCGCAACCCCGAGGTGTTCCGCTACGAGGACGGCTTCGTCGCGATCCCGCAGGGCCCGGGGCTCGGCATCGACGTGAACGAGGAGAAAGTGCGCGAGATGGCGAAGACGGGGCACCGCTGGCGCAACCCGGTGTGGCGTCACGAGGACGGCAGCGTCGCCGAGTGGTGAACGCGATGCGCGGCGTGCCGCTTCGGCCCGCGCGGTAGATATCGAATCGAGAACGGCTGCCCGACAGGCAGCCGTTCTTGCGTGCGCAGTGCGGTGTCCGGCATGTGCCGGGGGCGCGACGGCGGCCTTGCGCCGCGCGGGCCCTGCCGTCAGCCGAGTGCCGCGAACCCCGGCACGCTGAACGACAGCACGGCGGCCGCGACGAACACGCCGATCATCGTCAGTGCTTCGAGATGCAGGATGTTGCGGAACGTGTGCGCATCCTCGGTCGATGCGGTGCGGCGCAGGCGCGGCAGCGCCGCGAAGCGGTTCAGGCCGCCGAGCACGAGCACGAGCGCGACGAGCAGCAGCTTCAGCAGCAACACGCGCCCCCACGTGCTGCCGTCGAGCGGTGCGAGCGAACCACCGAGCCCGCGGATCGCATTGAGCGCCCCGGTACCGAGCACGAAGACGACCGCGATGATCGACGTGCGCGAAAGATGCTGGCCGATGCGGATCAGCGCACCACGCGCGACCGACGACCCAAGCGCGGGCAGCACCGCGAGCCCGCCCGCGAGCACGAGGCCACCCCACACGGCCGTTGCGAGCAGGTGCAGCGTCTGCACGCCGACCGCCGCGGACAGCGCACCCGTATCGGCCGCATGGCCGAGCGAAGCCTTGCCGGCCGCGACCACGATCACCGCGAGCCACAGCACCGCGTGTGCGACCGGGCCCTCCGGCTTCGCCAGCGCGACGATCGCGAGCACCACGGCGCCGGCGAACGCGACGCTCCATGCGAAGCCCGTGTGCGTCTGCGTCAGCATCACCGGAATCGCGGCGAACGCGCCGCCGAGCCCCGTCCCGCTCATCGTCGCGGCTTCGTAGACGAGCCAGCCGAGATCCGCGAGCACCAGCGCCAACGCCGCCGCGACCAGCGAATGTTGCGCGCGCAGCCACGCGGGATGCGACGGCGCGACGACCGGACGCGCACCGTCCTTGCCGAGCCATGCCTTGAGCAGCGCCGAACCGACCGCCATCGCGAACGCCGCGTCCATCAGCGCCGCGAGCGCGACCTGACCGATCCACAAGCTGTCGAACTTCATCGCGCACACCCTCCCGAAAGCGGCAGGCCGACGAAGTGGCAGCAACGGGATGGACAGCGTGAGGAAGGCAACGGCACGGTAGAAAACGTCATCGATGAATCCGGAAACGGGAGAAATGACTGGACCTGCGGCGGAGGCGGCGCCGCGCGACCCGCGAGTGTACGGTCTTCGATGGTGAAAACGCACGCCGGTTCACACTGACGCGTCGCAATGCGCGTCAAATTGTCGCAAGTCGCAAACGGACAGGAACCGATGTCCTTTTGCCAAATAGCCGTCATTACCCATCGATGATAGAATGCCGCGTCGCAGCAGCCCGGCTGCCTTGCCGTCATGCGCCGAGCCGATCGTAGCCCGGACAACAGGTCCCCGTCGAATAAACATGGAGTCTCGTGTGTCTTCAAGACGCCTCTTCCGTCCGCTGCTCGCCGTTCTGATGTTCGGCAGCGCGGGCCTTATGAGCGCTGCCCAAGCGCAGACCAAGCCCACGGAGCAAGCGCACGCCCAGCAGGCGCCGCTCAAGGCACCCGATACCATGGCCGAGCGCGTGCGCGGCTGTACGGCTTGCCATGGCGTCCATGGCCAGGGCACGGACAACGACTACTTCCCGCGTCTTGCCGGCAAGCCGGCCGAGTACCTGTACAACCAGCTCGTCAACTTCCGCGACGGCAGGCGCAAGTACCCGCCGATGAACTACCTGCTGACGTACCTGAACGACGACTACCTGCGTGAAATGGCCGAGCACTTCTCGGCCGAACGCCCGCCGTACCCGGCGCCGGCGAAGCCGACGCTGCCGGCCGCGACGCTCGCGCGCGGCAAGCAGCTCGTCACGCAAGGCGACCCGTCCCGCAAGCTGCCGGCCTGCGTGGCCTGCCACGGCGCGACGCTGACCGGCATGCAGCCGGCGATCCCGGGCCTGGTCGGCCTGCACGCCGACTACCTGAGCGCGCAGATCGGTGCATGGCGTTCCGGCAACCGTCACGCGAAGGCGCCTGACTGCATGCATGAAGTCGCTTCGAAGCTTTCCGACGAAGACGTGACGGCCGTGACCGCATGGCTTGCCGCGCAACCGGCGCCCGCCAACCCCGTGCCGGCTCCGGCGCGTTCGATGAAGACTCCGCTCGCCTGCGGCAGCGAACCGCAATAAGGCAAGGGAGACAGACACAATGAAACGCAAGTCCCTGTTTGCACTCTCGGCCGTCGCGATCATCGCGGCCGCCGCCCTCGTGCCGGTCCTGTGGCCGGGCAACGACACGCTGCACGGCGCCTCCGCCGTCGCGGCCACGCCGGCCGACCAGGCCGCGCTGATCAAGAAGGGCGAGTATCTCGCGCGCGTCGGCGACTGTATCGCGTGCCACACCGTGCGCGGCGGCAAGTCGTTCGCGGGCGGCCTGCCGATGGCGACGCCGTTCGGCACGATGTACACGCCGAACATCACGCCGGACGACAAGGACGGCATCGGCAAGTGGACGTCGGACGACTTCTACCGCGCGATGCACACCGGTCGTTCGAAGGACGGTAGCCTGCTCTACCCGGGCTTCCCGTTCGCCAGCTACACGAAGGTCACGCGTGCGGATTCGGACGCGATCTACGCGTACCTGCGCTCGGTCGCGCCGGTGTCGGTGCCGAGCCGTCCGCATGAACTGAAGTTCCCGTTCAACAACCGCAACCTGCTGATCGGCTGGCGTACGCTGTTCTTCAAGGAAGGCGAATACAAGCCGGATCCGACCAAGTCGGTCGAATGGAACCGCGGCGCGTACCTCGTCGAAGGCCTCGGCCACTGCTCGATGTGCCACACGTCGATCAACATGATGGGCGGCCCGGTGACCTCGTCGGCGTTCGCAGGCGGCCTGATCCCGCTGCAGAACTGGTATGCGCCGTCGCTGACGAACGACAAGGAACTCGGCCTCGGCGACTGGCACGTGCAGGAGCTGTCCGACCTGCTGCAGGCCGGCGTGTCGCATAAGGGTGCGGTATTCGGCCCGATGGCGGACGTGGTCCACAACAGCCTGCAGTACATGACCGACGAAGATACGCGCGCGATGTCGACGTACCTGAAGTCGATCCCGCAGAAGGCTGAAGCGCCGAAGAACATGCAGTACGAGCCGTCGAAGCAGTTCGGCAACGCGCTGTTCGAGCAGGGCAAGAAGATCTACGCGGACAACTGCGCGACCTGCCACGCCGAAAACGGCGCAGGCAAGCCGCCGGCGTATCCGCCGCTCGCGGGCAACCACTCGATCATGATGGAATCGGCAGTCAACCCGATCCGCATGGTGCTGAACGGTGGCTATCCGCCGAGCACGTTCAAGAATCCGCGTCCGTACGGGATGCCGCCGTTCGCACAGTCGCTGTCGAACCAGGAGGTTGCGGCGGTCGTCACGTATATCCGGGTGTCGTGGGGTAACAACGGTACACCGATCTCGCCGCAACAGGTGAGCGACCTGCGTTCCGCGCCGCTCGACTAAGAAGCGGCTGACACAAACGGGGCGCGGCTGCGGGAAACCGCGGCCGCGCCCTTTTGCATTTTGCGATGTCACCTCCCGCGCGGGCCGCGCGAGACGTCGCCGATCATAAAACTGAAGAGTGGTATCTATGTCTTTCGAATCTCTCGGCTTGGCCGAACCGCTGGTCAAGGCGGTCAACGAACTCGGCTACACGTCGCCGACCCCGATCCAGCAACAGGCGATCCCGGCCGTCCTCGGCGGCGGCGACCTGCTCGCCGGCGCGCAGACGGGCACCGGCAAGACCGCCGGCTTCACGCTGCCGATCCTGCAACGCCTGCATACGTTCTACGCGGAACATCGCGGCGCGAAGCGCGCCGTGCGCGCGCTGATCCTCACGCCGACGCGCGAACTCGCCGCCCAGGTCGAGGAAAGCGTCCGTGCGTACAGCAAGTACGTGAAGCTGCGCTCGACCGTGATGTTCGGCGGCGTCAGCATCAATCCGCAGATCGATGCGCTCAAGCGCGGCGTCGACATCGTCGTCGCGACACCGGGCCGCCTGCTCGATCACATGCAGCAGAAGACGATCGACCTGTCGGACCTCGACATCCTCGTGCTCGACGAAGCCGACCGGATGCTCGACATGGGCTTCATCCACGACATCAAGCGCGTGCTCGCGAAGCTGCCGCCGCAGCGCCAGAACCTGCTGTTCTCGGCCACCTTCTCCGACGAGATCAAGGCGCTCGCCGACAGCCTGCTCGACTCGCCCGCGCTGATCGAGGTCGCACGCCGCAACACGACCGCCGAAAGCGTCGCGCAGAAGATCCACCCGGTCGACCGCGACCGCAAGCGCGAACTGCTCACGCACCTGATCCGCGAACACAACTGGTTCCAGGTGCTCGTGTTCACGCGCACGAAGCACGGCGCGAACCGGCTCGCCGAGCAACTGACGAAGGACGGCATCAGCGCGATGGCGATCCACGGCAACAAGAGCCAGTCGGCCCGCACGCGCGCGCTGGCGGAGTTCAAGAACAGCACGCTGCAGGTGCTCGTCGCGACCGATATCGCCGCGCGCGGGATCGACATCGACCAGTTGCCGCACGTCGTCAACTTCGACCTGCCGAACGTGCCGGAAGACTACGTGCACCGGATCGGCCGCACGGGCCGTGCGGGTGCGACCGGCGAAGCCGTGTCGCTCGTGTGCGTCGACGAGAAGCAGCTGCTGCGCGACATCGAGCGGCTGATCAAGCGCGAGATTCCGCAGGAAGTGATCGCGGGCTTCGAACCCGATCCGAACGCGAAGCCGGAGCCGATCCAGCAGCGTCGCGGGCAGCAGCAACCGCGCGGGGGTGGCGGCGGCAATCGCCAGCCGCGCGCAGGCGGCTCAGGCCAGCCGGCCGCGAAACGCGACGGCAATGCGCAACCGAAGGCTTCCCAGCAGAAGGCCGCGAAGCCTCGCACGCAAGGGCAAGGCGGCGCCGGCGGCAACGGCGGGCGTCCGGCCGGTGGCGGCAACAGCGCACGCCCGGCGAACGGCAATGCCGCGCATGCGAACCGCAACCGCTCGTCGCGCAGCGGCCAGCGCGGTCACTGAAGCCGTGCGGCTGCGCGCCGCAGGTGCTCGACCTGGCGTTGCCAGCGCGCGAGCACCTCGGTGCGCTCCCCTTCCAGCGTGAACGTGACACCTGTCGCGAGACGCGCATAGCCGACCCGCTGCGCATCGCCGTGCGCGATCGTCGCAGCGAATCCGGCCAGTCCACCGAAGTCTCCCTCGAGCGGCGCCATCCTCAATTGCGCCTGAAAGAACGCGCCGTCCGCGACGAGCGTCAACGCAGCCGACCGCCGTTGCGTGATCGCGCGCGCCGCACGCGATTGCGGCCAGAGCGCCAGCAGCAGCGTGCGCGCATCGTGTGCATAGATTTCGCCGACGCCGAGCAGCGTCGTGCGCAATTGGCCATCGTCGGTCGCGACGATCAGCGAGGCGGCGAAGTCGGCATGACGCTCGAGCGCGGTACCGTCGAACAACGAGACGACGGCCGGCGGCCACGCGTCGAACGTCCATTGTTCGAGCGCGTGGCGATGGGTGTCGGTCATGATGGCGTGGCCCCGGTAGATGAGCGGATGAAGAGCCGCAGCATACGCGCGTCGGGCCGCGCTGCGGCGATCAGCGCAGGAACACGTGCCGCGTGATTTTCGTGAGCGGATAGTGAACGCCCGGCTGGATCTTCGCGGGCAGGTCGAGCGGCTTGAGCAGCATCTTCACGCACATGTCGGCCGACAGGTTGCGCCGCACGAGCGTGCTGATGCGCGCGGCGCGTTCGCGGTTGTACTGGCTGTCGCCGACACGATCCGGATAGCGGACCGCGAACACATGGCGCAGCGCGATCTCCGAATCCTCGTTCTTGATTTCCATCACGCGGCGCGCCAGTGCGCCCAGCACCGCAAGGCGGCCATTGCCTTCGACCTGGTTGTACTTCTTGAAGAACTTGAAGAAGTGCTTGTAGTGGCGCACTTCGTCGGTGCGGATGTTGTCCGTGATTTCCTTCAGCACGGGCTCGTCCGAGCACTCGTTGATCGCGCGATAGAGCGTGGCCGTGCCCGTCTCGACGACGCAGCGCGCGACCATCTCGAGCGCGCGGGTCTTCTCGAACGCCTCGACCTTGCAGGTCTGCGAATACTCGGCGAAGAAGTTCGCGAACGCGGTATCCCAGTCGAACTCCGGCCACACGTGCGCGATGTACGCCTTCAGCGCGCGCCCGTGCTGCAATTCTTCGTGCTCCCATGCATTGTTGAGCCATGCGGAGACTTCCGGATCGTCGTTGAAGAACTGGCTCAGATTGCTCGTGTAGAGATCCGAGCCGCTTTCGATGAACGACGACGCGCACAGCAGCAGCAGCAGATCCTCGTTCGCGGCGGCACGTTGACGATCGATCCGGTTCAGGTCGATGTCCTCGATTCGCCACGGCATCACATGCGTCGTTTTGGTGTCCATGGTGGTGCGCTCCCAGTCGTCGCGCGGGGGCCGGCCCATGCCTTCGGCACAGGCGCCGACCCTCCCGCAGGCGGCGTTTTACTTGCGTTTATAGTGGATTGGTCCGGCCGAACCATGCTGGCATCTTAGCCGGACTTTGATGTTCGTGCTCCAAAGCACTGACCATGCCCGACAAGCGCAGTTCCACGGCGTCTGTTGCCGTTCGTTAGACGACTCCTTCAAACCGCTTGCGCCCGCTCGGCGATACGGGCTGCCGCAAACGAAACGGGCGGCCGTTCGGCCGCCCGCGAAGCGCACGACATGCCGGCGAAGCCGGCGGCAATCCGTCAGAAGCCGGCCGCCAGGCCGTCGCGCCGGCTGTCGCTCGCGGCCACGTAGCCGCGCTCGCGATCGTCACGGTCGAGACGCCAGATGAACTGCCCCGAACCGAAATCCATGTAAGGATCGTCGATCGACTTGATCGTATGGCCGCGTGCGGCCAGCGCATCGACCGTCGCGCGATTCATCGTTGCCTCGACGTCGAGCGTGAAGTCGCGGTTGACCTTCCAGCGCGGCGCATCGCAGGCCGCCTGCGGTTGCTGCCCATAGCGGAGCATCCGCACGACAGTCTGCAGGTGCCCTTGCGGCTGCATGTCGCCGCCCATCACGCCGAAGCTCATCACGGCCTCGGTCCGACCATCGACCTCCTCGGTGACGAACGCCGGGATGATCGTGTGGAACGGCCGCTTGCCGCCCGCGACGACATTCGGCGAAGCCGGGTCCATCGAGAAGCCGTGCCCGCGATTCTGCAGCGCGATGCCGGTGCCGGGCACGACGAGCCCCGAGCCGAAGCCCATGTAGTTCGACTGGATGAAGCTCACCATCATCCCGCGTTCGTCGGCCGCCGACAGGTAGATCGTGCCGCCCGAATGCGGCCGGCCGGCGGCGAAGTGCGTCGCGCGCGCGGGATCGATCAGTTTCGCGCGTTCGGCGAGATACTCGTCGTCGAGCATCTGTTCGGGTGTGAGCTCCATCGCGCGCGGATCGGCGACGTAGCGATAGACATCGGCGAACGCAAGCTTCATCGCCTCGATCTGCAGATGCTGCGAGTCGGCCGAATCGACTGGCCATTCGGTCACGCCCGCATGCTCGGCGATCCCGAGCGCGATCAGCGCCGCGATGCCCTGCCCGTTCGGCGGAATCTCGTGGATCGTGTGACGGCCGAAGCGCTTGCCGATCGGCTCGACCCATTCGGGCCGGTAAGCATGCAGGTCGGCTGCGGTCAGCGCGCCACCGCCTTCGCGGGAGAACGCGGCGATGCGTTCGGCGAGCGCCCCCTCGTAGAACGCACGCGCACCTTCCTTCTGCAACGTGCGCAACGTCTGCGCATGGCCCGGCAGGCGTACGCGCTCGCCCACCAGCGGTGCGCGGCCGTGCGGCATGAAGGTGTCCGCGAAACCGGGCAGCCCCTTGAGTTCCGGCACCGCGGCCGCCCACTTGTGCGCGACGATCGGCGGCACCGCATAGCCGCGCTCCGCGATTTCGATCGCCGGTTCGAGCAGGTCCGCGAACGGCAGCGAACCGAACTTCGCATGCAGCGCTTCCCAGCCCGCGATCACGCCCGGCACGGTGACGGTATCCCAGCCGCGCGTCGGCTTGTTCGCGATGCCGTTGCCCGCCTCGCCGTGGCGCTTGCGGAAATAGTCGACGTTCCATGCGGCCGGCGCGACGCCCGACGCGTTCAGCCCGGACAGCCGCTCGCCGTCCCACACGAGCGCGAACGCGTCGCCGCCGAGCCCGCACGACACGGGCTCGACGACCGTGATCGCGGCCGCGGCAGCGAGCGCCGCGTCGACCGCGTTGCCGCCCTTCCACAGCATCCGCAGCCCGGCCTGCGCGGCGAGCGGGTGCGACGTCGACACGACGTTGCGCGCGAACACCGGGATGCGGGTCGTCGGATACGGGTTGTGCCAGTTGAAGCCAGTCATCGGTTCCACCTCGTCGAAAGCTGAATGATCGCGCCGGACGCGCCCCGCGGGCGCGGGCAATCCGCCATTGCAGCGCGATCAACGCGATCGCGCAAATTCATTTGTCACATGAATCCATGCAATTTCTACATGAATATCAGCCAAGCATGCAGGCCGGGCCGGCCTAACCCCGTTGCCGCCCTTACAATACCCGCTCCGTCTCACGACACGACCATCGAGCCATGACCCGAGATCCCCGCCTCACCCTCAACGCGCGCCAGCAGGAATTGCTCGAATGGGTGCAGCGCGACGGCTTCGTGACCGTCGACGATCTCGCCGCGCACTTCGCGGTGACGCCGCAGACGATTCGCCGCGACGTGAACTGGCTGGCCGACCTGAACCTGCTGCGCCGCTATCACGGCGGCGCGAGCCTGCCGACCAGCTCGGAGAACGTGTCGTACACCGCGCGCCAGCGGATGTTCCACGACGAGAAGCGCCGCATCGCGGCGCTCGCGGCGTCACACATTCCCGACCAGGCTTCGTTGTTCATCAACCTCGGCACGACCACCGAGGAAGTCGCACGCGCGCTGAACCGCCACCACGGGCTTCACGTGATCACGAACAACCTCAACGTCGCGTCGATGATGAGCGGCTACCCCGACTGCGAGGTGCTGATCACGGGCGGCATCGTGCGGCCGTGGGACAAGGGGATCGTCGGCGAACTCGCGATCGACTTCATCCGCCAGTTCAAGGTCGACTACGCGATCATCGGCACGTCGGCGATCGAGGCCGACGGCACGCTGCGCGACTTCGACACACGTGAGGTGCGCGTGGCCGAGGCGATCATGCAGCATGCGCGCACCGTCTATCTCGTGACCGATCATTCGAAGGTCGGCCGTCCCGCGCTGGTGCGCCAGGGCCACCTGAGCCAGGTGCACGCGCTCTTCACGGACAAGCCGCTGCCGCCCGAGATGGCCGATACCGTGGCGGCCGCCGGCACCCAGGTGTACGTCGCCGAGTGACGGTTCCGATGCTGCACCGCACCCGAAACTTCAAGTGAAATCAAGAAGTTGGCGTCGCGAGCAAACCGCTTGCGCACGGTCCGGCTGTCAAAGGAAAAATTAACGGGGACTGATTTGTCGTTTGCCTGCGCGCTCGACTAGACTCCAGTTCCCCGGCCCATTTCGACCGTTCCGCCTGTGCCAGGGCGCGGACGAATGGCATGGCCGGCGAATACAGCTTTCCCCCCAAGCCATACCCCGATGGGTATCGCGCGTCGGCCCGTGCGCCGGCCGCGCGGGCTGACTGGTCGCCATGGAGAGAACGATGCTGAGTCCGCATGAATTCGCCACGCTATTGCTTGTGAAGGATGCTCCCGATCAAACCAACATGGATCGGGACGAAATCGACGCACTGCTCGAACAGCAGCTCGTCCGTCTGGAAGGACTCGGTTCGGGGCGCAAATACTGCGTGACCGAAACCGGCGATGCCGCGCTGCGATCCATCAAGTACCGCTATTCGTAAAACCACACCGTTCCTGACCTGACCGCGCCGCCCGGATGCCGGGCCGCGCGGCCGTTTCCGCTTCCCTCTCGCCGCCCCGCCGCACCAGCTTCAGCCGCCGCGCAGCGTCGGATCGACCGCCGCCCGCCAACTGATGGCCTGCGCGCGCGCACCGTTGAAATACGCGATCCAGTCGGCACGCGCCGCCGCATCGGGTGCTGCATAGTGCGTCGAAAGTTCGTTTACGAACGCACAATAGTTCGCTTCCGTCAGCCCGCGATACCGTTTCGCCACGTACGCGTCATACAGCGTCGAATAGACCGGCTGCGCGTCCGTGCCCCAGTCCCGTGCCGTGCCGCCGCACGACGTCTGCAGGTCGACGAACGATGGCGTGCGCCAGTTGCCGACGAGCGGCGGCATCCCGGCAGTGCACCCCGCCAGAAGGACGGCGCACACGCCGGCCCACATCCCAATACGCATGATTCACCTCGTGAAACGGTCGATTCCGCCAGTATCGTCCGGTATCTCGCCGCGCGCTACTGGCCCCGCTTTATCGAACTTTACTTTTTCGATTTCGTTCGTTAAATTTCGAATTCGAACATTTTCTGTTCACCCATTTCCCTCAGACGATAAGGACAGCAGGTGACCCAACCGAATCGCTACGATCTGCTCGTCGTCGGCGGCGGCATCAACGGCGCGGGCATCGCGCGCGATGCGGCCGGCCGCGGCCTGTCGGTCATGCTCTGCGAGCAGGACGATCTCGCGTCGCACACGTCGTCGTCCAGCACGAAGCTGATTCACGGCGGCCTGCGCTACCTCGAGTACAACGAGTTCGGGCTCGTGCGCAAGGCGCTGCAGGAACGCGAGACGCTGCTGCGCGCGGCGCCGCACATCATGTGGCCGCTGCGCTTCGTGATGCCGCACATGCCGAACCTGCGTCCGGCCTGGCTGATCCGCATCGGGCTGTTCCTCTACGATCACCTCGCGAAACGCGAGCTGCTGCCCGGCTCGCGCGGCATCGACATGCGCCGCCATGCGGCCGGCGCGCCGCTGATCGATTCGATCAAGCGCGGCTTCGTCTATTCGGACGGCTGGGTCGACGACGCGCGCCTCGTCGTGCTGAACGCGATGGATGCGAAGGAGCGCGGCGCCCAGATTCTGACGCGCACGAAGCTGGTGTCCGCCGAACGCCGCGGCGACGAATGGGAAGCGCGGCTGCAGCACGCCGACGGCTCGACCCGCGTCGTGCATGCGCGCGCGATCGCGAACGCGGCCGGCCCGTGGGTCGGCGAAGTGCTGAAAGGCGCGCTCGGCCGCGGCGCGCACCACAGCGTGCGGCTCGTGAAGGGCAGCCACATCATCACGCGCCGCCTGTTCGATCACGATCACGCGTACATCTTCCAGAACCCGGACAAGCGGATCATCTTCGCGATTCCGTACGAGCACGATTTCACGCTGATCGGCACCACCGACGTCGAATACACGAACGATCCCGCGAAGGTCGCGATCGATCGCGACGAGACGCAGTACCTGTGCGATTCGATCAACCGCTACTTCAAGCGCAAGATCTCGCCGGCCGACGTGCACTGGACCTACTCGGGCGTGCGCCCGCTGCTGGAAGACGAGAACGCCGCGAACGCGTCGGCCGTCACGCGCGACTACCGCCTCGAGCTGGACGACGGTGCGGGCGCCCCGCTGCTGTCGGTGTTCGGCGGCAAGATCACGACGTTCCGCAAGCTCGCGGAAGAAGCCGGCGACATGCTGTGCAACGCGCTCGGCCGCGACGCGAAGACCTGGACGGCCGGCGTCGCACTGCCGGGCGGCGACATCGCGAACGCGAAGTTCGACGCATTCGCCGATACGTTCGCCAAACGCCATGCGTGGCTGCCCGCCGCGCTCGCCCGCCGCTATGCGCGTGCATACGGCACGCGCGCGGAGCGCCTGATCGACGGCGCGAAGTCGCTCGCCGATCTCGGCACCGAAATCGCACCGGGCATCTACGACGCCGAACTGCGCTACCTGCGCGACGCCGAATGGGCGACCTGCGCGCAGGACGTGCTGTGGCGCCGCTCGAAGCTCGGCCTGCACGTCGCGCCCGGCACGCTCGACGCGGTGACCGCCGCGGTCGACGCGTGGTTCGCCGCCGCGCACGCGCCGCACGCCTGACCGGAATGCAGTTGCAGTTGCCGTACCGACGTTGACTCACCGACGCGCCGCCCCACATGCGGCGCGCATCACAACTAAGCCAAATCCACGGATGGAGATGAGAGACATGCAGGATCAGTACATCCTCGCGCTTGACCAGGGCACCACGAGTTCCCGCGCGATGCTGTTCGATCGCCAGGGCAATATCGTATCGATCGCCCAGAAGGAATTCGAGCAGATCTACCCGCAACCCGGCTGGGTCGAGCACGACCCGCAGGAAATCTGGTCGACGCAAGCCGGCGTCGCCGCCGAAGCCGTCACGCGCACGGGCCTGAACGGCACGTCGATCGCCGCGATCGGCATCACCAACCAGCGTGAAACCACGATCGTCTGGGATCGCGAAACGGGCCAGCCCGTCTACAACGCGATCGTCTGGCAGGATCGCCGCACGGCCGACTTCTGCGATTCGCTGAAGGCGCAGGGCTTCGAGGCGAAGGTGCGCGCGAAGACCGGCCTGCCGATCGATTCGTACTTCTCGGGAACCAAGATTCGCTGGATTCTCGACAACGTGCCGGGCGCACGCGAGAAAGCCAAGCAGGGCAAGCTCGCGTTCGGCACCGTCGACAGCTGGCTCGTGTGGAACTTCACGAAGCACGAACTGCACGTGACCGACGTGACCAACGCGTCGCGCACGATGCTGTTCAACATCCACACGCGCGAGTGGGACAACGAACTGCTCGACATGCTCGACATCCCGCGCAGCATGCTGCCGGAAGTGAAGGCATCGTCGGAAATCTACGGCCACACGAAGACCACCGTGTTCGCGTCGAAGATCCCGCTCGCGGGTATCGCAGGCGACCAGCAGGCGGCGCTGTTCGGCCAGATGTGCACGCAGTCCGGCATGGTGAAGAACACCTACGGCACCGGCTGCTTCCTGATGATGAATACCGGCGACAAGCCGATCGAATCGAAGAACAACCTCGTCACGACGATCGCCTGGCAGATCGGCGACAACGTGCAGTACGCGCTCGAAGGCAGCATCTTCATCGCGGGCGCGGTGGTGCAGTGGCTGCGCGACGGCGTCGGCATCATCAAGTCGGCCGCTGAAATCGAAGCGCTCGCCGCGAGCGTGCCGCACACCGACGGCGTCTACCTGGTACCTGCGTTCGCCGGCCTCGGCGCACCGCACTGGAACGCACGGGCGCGCGGCTCGGTATTCGGCGTCACGCGCGGCACGACCTCCGCGCACCTCGCACGCGCGGCGCTCGATTCGATCGCATACCAGTCGCTCGACGTGCTGGCCGCGATGGAAGCCGACTCGGGTATCAGCATCGGCGAGCTGCGCGTGGACGGCGGCGCGAGCGCGAACAACCTGCTGATGCAGTTCCAGGCTGACCTGCTCGGTGTCGACGCAGTGCGTCCGCAGATCACCGAGACGACCGCCCTCGGCGCAGCCTACCTCGCGGGCCTCGCGATCGGCTACTGGAAGAACCTCGACGAAGTGCGCGACCAGTGGCAGCTCGATCGCCGCTTCTCGCCGTCGATGCCGAAGGAGCAGGTCGAACGCTGCATGTCGGGCTGGCAGCGCGCGGTGCGTGCCGCCAAGGCATGGGCCGACGACGCACAGTAACCGTCAGGCATCCGGACGAAATACAACAACACCGGCGGACCGCGCAATGCGCGAGTCCGCCGTGACTCAAGAGAGACAACAATGTCACCTTATATTGCGGAATTCATCGGCACGGCGATCCTCGTGCTGCTCGGCAACGGCGCGGTCGCAAACGTGCTGCTTGCAAAGACCAAGGGCAAAGGCGCGGACCTGATCGTGATCGTGATGGGCTGGGCGATGGCCGTATTCGTCGCCGTCTACGTGACCGCGTCGTTCAGCGGCGCGCACCTGAACCCGATCGTCACCATCAGCCTCGCGCTCGCGGGCAAGTTCGCATGGTCGAAAGTCGGCGGCTACGTCCTCGCGCAGATGCTCGGCGGGATGGCGGGCGCGCTGCTCGTGTGGCTCGCCTATCGCCAGCACTTCGCGAAGGAAGCCGATGCGGACCTGAAGCTCGCGGTGTTCTGCACGGCGCCCGCGATCCGCAGCGTCACGCACAACGTGCTGACCGAAGCGATCTGCACGTTCGTGCTGATCCTCGGCGTGCTGTACCTCGCGTCGCCGCAAGTCGGCCTCGGCGCGCTCGACGCACTGCCCGTCGGCCTGCTCGTGCTCGGCATCGGCATCTCGCTCGGCGGCCCGACCGGCTACGCGATGAGCCCCGCGCGCGACCTGTCGCCGCGCATCATGCATGCGCTGCTGCCGATCCCCGGCAAGCGCGACAGCGACTGGCGCTATGCATGGGTGCCCGTCGTCGGTCCGCTGCTCGGCGGCGCCGCAGCAGCCGGCCTGTACCTGCATCTGCACGCGATGGCCTGAACGCGGGCCTGTAACGAAGCGCGTGGCCATCGACCAACGCGCGCTTCGGGAACAGGCTCGTTCGCCTGACCGCCGGCACGCCGGCATAGCGGCGCGGGTATCGCACCCGTGCCGCTTCCCCCGCCTTCGTACTCGCTCCCATGGCCGTGGCTCGCGCCGGTCGCGCATTGCGCATCGCTTCGCTACCTGCCGCCCGCCTCTCCGATCAGCGATTTCAGCTTCACGTTCACGTCCGCCACGGCGGCCGGCGTCACGTCCGCCCCGCGCTCGACCAGCATTCTCGCCACCCGCATGTCCTTGACGAACCCCGACGCGCGACCGAACCCGCTTGCGGCGACGAGCCGCGCACCGGCGTCGAAATGGAAATGGATTTCCGCGTCGTCGCCAAGCACGCGCGCGACCGCTCGCTCGCCGAGTGCCGGCTCGCCGGCCACCTGCAACTGCGCGTCGAATTGATCCGACCAGAACCACGGCGTCTCGCGATACGGTTCGCCGGCGCCGAGCATGTTGCGCGCAGCGACGCGCGCCTGGGTCTCGGCGCCGTGCCACGTCTCCTGCCGGACGAGTCGCCCTGACAGCACACTCGGAAACACCGCGACGTCGCCGGCCGCGTAGATGCCGCGCGCCGACGTCTCGAGCCGCTCGTTCACGACGATGCCGCGCTCGACGGTGAGGCCCGCCTCACGCGCCAGCTCGTCAGCCGGCTCGATACCGATGCCGGCGACGACCGTGTCGGCGATCAGCGTGTCGCCGTCGTCGAGCACGACGGCCAGCGCGCCGCCCGCCGTTCGCTCGATCGCAACCGGCTTCCGCTTCACGCGAATGGCCACGCCCTGCCGTTCGTGAAGCGCGTGCACGCGCGCCGCGATCGCCTCCGGCACCGCGCGCCCGAGAAGGCGCGACGCCGCATCGAGCACCGTCACGCTACACCCGCGCAGTCGCGCCGACGCCGCGACTTCAAGGCCGATGAAGCCGCCGCCGATCAGCACGACCCGTGCATCGGGCACGAGCCGCGTGCCGAGCGCCGCCGCGTCGTCGAGTGTGCGCAACGCAAACACGCCGTCTAACGTCGCGCCCGGAATCGCGAGGCGACGCGCCCGGCCGCCGGTCGCGAGCAGCAGTGCGTCGTAGCCGAACACGCCACCATCTGACACACGCACTTCGCGTGCGCCCGGATCGATACGCTCGACCGTCGCGACGACCGGCTCGATGCGATCGGCCGCCCACGCTTCCGGATCGCGCAACCGGCACTGCGCCGCGCTGCGTTCGCCGGTCAGCACGCCCTTCGACAACGGCGGCCGCTCGTACGGCAGGTGCGCCTCCGCGCCGATCAGCACGATCCGCCCGCCCCAGCCGGATTCACGCAGCACCTGCGCCGCGCGGCCGCCAGCGTGGCCTGCGCCGACGATCGCCATCACTCGGTCGCCCGTCATCGCGTCACACCTCGATCAGGATGCGGCCATCTTCGATCTTCGCGCGGTACGTGCGCAGCTTCTCGCAGGCGGGTGCGGACAGCGGCCGGCCGTCGCGCACGTCGAAGCGCCCGTTGTGCTTCGGGCATTCGATCACGTGGTCGATCACGAGCCCGTCCGCGAGATGTACTTGCTCATGCGTGCACAGGCCATCGCTCGCATAGACTTCGCCGGCGATCCGGTAGATCGCATACGTATGACCGGCATGGTCGAAGCGTGCGACGTCTTCGTCGTCGATGTCGTCGAGCGCGCCGGTGTCGATCCATTGCGTCATGTTGCGTGTCTCCTGGGTTGGAAGGGTCGATGCCGGTCAGGCGCGCGCGTGATCCGGCACGGGCCGCACGACGTAGTGGGACGGGTCGCGCGTCTGCCGAACCAGCGCCGGCACGATCTCCTCGTATGCGGCCAGCGTGCTGCGATACGGCGGCGGCATGTCGGCCTTCACGGCCTCGTGCAGCTTCGGCAGCGCGTGGAACGGCACCATCGGGAACATGTGGTGCTCGACGTGATAGTTCATGTTCCAGTACAGGAAGCGAAACACCGGATTCATCATCACGGTCCGGCAGTTGCGCCGGTGATCGAGCACGTTCTCGGGCATGCCCGCGTGCTGCGTGAGGCCGAAATACAGGTACAGCCATGCACCGTAGAGGCTCGGCAGCCCGATATAGAGAAGCGGCAGGATCGTGTGCCAGTAGAGCGAAGCACCGGTCACGAGCGCGTACACCGCGAGATGGATGCGAGACTCGCGCACCACCTTCGGCCGCTCCGATTCGGGCACGTAGGTGCGCTCCTCGTCGTCGAGCCGGCCGGTGAAGGCTGTCGCGATCATCTTGCGCAATTCGCCTGCCACATGCTTCAGCGCGACGATGTTCAGCGCGAGCGAGAACCAGTCGGTCGGCTTCGGCGCGGCGATTTCCGGATCGCGCCCGACGACCAGCGTATCGGTGTGATGGCGTGCATGGCTCCAGCGCCACGCCGTCGCGCGGCGGAATACCTGGAACGACGCGACCTGGTAAAGCACATCGTTCATCCAGCGCGTGCGGAACGCCGTGCCGTGTCCGCATTCGTGCCAGCGCGAGTCGGCCGGGCTGCAGTAGAGCGTGCCGTACACGAAGAACGCGGGAAGCGCCCACGCCGAATGTGCACGCCACGCCAGCCATGCGAGCACCCCGCTGATCGCTATCGCCGCGTACCAGATCAGCGTGTCGCGGATCGCACGCGCGTCGCCGCGCTGCATCAACTGCTTCATCAGCGGCCGCGGCACCGGGCATCGATACCACTCCGCGTTGGCGAGCCCGGCCGCCTGCGCGCGCTCGCCGGCGCCGCCGATCATCCGGTATGCCTGACGGCGCGCCGCCGTGCGGTCGTGCGCCTGGTCGTCGATATGAACCACATGCGTCTCCTTGATTCCTTGTCCGTAGGAAGCGCGCCAAGCGCTCCGGCATGGAATCAAAATTAGGCCCCCGGCCTCCCCCACTCAATCGAAACGTTGACGAAATTTCGTCATCGTTTTAGCGTTCCCCGCATCGCCACGTCTCGATGGCGACACCACGATGGAGACAACCATGGCAGGCGAATCCCGGCCGCGCTGGCGCAAGCGCACCGCACGCTTCAACGAGATCGCAGCGCTCGCCGGCGTCAGCACGACCACCGTCGACCGCGTGCTGAACGAGCGCGGCAGCGTCTCGGCGCAGGCGCGCGAACGCGTGGTGGCGGCCGCGCGGCAGCTCGGCGTGCCGCGCCAGTTGCCCGATACGCGGCACGGGCTGATCCACGTCGACGTGCTGCTGCCGGACACTGACGCGGCATTCTTCCGGCGGCTGCAGCTGGCGCTGCAGCGCTCGCTGCAGATGCTCGACCGGCTCGTGGTCGTACACCGGACGATCCTGCCTGCCGCCGACGACGAGCGGGCCGCCACCCTGATCGAGCGGCCCGCCTACCGGCGCGCGGCGCTGATCGTCACGGCACGCGACACGGCCCGCGTGCGCGACGCGCTGGCCGGCGCGATCGCGCGCGGCGAGACCGTCGTCACGATGGTCACCGACATCGGCGGCATCGACCGCGCGCACTTCGCCGGTATCGACAACTACCGGGCCGGACGCACGGCCGGCTATTACATCGGCCGCCTGGCGGCACGCCCCGGCCGCGTGCTGCTGCTCGGCGGGCGCATGGGCTACCGCGCGCACGCGGACCGGATGGCCGGCTGCCGCGACCAGCTCGCCGAAGCGTTCGCCGCCGTCCGCTGCGACGACGAGCCGGTCGAGACGTTCGACCAGGACGACCGCTGCTACCGCGCCGTGACGAAGGCGCTGCAGGCGCACGACGACGTGGTCGCGATCTACAACAGCGGCGCCGGCTCGGCCGGCATCGAAGCGGCGCTGCGCAAGGCCGGCGCGGCCGGCCGCGTCGTGTGGATCGGCCACGAGATGATCGACCTGCACCGCACTTTCATCGAATCCGGCGCGATGGATCTCGCGATCGACCAGGATCCGGACGGCCAGGTGATTTCCGCACTGCAGCACGTGCTGCATGCGTGCGGGATCGTCGAACAGCCGCCACCGGCCGATCCGGTCGAATTCCGGGTGTTCTGTCCGGCTAACGTGAGGACGAGCGCGTACCTGCCGGCCTGAATTCGAACGCCCGGCAGACCGTCTGTCGCGCCGCATGCGCGTTACGAAAAAATCGACCGCGTCATTGGCGATTTTTCGCCAACGTTTGTCATGCAGCCCGCGTCGCACCTCCGTACATTGGGCAACCAATCCCATGACAACGGCGGACAGGAGACGATGGCTGAACCGATTCTCATCGGCGTGAACCTCGACGGCGTGCTCGAGCACGACGGCTTGCCGTTGCCCGCGCCCACCGAACGTTTCCTGATGGTGGCCGGCGCCGGTGTATTCGACTACGTCGAGAAGAACCCGGCGCGCGGCGAGAACCTGTCGCCGTATTTCGCGCTGGTCGATCGCCATGCGCTGCCGATTCGCGTGATCGGCGGCATCTGGTGCGCGGGCCGTGACGAGGCACACGTCGCCGAGATCGTCGACGCGGGCGCGCGCTTCGGCAGCACGGTGCTCAACTGTCAGTTGCATGCGCATCACGCGGACGGCCATCCGCTGTCTGACCGCGAGGTCGCCGATTTCTACCTGCGGACCTACGAGCGCGGCGAGCCGGCCGGCTGCCTGCCGAGCCTCGAAGTGCACGTCGACATGTGGAGTGAGGATTTCACGCGTGTCGCACGCGTCGCACGGCTTGTCGAGCAGGCCGGCGTGTCATTCCGGATCACGCTCGATCATTCGCACCTGCTGTTCAAGATCGGCAATCGCGCCGAACTCGATGCATCGGGCATCCGCGACGCGGCCGACGGCGGCCGACGGTTGCTCGACCCGGCATCGCCCGACACCCTCTACGCCGACTGGATCGCGCGCGGCTGGGTCCGGCATGCGCATGCGCGCAGCGTGATACCGAACAATCCGGAGAACCCGTGGATGCGCCGCGCCGACGGCAGGCCCGGGCGCGGCATCCAGTATCCGTTCGTCGCCCCCGCACCGGGCGCGTATCACGGTGAATGGCGCGCGGAAGCGCTCGATATGTGGAAGGCTGCACTGCACCAGTTGCTGCAATCGCAGGCGCGCGCGCAGCCGGCACAGCTTGAACAGATCAGCTGCGAATTCATCCCGTTTCCCGACTACGGCGGCGGCGCACGCTACTCGATCTTCGACAACAACGTCGCATGCGCGCATTGGCTGCGCGACACGTGGCATGCCATCGCCGCGCCGCCGATGCCGATGCCGATGCCGATGCCGATGCCGACGCCGACGCCCCGGTCGGCAGCCGACATCGCACGCAACGGCACCTGATTCGCCCTCCCGCTCCTACTCGAGACCCTAGGACAGAAAGATGACGCAAGCCTTCCATTTTTCGCTGAACCGGATGAGCGCACCGCGCTTGCCGTTCGACCGTTACGTCGCGCTGTGCCAGCGCCTCGGCATCGACACGATCGAGATCCGCAACGATCTCGACGGCGTCGAGATTGCCGACGGCACGCCGGCCGCCGCCGTGCGTGCAACGGCCCAAGCCGGCGGCGTGACGATCCTGACGATCAACGCGCTGCAGCGCTTCGAGCAATGGAACGCCGAGCGCGCGGACGAGGCGACCGTGCTGGCCGACTACGCGGCGCAATGCGGCGCGCGTGCGCTGGTGCTATGCCCGACCAACAGCCGAAGCGACACGCGCAGCGCGGACGTGCGCCACGCGGATCTCGTCAAGGCGCTGACGGCACTCAGGCCGATCCTCGACGCGCGCGGCCTGCTCGGCTTCATCGAGCCGCTCGGCTTCGAGGAGTGCGCACTGCGCCGCAAGGCGGATGCGGTGAAAGGCATCTACGACGCGGCGGGCGAGCAGGTGTTCCGGCTCGTGCACGACACGTTCCACCATCACCTGTCGGGCGAGGACATCTTCTTCCCGGACCTGACTGGCCTCGTGCACCTCTCGGGCGTCGAGGAAGACGACCTGCCGGTCGACCGGATGCGCGACGGCCACCGCGTGCTGGTCGGCGGCGCCGACCGGCTCGGCAATATCCGGCAACTGCGCGAATTGCTCGCGCGCGGCTACCGCGGCGCGCTCTCGTTCGAGCCGTTCGCGCACGAAATCGCCGAAGCCGACGACATCGAGGACCGGCTGCGAGCCAGCATCGACTACGTGCGCGGCGAACTGGCGAATCAATGACCACCGCCACGGTGCACATCCACGAAATCAACAGGAGAACGGAATGATCGAATTCGCGTTGTTCGGCGCGGGACGCATCGGCAAGATCCACGCGGCGAATCTCGCGCGCCATCCGGGCGCGAAGCTGAAGTACGTCGTCGACCGACATGCGCCGTCGGCCGAAGCGCTGGCCCACGCGCACGACGCGCAGGTGGCCGATGTCGAGCGCGCACTCGGTGATCCGGCTGTCCGGGCGGTCGTGATCGCATCGAGCACCGACACGCATGCGGACCTGATCGTCGCGGCCGCGAATGCGGGCAAGGCCGTGTTCTGCGAGAAGCCTGTCGACCTGACGGTCGAGCGCTCGCGTGCGTGCGCGGACGTCGTCCGGCGCAGCGGCGTGACCTGCATGATCGGCTTCCAGCGCCGCTTCGACCCGACGTTCGCCGCACTGAAGGCGCGCGTCGAGCGTGGCGAGATCGGCGCGCCGGAAATGCTGGTCGTCACGAGCCGCGATCCGGGCGCGCCGCCCGTCGACTACATCCGCAGTTCGGGTGGCATCTTCAAGGACATGCTGATCCACGATTTCGACGTATTCCGCTGGATTCTCGGCGACGAAGCGCAGACGCTGCACGCGACCGGCAGTTGCCTGACCGATTCGGCCGTGCACGACGCAGGTGACATCGATTCGACCGCCGTGACGATCCGCACGCGGCGCGGACTGCTGTGCCAGATCAACACGTCGCGGCGCGCCGCGTACGGCTACGACCAGCGTTTCGAGCTGCTCGGCAACAACGGGATGCTGCAGGCCGGCAACGTGCGGCCAACCGAGGTGAGCGCGTGGCTCGCGGGCGGCATCGCGACGGACGTGCCGGAGCCGTTCTTCCTCGAACGCTACCGGCACGCGTATGCGGCCGAGATCGCGCACTTCGTCGACGCGCTGCGCGACGGCACACCGGTCCGCACGACGATCGACGACGGGCTCGCCGCGCTCGAACTGGCCGAGGCCGCGATGACATCGTGGAAAACGGGGCGCGTAATCGAGCTGTAACGTCACCGGCGACAAGCGATGACAGGCGGCGGCGAACCGCGAAAGCGGGCCGCCGCCGGCCGATCGGCAACCCACCCGGGCAAGACGCAGTCAGCGCGCGACCGCATCGGGAAAATTTGCCGGAGCGTCGCGCGGCGTGTGCGTGAATGCACGTATGATGGCGAATTGATCCGTGTCGCCGACATCCCGCTTTTTCACCACCATGCTCGATCACCTCATCTGCGACTGCGACGGCGTGCTCGTCGACAGCGAAATCATCGCCGACCGCGTCCTGCTCGATACGCTGTCCGCCACGTTCCCGAATCTCGATTTCGAAGCCGCCGCCAAGTCGGCGTTCGGCCAGCAGACGTCGCGCTTCCTGGCGGGAATCGAATCCCGCTTCGGGATCGAGATGCCGGCCGACTTCATCGAGACCATCGAGCACAACATCGAGAGCGCGCTGGCGCAATCGCTCGCGCCGATCTCCGGCGTGCGCGATGCGCTGCTGAAGGTGAGCCTGCCGGCGGCCGTCGTGTCGAACAGCCGGCTCGCGCGCGTGCGCAGCTCGCTGAAGCGCGCGGCGCTTACCGAGATCTTCGGCGATCGCGTGTTCAGTTCCGAGCAGGTGGCGCGGCCGAAGCCCTACCCCGACGTCTACCTGCATGCGGCGCACACGCTCGGCGTCGCGCCGGAGCGCTGCGTCGTCGTCGAGGACAGCGTGTCGGGGCTGAATGCCGCGCGCGCGGCGGGCATGAAGACGATCGCATTCGTCGGCGCGAGCCACATCCCCGACAACTACGCGGACGCGCTGCGCGCGATGGGCATCACGCGGATCATGCGCGAGATGGACGAACTGCCGGCGTTCGTCGAAGCCGGCGTTCGTGGCGAATTCGGGGACGTACAGTCCTGATGGTCTTGCCGGCCCGATCACGCTGATCAGGCCGAACCGGCGTGCGCCGGTTCACCACGCACGCCGGGCCGCGGGCGCGCGAACGCGCCCGCCTTCCCCTTCCCCGCACTCAGGCCGGTTCGCAGCAGCGCTCGCGCGCGGCGGCCAGCGCCTCGCGGAACTCGACGAGTTCGGCGATCGTCAGCATCGGCAGGCCGTGCCGTTGCGCGAAACGCTCGACATCGTCGCCGCGCGTCATCGTGCCGTCCGGATTCATCAGCTCGCACAGCACGCCGGCCGGCTTCAAGCCGGCGAGGATCGACAGGTCGACCGTGCCTTCGGTGTGACCGCGGCGTGCCAGCACGCCGCCCGGTTGCGCACGCAGCGGAAACACGTGGCCGGGGCGCACGATGTCGTGCGGCTTCGCGCCTTCCGCGATCGCCGCACGGATCGTCGTCACGCGATCGGCCGCCGATACGCCCGTATGCACGCCTTCGCGCGCCTCGATCGACACGGTGAACGCGGTGCCGTTGCGGCTCTCGTTGGTCTGCACCATCGGCGGCAGCTCGAGCGCACGCACGGTGTCGTCGGTCAGGCACAGGCACACGATGCCGCTGCATTCGCGAATCAGCAGCGCCATCGTCTCGGACGTGATGCGCTCGGCGGCAACGATCAGGTCGGCTTCGTTCTCGCGGTCGTGGTCGTCCTGCAGCACGACCGCGCGGCCTGCGCGCATCGCTTCGAGCGCAGCGGCGATGCGCGGCGGCACCGGTTCGGAATCCAGCAACGGGAGATCGGCAAAGGCGTCGGCGGGTGCCGACGAAACGGACATCAAGGACATGTGAAACGCTCCTCGCAAATACGATTTGGGCGAAAAACGTTCCAGGGCATTGCAAACAGACAGAACGACAACCCGCTTCGCACACATGGCGAAGCGGCCCTGACGGACATGACTATCTGCACATCTTCTCTCATCCGGACTGTGACCGTCGGCTCTGGCATTCGACCAGATCTGCTGACCCCGCGCGGATGCGCGGGCGCTCGCGGGCTCGCCGGCTTACGCCAGCCTACCGCCGGTGGGGAATTTCACCCCGCCCTGAAGACGCACTGATTGCCGGATGGGCCAACCCCATCGACGGCGGGCCAAGCATACAACAGCTGCGCGCGCGGCGCAGCGAACACTGCCTAAAACCTTACTGACGACCCCGTCTAACGGCATCGTCCAAACGGCCGACGGACGACCCGCGGTCTCGTCCGAACGACGAGCACGCGGCCCGCTTCCGTGCGGCCTGCGTTGCGCGGTCAGCCGGCCGCGTGCGCGGTATGTGCCGCATGCGCCGCATCGGGTACGAGCCAGCGCGGCGGCACCTCGGGGCTCACCGTCACGCGGAATGCGCGCGCCTCGCTGTCGCCCGGGTTGCGCAGGCTGTACGGCTGGTCGGCATCGAACACGATCGCGTCGCCGGTCGCGAGCAACTGGCGGCGGTCATGCACGCTGACTTCGAGCGTGCCTTCGCTGACGACGAGGTTGACCGTCGTGCCGGGCGCGCGGCGGGCGCCGGGCTCCGTATGCAGCGGCGCGATCCGCAGCTCGTGGAACTCGGCCGCGGCCGGCTCGCCTTCCGGGTACAGCGCACGCGCCGAGAAGCGGCCGTTCGAGCTGACGACCCGCGACGCGCGCTCGGCCGCCAGGTGCTCGAAGCCGTTCACGGCATGGCGGCGCAGGAAGGCGGCGACCGATACCTTCAGCGCCGCGGCGATCTTGCAGAGCACCTTGATCGACGGCACGCTGCGCGCCGACTCGATCTGCGCGAGCATCGCGCGCGACACGCCGGACAGCCGCGCGAGCGCATCAAGCGACAGTTGCCGCTCGGCGCGCAACCGCGCGAGGTTCACACCGACGACCTGTTCCAGAACGTCGAGCGACGCGGACGCCCGCGCATCGGCGGCATTGCCGGACTCGAAGGAAGACACGTCGCGCACGAGCGCCAGGGATGAAGACATAGCATTGCCTCCGGGCCGCTGTGCAGCCCTGCGTATGGGGTAAGCCGGGATCGGAATCGGGTTGCGCCAGCAACGGCGCGTATCGAGACGCTATCACCCGGTCTTGCACCGGCAAACGAAGTTATCTTCACACCGTTATCAGCATCGCGGAGGAATGCGTTCGTCGCGAACCTTTTCCCGCCGCTATCGCGTCGCGCCGGCGCCGCGCGCCGGCCCGCGCGCGTCGAGCCGCATCGCAAACCACGTGACGACGAGCGCCGCGAACGTCACCGCGACGGCCACCCAGGGCAGCGCATCGAGCGCCAGGCCGTGTTCCAGCGCAAGGCCGCCGAGCCACGCGCCGAGCGCATTGCCGACGTTGAACGCGCCGATGTTGAGCGTCGATGCGAGATGCGGCGCGCTCGCGGCCTTCTCGACCACGTGCGCCTGGAGCGGCGGCACCGTCGCGAATGCGGCGATCCCCCATACGAATACGGTGACGGCCGCCGCGACCGGATAGTGGCTCGTCTTGGCGAACACGACCATCACGGCCATCAGCGCAACGAGGATCGCGATCAACGACGGCATCAGCGCGCGGTCGGCGAGCTTGCCGCCGAGCGTGTTGCCGATCGTCAGCCCCGCGCCGAACAGGACGAGGATCAGCGCGACCACGCGCGGCGAATAGCCCGACACGGACTGGAGAATCGGCGCGATGTACGTGAACACGACGAACACGCCGCCGAAGCCGAGCACGGTCATCAGCAGCGCGAGCCACACCTGCGGCTCCTTCAGCACGCGCACTTCGTGGCCGAGGCCGACCGGCCCACTGTCGTGGCGGTTCGGCACCAGCGCGGCGACGCCGCCGAGCGAAAGCACGCCGAGCGCGGCGACGATCCAGAACGACGCGCGCCAGCCGAGCAACTGGCCGACGAAGGTGCCGAACGGCACGCCGAGCACGTTCGACAGCGTGAGCCCCGTGAACATCAGCGCGATCGCGCTCGCACGCTTGTCGGCCGGCACGAGCGACGCGGCGACCACCGCCCCGATCCCGAAGAACGACCCGTGCGCGAACGACGTGACGACGCGCGCGACCATCAGCATCGCGTAGCCGGACGCAGTCGCGCACAGCACGTTGCCGACGATGAAGATCGCCATCAGCAACTGCAGCGCGGCCTTGCGCGGCATGCGGCTCGTCAGCACCGCGAGCAGCGGCGCGCCGGCCGCGACACCGAGCGCGTAGCCCGTGACCAGCAGGCCGGCCGACGGCAGCGACACGGCCAGGTCGCGCGCGACCTCGGGCAACAGGCCCATGATGATGAACTCGGTGGTACCGATGGCGAAGGCGCTGATCGCAAGCGCCAGTAACGGAATGGGCATGGGGTTCTCCGGAAGGCGGCGGACGCGGCGCCCGGTCGGTGCCGCACCGCACAAAAGGCAGGATGTGCGCATTGTCCCGAAGATGCCGATATTTGATAATTGGCGCAGTGTTTGAACCATTTTCAAATATTTCTGGAAAATCGCATGGATCGACTGGGCGATATCCGGCTGTTCGTCGAGGCGGCCGAGCTGGGTAGCCTGTCCGCCGCCGGGCGCAAGCTGAACCTCACGCCGGCCGCCGCGAGCGCGCGCCTCGCGAAGCTCGAGGCGGCGGTCGCCACCCGGCTGTTCGACCGCTCGACCCGGCAGTTGCGGCTCACCGACGAGGGCCGCCTGTACCTGAACGGCTGCCGGCAGGCGTTGCAGGCGCTCGACGACGCGAACGCGCTGTTGCAGGCCGGCCGCAACGTCGTCGGCGGCCGGGTACGGCTGTCGGCGACGTCCGATTTCGGCCGCCGCCGGCTGCTCGACTGGCTCGACGAATTCACCGCGCGCTACCCGAACGTGATGTTCTCGCTGACGGCGTCCGACTCGACGGCGAACCTGTGGCAGGACGAGATCGACCTCGCGATCCGCTTCGCGGCGCCGCCCGACGGCGCGCTGATCGCCCGCCGGCTCGCCGCGGACCGGCGCGTGCCGTGTGCGGCGCCGTCGTTCATCGAACGCCACGGCGTGCCGAGTGACCCGCACGATCTGGCCCGCTTTCCGTGCAACGTGATCACGGTGGCGTCCGGCCCGATGAACACGTGGCGCTTCACGCGCGGCGACGACACACAAACCTGCACGGTGCCGCTCGCCACCGCGTTCGAGACCAACGACGGCGGCCTCGCCCGCGAGTGGGCGCTGCGCGGCCGCGGCATCGTGCTGAACTCGATCTGGGATGTCGCCGACGACATCCGCGCCGGGCGGCTCGAGGTCCTGCTGCCGGAGTGGCGCCACCAGAGCGCGCCGCTGCACGCGATCTATCCGGGCAAGCGCTACATGGCGCCGCGCGTGCGCGTGCTGCTCGACTTTCTCGCCGAACGCTTTGCACGCGAAGAAGCCGCGCACGAAGACCTGCTGAACGCGTGCCGCTGACGGCCGGCGCACCGATGCCAAGGGGTCGGAACCTGGCGGGCGGCGTCGCGCGGCCGCAACCCGCCTCCCGCCCCGGCCAACATGAAAAGCTATAATGAAAGGCTTTCCCGACGGCTTTTCATGCTGGTTGCGCGCCATCCGCGTGCAGCGCACGGCCGTCCCGATTCACCCTCTAGACGACGCCCCCAGGTCAACCACTGCGAACGGCGAACCCCCATGACCAAGAAAGTTTACGTAAAGACCTTCGGCTGCCAGATGAACGAGTACGACTCGGACAAGATGGTGGACGTGCTGAATGCGGCCGAAGGCCTCGAAAAGACCGATACGCCGGAAGACGCGGACATCATCCTGTTCAACACGTGCTCGGTGCGTGAAAAGGCGCAGGAGAAGGTGTTCTCCGATCTCGGCCGCGTGCGCGAGCTGAAGGAAGCGAAGCCCGGCCTGCTGATCGGCGTCGGCGGCTGTGTCGCGAGCCAGGAAGGCGCGTCGATCGTGTCGCGCGCGCCGTACGTCGACCTCGTGTTCGGCCCGCAAACCCTGCACCGCCTGCCGCAGATGATCGACGCGCGCCGCGAGAGCGGCCGTGCGCAGGTCGACATCTCGTTCCCCGAAATCGAGAAGTTCGACCACCTGCCGCCCGCGCGCGTCGAGGGTCCGAGCGCGTTCGTGTCGATCATGGAAGGCTGCTCGAAGTACTGCAGCTACTGCGTGGTGCCGTACACGCGCGGCGATGAAGTGTCGCGCCCGCTCGACGACGTGCTGACCGAAGTGGCCGGCCTCGCCGACCAGGGCGTGCGCGAAGTCACGCTGCTCGGCCAGAACGTGAACGCGTATCGCGGCGCGCTGGCGGCCGGCTCGCCGGAAATCGCCGATTTCGCGACGCTGATCGAATACGTCGCCGACATCCCCGGCATCGAGCGGATCCGCTACACGACGTCGCACCCGAAGGAATTCACGCAGCGCCTGATCGACACCTACGCAAAGGTGCCGAAGCTCGTCAGCCACCTGCACCTGCCCGTCCAGCACGGCTCCGACCGCATCCTGATGGCGATGAAGCGCGGCTACACGGTGCTCGAATACAAGTCGGTGATCCGCAAGCTGCGCGCGATCCGCCCGGACCTGTCGCTGTCGACCGACATGATCGTCGGCTTCCCCGGCGAGACCGAGGACGATTTCGACAAGATGATGGCGCTCGTGCACGAGATGAGCTACGACACCAGCTTCTCGTTCATCTACAGCCCGCGCCCCGGCACGCCGGCCGCGAACCTGCACGACGACACGCCGCGCGAAGCGAAGCTCAAACGCCTGCAACATCTGCAGGCGACCATCGAGGAAAACGTCGCGCGCATCAGCCAGTCGATGGTCGGGAAGGTCGAGCGGATCCTCGTCGAGGGCCCGTCGCGCAAGGACCCGAACGAACTCGCGGGCCGCACCGAGAACAACCGGGTCGTGAATTTCCCGGCGCCGCTCGCGTCGCACCCGCGCCTGATCGGCCAGATGATCGACGTGAAGATCAACCATGCGTACCCGCATTCGCTGCGCGGCGAGCTCGTGCTCGTGAGCGACGACGCGAGCGCGGCCACCCACTGACTGACGCTCAACAGGAGCCCGACGCCACTTTGAAGCCGACCCAAGCACTGGAATTCGTCGCGCCGCGCGACGACAACGCGCGCCTCGCCAACCTCTGCGGCCCGCTCGACGAGAACCTGCGGCAGATCGAACAGGCGCTCGACGTCACGCTGTCGCGACGCGGCCACCGGATCGCGATCCGCGGGCGCGGCGCCAAGCTCGCGCTCACCGCGCTCGAGAACTTCTACAACCGCGCGCGCGATGCGCTGTCGGTCGATGACATCCAGCTCGCGCTGGTCGAAGTGCGCCACACGTCCGGCAACGGCCGCCAGGACACGCTCGACGTGCGCTTTCGCGGCGACCCCGACCATCCGTTCGACGAGCCGGTCGTACAGCTCGACGCCAGCGAGCCGGACGAGGAGCCCGCGCCGAAGCTCTACACGCGGCGCGCCGACCTGCGCGGCCGCACGCCGGCGCAGCGCGAGTACCTGAAGCAGATCCTGCAGCACGACGTGACGTTCGGCATCGGGCCGGCCGGCACCGGCAAGACCTACCTCGCGGTCGCGTGCGCGGTCGACGCGCTCGAGCGCGACCAGGTCAAGCGGATCGTGCTGACGCGCCCGGCCGTCGAGGCCGGCGAGCGGCTCGGCTTCCTGCCGGGCGATCTCGCGCAGAAGGTCGACCCGTACCTGCGCCCGCTGTACGACGCGCTGTACGACCTGCTCGGCTTCGACAAGACGGCGAAGATGTTCGAGCGCCAGATGATCGAGATCGCGCCGCTCGCGTACATGCGCGGCCGCACGCTGAACCACGCGTTCATCATCCTCGACGAGGCGCAGAACACGACGCCCGAGCAGATGAAGATGTTCCTCACGCGGATCGGCTTCGGCTCGAAGGCAGTCGTGACCGGCGACACGAGCCAGGTCGACCTGCCGCGCGGCCACAAGAGCGGCCTCGTCGAGGCGCAGCAGGTGCTCGGCGGCGTGCGCGGCATCGCGCTCACGCGCTTCACGAGCGCCGACGTCGTGCGCCATCCGCTCGTCGCGCGCATCGTCGAGGCGTACGACGAATTCCACGCGCAGCACCAGGACGGCTGACCGGCCGGCGGCACCTGTACGCCGCCCCGGCCTGACAGCCCGGCCCGGCCCGCCAGACGGCGCGCCGGGCTTTTTTTTCGCCTGTGCGAATTCGGGTGCGATCGGCCGTTTGGTGTATCCTCAACGCGTCCTAATCGCCGCACGCGTCATGAAATCCTCCCGTTCCCGCAAGTCCGGGCGCGCCCAGTCCGCCGCGCCCGCCTCCCCCCGCCTTTCGCTGTTCGATGCGAAGGGCAAGGCCCGGACCGTCAACGCACAAGGGTTGCGAATCGACTTCCCGGATGGCCGCAGCCTGATGTTCGACCTGTCGGGCAGTTCGGGAGAAGCCGCCGTCGCGATCGTCGCGCAGCACAACGATCCGGCCATGCGCGCAAAGCTCGCGCTGCAGCCCGAGCACTATGACAGCGTGACGCTGCACGTGGGCGCCGAGCCCGCCCCGCGCGAAGACGACACCGAAGACGCGCTGCGCGAGCCGGAGCTCGACCTGTCCGTGCAATACGGTGACGAAATCACGAGCGACGTGCGCAAGACGCTACCGAAGCGCAAGCTGATCGCCGAGTGGATCGAGCCGGCGCTGTTCGCCAGCGCGCAGCTCACCGTGCGCTTCGTCGGCGAAGAAGAAGGCCGCACGCTGAACGCCGGCTATCGCCACAAGGACTACCCGACCAACGTGCTGACCTTCGCGTACGACGCGGCGCCAGACGGCACCGTGATCGGCGACCTCGTGCTGTGCTGCCCGGTCGTCGAGAAGGAAGCGCACGACCAGGGCAAGCCGCTCACGGCCCATTACGCGCACCTGCTGGTGCACGGCGCGCTGCATGCGCAGGGCTACGACCACGAGACGAGCGACGAGGACGCAGCCGAGATGGAAGCGCTCGAAATCGACATCCTCGCGAAGCTGGGCTTCCCGAACCCGTACCAGTAAGTCCTCCGCACGATGCGCAACGCCGCGACGATCCCGCCCGCCTACCCGCCGTCGATCGGCGACGGGCGCTTGCTGACGGAAGACGAGCTCGCGGCTTCGCTCGCGCACACGATGCGCGACTGGGACGGCCAGCAGGATCTGTGGCTGTTCGGCTATGGCTCGCTGATCTGGAACCCGGGGTTGCCGACCGTCGCCGCCGTGCGCGGCAAGGTGCACGGCTATCACCGCGGACTCTACCTGTGGTCGCGCGTGAACCGCGGCACGCCCGAACGCCCGGGCCTCGTACTCGCGCTCGATCGCGGCGGCTCCTGCTCGGGCATCGCGTTCCGGCTCGCCGGCCCGACCGCGCAACCGCACCTCGAAACGTTGTGGAAGCGCGAAATGCCGATGGGTTCATACCGGCCCGCGTGGCTGCCATGCTCGCTGGAAAGCGGCGAACGCGTGAACGCGCTCGCGTTCGTGATGCGCCGCGACGCGCCCACCTACACGGGCAAGCTGACCGATCCCGTCGTGAAGGAAGTGTTCGGCTGCGCGGCCGGCCGCTACGGCACGACGCTCGACTACGTAAGCCGCACGGTCGACGCGCTGCGCGCGAGCGGCATCCCCGATCGCGCACTCGAAGGGCTGCTCGCGCGATGCCGGTGACGCGGCACGGCGCCCGGCTGGCCGCCACGCACTGCCGCGCCGCGTGCGCATTCGAACGAGGACACGCCCGATGAAACCGTCACGCTGGTCGCATTGCAAGATTGCCGCGCTGATCGTCGCCGCGAGCATCGCGCTGTCCGGCTGCGGAATCCTGGGCTGCGGCGGCGCCGCGACCAACGGCGCGGCCGCCGGCGGCTGCTCGGCCGGCATGCGGTTCTGAACCGCGGCGCGGCGACAAAACCCGCGTGCGTCAGAATGCCGCCCCGGGCCGCCTCCGCAGGGCGTTTTCACGCGTCACGGCGCCCCGCCCCTTCCGCACCTGTTTTTGCCGCCGCTGCCCCGCCGCGCCTTTCTGAGATAGGATGGAACCGAGGACGGCGTCGCGCCCGGCGCGGCCGTCCGCGAGCGGGGCCCGCGCAAGCTGCCCACCCTGGCCGAGCGGCCGGTGTGACACGGTCGCGTCGTGCCCTTGGTGTATCCTTGCCTACTCCGTGACAGCGCGCTCCGGCATGACCCGGGCGCACCACCATGAACGATTCGTATCCCAGTCGTAAGCTAACCGACAAACCGCAAGAAAAGCGCTCGCTGCTCGAGCGCCTGACCGACTTCATCTCGCCCGAGCCCGAATCCCGCGGCGAGCTGCTGGAAATCCTCCAGGACGCCCACGAGCGCAACCTGATCGACGCCGATTCGCTGTCGATGATCGAAGGCGTGTTCCAGGTATCCGACCTGTGCGCACGCGACATCATGGTGCCGCGCGCCCAGATGGACGCGATCAACATCGCCGACAAGCCCGAAGATTTCATCCCGTTCGTCCTCGAGAAGGCGCACTCGCGCTACCCCGTGTACGAGGAGAACCGCGACAACGTCATCGGCGTGCTGCTCGCGAAGGATCTGCTGCGTTTCTATGCCGAAGAGGAATTCGACGTGCGCGGGATGCTGCGCCCGGCCGTGTTCATTCCCGAATCGAAGCGCCTGAACGTGCTGCTGCACGACTTCCGCGTGAACCGCAACCACCTCGCGATCGTCGTCGACGAATACGGCGGCGTCGCGGGCCTGATCACGATCGAGGACGTGCTCGAGCAGATCGTCGGCGACATCGAGGACGAATACGACTTCGACGAGGAAGCCGGCAACATCATCTCGGGGCCCGACGGCCGCTACCGCGTGCGCGCGCTCACCGAGATCGAACAGTTCAACGAGACGTTCGGCACCGATTTCCCCGACGACGAAGTCGATACGATCGGCGGGCTGATCACGCATCATTTCGGTCGCGTCCCGCATCGCGGCGAGAAGCTGCAACTCGGCAACCTCGTGTTCGAGATCCAGCGCGGCGATGCTCGCCAGGTCCACGTACTGCTGGTACGCCGCAATCCGCTCGCCAGCCGTCGCGCCGAAGCCTCGCACGAGGACTGACCGTCGCGCGCCAGCCGCGCGTTCCACAACCGCTCGCCCACTTCCGCTTCACATGGACGATCCGATCCTGTCCCGCCCGGCTGGCGGCCTTCTCGCGCCGACACCCGGCCGCGCGCTGCCGCGCTGGCACTACCCGGCCGCGCTGCTCGCCGGCGCAGCCAATACGCTCAGCTTCGCACCGACGCCGCATGGCGGCTGGCTGCAACTCGTCGTATTCGTCTGGTTTTTCGCGCAGCTCACGCGCACCGCGAACTGGCGCAGCGCCGCGCTCACCGGCGGCGCGTTCGGCTTCGGCAACTTCATCACCGGCGTCTGGTGGCTCTACATCAGCATGCACGTGTACGGCGAGATGGCCGCGCCGCTCGCGGGCGGCGCGCTCGTGCTGTTCTCGCTGTACCTGTCGCTGTACCCGGCGTTCTCCGCCGGGCTGTGGTCGTTCTGCGCGGGCCATGCGTGGCATCGCCGCACACCCGACCCGCGGCCGTTCTCGCCGACCTGGCACGGCGCATTCGCGTTCGCGAGCGCATGGGCACTCGGCGAATGGCTGCGCGGCACCGTCCTCACCGGCTTCCCGTGGCTTGCAAGCGGCTATCCGCAGGTCGACGGCCCGTTCGCGGGGTTCGCGCCGGTCGCCGGCGTGTACGGGATCGCGTGGGTACTCGCGCTGTTCGCCGCGCTGGTCGTGCAGGCGCTCGCCGCCGCCCGGCCGTCGCCGCTTGCCGAACCCCGCGCCGGCGATGCGCGCGTGCGTGTCGCCGCGCCGGCCGGCATCGCGGTCGCGCTGATCGCGGCCGGTCTCGGCCTGTCGCAGGTCACGTGGACCGTGCCCGCGAACAAGCCGCTCACGGTGCGGCTGCTGCAGGGCAACGTGAAGCAGGACATCAAGTTCGAGGAAGCGGGCATCGACGCGGCGATCAAGATGTACACGCAGATGATCATCGAGAAGCCGGCCGACCTGATCGTCACGCCGGAAACCGCGATCGCGGTGATGATCCAGGAGTTGCCCGAGCCGTTCGCCGTCGCGATCCGCAAGTTCAGCGACACGACGGGCTCGGCCGTGCTGTTCGGCGCGGTCGGCGCATCGGTGACCGAGGACGGCCACTACGTCGACTATACGAACAGCCTGTACGGGGTGACGCCGAATTCGCGCGACATCTATCACTACGACAAGCACCACCTCGTGCCCTTCGGCGAATTCATCCCGTGGGGCTTCCGGTGGTTCGTCGACCTGATGAAGATGCCGCTCGGCGACTTCGCGCGCGGCGCGCCCGTGCAGAAGCCGTTCCTCGTGCACAACCAGCCGGTGATGGCCGACATCTGCTACGAGGACTTGTTCGGCGAGGAAATCGCCGCGACGATCCGCGACAACCCGCAGCCGCCGGGCGTGCTCGTCAACGTGACGAACCTCGCGTGGTTCGGCGACACGATCGCACTCGACCAGCACCTGCAGATCGCGCGGATGCGCTCGCTCGAGACGGGCCGTCCGATGCTGCGCTCGACCAACACGGGGATGACGGCCGCGATCGATGCGCGCGGCCGCGTGCTCGGGCAGCTGAAGCCGTTCACGATCGGCTCGCTCGACGTGCGGATCGAAGGCACCAGCGGCTTCACGCCCTACGTGACGAGCGGCAACAACATCGTGCTCGCGGTGTCGTTCGTACTGCTCGCGTTCGGCTTCACGTTCGGCCCCGGGCTGCGCCGACGCAACGGCCGGAAGAACGGCGACGGCCAGCCGGAATGACGACGGGCGGCCGCTGCGCAGTGCGTGGCGGCCACCGAATGCAACATGCAGCAGCGGCCCATTCCTGCTGACTTGCCGGCCGCTCAGGCCCGCCGGGCCGACTCTGCCGACTCTGCCGACTCTGCCGATTGAGCCGATTGAGCCGATTGAGCCTGTCAGCCCGGCTGCGCGGCCAGGCGCCGCAGGTCGCGGCTCACCTCGTCCATCACCGGCGCCCACGCGCCGAACACCGGTTGCCGGTACAGCGTCGCGGTCGGGTACCACGGGCTGTCCTTGCGTTCGAGCAGCCACGGCCAGTGCGGATTCACGTCGAGCAGCACCCAGGTGCGCGCGCCGAGCGCACCCGCCAGGTGCGCGACCGACGTGCACACGGTGATCACGAGATCCAGCGCACCGATGAACGCGGCCGTATCGTCGAAGCTCGTCAGTTCCGCCGTGACATCCTCGATCGCGAAGCCGGCCGCGCGCGCCGCCTCGACATCCGCGTTCGCGCCCGGCTGCAGCGAATGGAACGCGACGCCGTCGATTCCGCGGAACGCGTCGGCATAGCGCTCGAGCCCGACCCGCCGGAACGGATTGCGCTGATGCCCCGCGCTGCCCGTCCACACGAGCCCGACCTTCAGCCGGGAGTCGCCCGCGAGCCGCGCGCGCCACGCATCGCGCGCATGCGGATCGGCACGCAGATACGGCACCGACGACGCGAGCGTCGACGCTTCCATGCCGAGCATCAGCGGCAGGCCGATCAGCGGGACTTCGTAATCGAAGGCCGGCAGCAATTCGATGCCGCCGCCCGCGCTGAATGCGTCCGCATGCGCGCCGAGGCTGCGCTGCATCAGCGTGCCCACCAGCGGGAACGTATTCCAGATGAGCCGGCCGCCCTCGCGATGCACGCGCTCGGCGAGCGGCGCGACGAAGCGGCAGAACTGCAGTACGTCGCCGAGCCCCTGCTCGCCCCACACGAGCAGCGTCTTGCCGGCGAGCGGCTCGCCCCGCCAGCGCGGGCCCGGCAGCACCGGCCGGCGGCCGCGCAACTCGCCCGCGCCGTCCCAGCGCGCCTCGTGGCCGCGCCAGCCGGCCGCGTAGTTGCCGCGCACGAGCTGGACGATCGCCAGGTTGAAGCGGTACGACGCATCGTCGGGCGCCAGCTCGCACGCGCGCGCCGCGTAGCGCTCGGCGTCGGCCCAGCGCTGCGCCTCCTTCATCGCCAGTGCGACGTTGTTCATCGCGAGCGCGTTGTCGGGCGCGAGCTCGACGAGCCGCTCCGCGCACGCAAGCGCGGCGTCCAGATCGTGCGTCGCGAACCGCGCGACGACGAGATTGATCCACGCTTGCACGTCGCGTGGATCGAAGCGCACCGCCGCTTCGAGCAGCGCTATCTCCTCCGCGCGGCTGCTACCCGACATCCGCAGCGCGATCGCGAGATTGTTGCGCAGCGATGGCCGGTCGGCGTCGAGCGCCAGCGCGGCGCGATACGGCGCCACGGCGTCCGCGTGCCGGCCCGCCATCTGCAGCGCGTAGCCGTGATTGAAGTATGCGGTCGCGCCCGGCTGCACGCGGGCCGCGCATTCGGCGAGCGCGATCGCATCGGCCGTGCGCTGCCGCGAGACGAGCGCGCCGGTGAGTTGCGCAAGCGCATCGGCGTCGACCGCATGCAGATGCCCGGCGGCGGCCAGCCACAGATCGTGCGCGGCGTGCTCGCCGCGCGCCTGCGCATCGGCGGCCTGCCCGAGCAGCGCGAGGAAGGGCGGGAGCAGCGGGATGAGGATATCGGTCGGATCGTCCATGCAGTCGGAGTCGGCTAGCGGTGGCGCGGCACGCGTCGCGCGCACCGCAATACGCGCATCTTAACGCCCGCGCAAAGCCGCGCGGCACCTACGTCGCAACGTGCCGCGCGATCACCCGGCACGCGCCGGTCACGCCCCGCGCAGGCCGCTCGCACGGAGCCGACGGCGTGCTCGCCCGCGTTCCGGCCGCATCCGCTCGCCGATCCGGTAAAATTACGCGTTTCAGCACACTAACAAGCCGCGCCGCCGCGCGAGCCGACCCTCCGGGCCCCGCCCGGAGCGCCGCCCGCAACGGAGCGCCAGCGCCACGAAGGCTCTTCATGCTTACGTTTCAGCAAATCATCCTGACGCTGCAGTCCTACTGGGACAAGCAGGGTTGCGCCCTGCTCCAGCCCATCGACATGGAAGTCGGCGCGGGCACGTCGCACGTCCACACGTTCCTGCGCGCGGTCGGCCCCGAGCCGTGGCGCGCCGCGTACGTGCAGCCGTCGCGCCGCCCGAAGGACGGCCGTTACGGCGAGAACCCGAACCGCCTGCAGCACTACTACCAGTACCAGGTCGTGCTCAAGCCGGCGCCGGAAAACATCCTCGACCTGTACCTCGGCTCGCTCGAGGCGCTCGGCTTCGACCTGCAGCAGAACGACGTGCGTTTCGTCGAGGACGACTGGGAAAACCCGACGCTCGGCGCGTGGGGCCTCGGCTGGGAAGTGTGGCTGAACGGGATGGAAGTCACGCAGTTCACGTATTTCCAGCAGGTCGGCGGCCTCGACTGCAAGCCGGTGCTCGGCGAGATCACGTACGGCCTCGAGCGCCTCGCAATGTACCTGCAGAAGGTCGAGAACGTGTACGACCTCGTGTGGACCGAGTGGGAAGAGCAAGGCCCGAACGGCCCCGAGCTGCGCCGCCTGTCGTACGGCGACGTCTACCACCAGAACGAGGTCGAGCAATCGACCTACAACTTCGAGCACGCGAACGTCGACCTGCTGTTCACGTTCTTCAACAGCTACGAAGCGGAAGCGAAGAAGATGATCGACGCGCAGCTCGCGCTGCCCGCGTACGAGCTCGTGCTGAAGGCCGGCCACACGTTCAACCTGCTCGATGCGCGCGGCGCGATCTCGGTCACCGAGCGCGCGGCGTACATCGGCCGCATCCGCGCGCTGTCGCGTCTCGTCGCGCAGGCTTACTACGACTCGCGCGAGAAGCTCGGCTTCCCGATGCTCGGCAACCCGCCGGGCGTGCCGGGCCTCACCACCGACGCCCAGGACGCCGCACAGCCGGCGTGGGCGCCGCCGCTCAAGGTCGAACGCAAGATCGATCAGGACTGACGAGACGAGATTCATTCCAACCATGACGCACAATCATCCCGCCCCCCTGCTCGTCGAACTGTTGACCGAAGAGCTGCCGCCGAAGGCCCTCGCGCGCCTCGGCGACGCATTCGCCGAAGGTCTCGCGCAACGCCTCGCGGCGCGCGACCTCATCGAAGGCGAACTCGTGTTCGAACGCTACGCCACGCCGCGCCGCCTCGCCGTCGTCGTGCAAAACGTGCGCGCCGTCGCCCCTGAAAAGCAGGTCCGCGAAAAGGTCCTGCCCGTGTCGGTCGCACTCGACGCCGAAGGCAAGCCGACGGCCCCGCTCGCGAAGAAGCTCGCGGCGCTCGGCCACCCGAACCTGTCGATCGCCGATCTCGAGCGCGCGCAGGACGGCAAGGCCGAAGCGTTCTTCATCAACTATTCGGCAGCCGGCGCCACGCTCGCCGACGGCCTGCAGGCCGCGCTCGACGAGACGCTCGAGAAGCTGCCGATCCCGAAGGTGATGACCTACCAGCGCCCGGACGGTTCCGACGTGAAGTTCGTGCGCCCGGTGCATCGCCTGACGGTGCTGCACGACGATCGCATCGTGCCCGTCACCGCATTCGGCGTCGACGCCGGCGACACGACGCTCGGCCACCGCTTCCTGTCCGACGGCCTCGTCGCGATCCAGCATGCGCGCGCCTACGCCGACACGTTGCGCGACAAGGGCCGTGTGATCGCGCACTTCGCCGATCGCCGCGAAACGATCCGCACGCAGCTGAACGAACACGCGAACGGCGATACCGTCGTGATGCCCGAGTCGCTGCTCGACGAAGTGACATCGCTGGTCGAATGGCCGGTCGTCTACCCGTGCCGCTTCGAGGACGAATTCCTGCAGGTCCCGCAGGAATGCCTGATCCTCACGATGCAAACCAACCAGAAGTATTTCGCGCTGACCGACGTCGCCGGCAAGCTGCGCTCGCGCTTCCTGATCGTGTCGAACATCGAGACGAAGACGCCGGGCGAGATCATCGAAGGCAACGAGCGCGTCGTGCGCCCGCGCCTCGCCGATGCGAAGTTCTTCTTCGAGCAGGACAAGAAGAAGCCGCTCGCCGACCGCGTGCCGCAGCTCGCGAACGTCGTGTATCACAACAAGCTCGGTTCGGCGCTCGCACGCGTCGAGCGCCTCGAGGCGCTGGCCGGCGAGATCGCACCCGCGATCGGCGCCGACGCCACGCACGCGAAGCGCGCCGCACGTCTCGCGAAGGCCGACCTGCTGACCGACATGGTCGGCGAGTTCCCGGAACTGCAGGGCACGATGGGCACGTACTACGCGCGCCACGACGGCGAAGCCGACGACGTCGCGCTCGCCTGCGCCGAGCACTACCAGCCGCGCTTCTCCGGCGACGCACTGCCGACCACGCCCGTGTCGACCGCCGTCGCGCTCGCCGACAAGCTTGAGACGATCGTCGGCATCTGGGGCATCGGCCTCGCGCCGACCGGCGAGAAGGATCCGTTCGCGCTGCGCCGCCACGCGCTCGGCGTGCTGCGCCTGCTGCTCGAGAAGCAACTGCCGCTCGATCTCGTGTCGCTGCTGCGCACGGCCCATGCACGCTTCGAAGGCGTGCCGGGCGTGGCCGAATCGACCGATGCGATCCTCGCGTTCTTCATGGATCGCCTGCGCGGCCTGCTGCGCGAGCGCGGCTATTCGGCCGGTGAAATCGATGCGGTGCTGAGCCTGAACCCGACGCGCGTCGACGATCTCGTCGCGCGCCTCGACGCGGTGCGCGAATTCACGCGCCTCGCGGAAGCCGAAGCGCTCGCGGCCGCGAACAAGCGGATCTCGAACATCCTGAAGAAGTCGGAAGGCGGCGCGAACGGCACGGTGCAGCCGACGCTGCTCGTCGAGGCCGCCGAGAAGGCGCTGCACGAACAGCTCGCGGCCGTGACGCCGCACGTGCAGTCGCAGCTCGAGGCGCGTGCGTACACGGGCGCGCTGTCGGCGCTCGCCGCGCTGCGCGCACCGGTCGACACGTTCTTCAACGACGTGATGGTCAACGCGGAAGATCCGGCACTGCGCGCGAACCGTCTCGCGCTGCTGTCCGCGCTGCACCAGCAGATGAACTGCGTCGCCGACATCTCGAAGCTCGCCGCATAAGGGCCGCACGATGCCGACCAGCCCCAACCGAAAGCTCGTCGTCCTCGACCGGGACGGCGTGGTCAACGTCGATTCGGATGCGTTCATCAAGACGCCCGACGAATGGATCGCGCTGCCCGGCGCCCTCGAGGCGATCGCCCGGCTCAACCACGCGGGTTATCGCGTGGTCGTCGCGACCAACCAGTCCGGCATCGGTCGCGGGCTGTTCGACATGGCCGCGCTCAACGAGATGCATCTGAAGATGCATCGTGCGGCGGCCGCGGTCGGCGCACGTATCGACGCGGTGTTCTTCTGCCCGCACACGGCCGAGGATCACTGCGACTGCCGCAAGCCGAAACCCGGCATGATGCAGATGATCGCCGAGCGCTTCGAGATCGATCCCGGTCACACGCCGGTCGTCGGCGATTCGCTGCGCGACCTGCAGGCCGGCGTCGCGGTCGGCTTCCAGCCGCACCTCGTGCTCACCGGCAAGGGCAAGAAGACGCTCGCCGCCGGCAACCTGCCGCCCGGCACGAAGGTCCACGACGACCTGCGTGCGTTCGCGCTCGATTTCCTTTCACACGAACACGAGTGATGCAGCCGCCGCGCGCATCCTCCCTAACGCCAGACTTACGCCGATGCGCTTCGTCCGCTCCCTGCTGCTGCTGATCTACTTCGTCCTGTACACGGTGCCGTACGCCACCGCGTGCTTCATCGCCTTTCCGTTCATGCGCTCCGACGCGCGCTACTGGATGGCGGCCGGCTGGTGCAAGTCGACGCTGTGGGTCGTGCGCTGGCTGAACGGCATCCGCTACCGGATCGAAGGGTACGAGAACCTGCCCGACGGCCCGGCGGTGCTGCTGTCGAAGCACCAGTCCGCGTGGGAGACGCTCGCGTTTCCGGCGCTGATGCCGAGGCCGCTTTGCTACGTGTTCAAGCGCGAGCTGCTGTACGTGCCATTCTTCGGCTGGGCGCTCGGGATGCTGCACATGGTCAACATCAACCGCAAGGAAGGCAAGAACGCGTTCACGTCGGTGATCCGCCAGGGCAAGAAGCGCCTGTCGGAAGGCGCATGGATGATCATGTTCCCGGAAGGCACGCGCACGCCGGTCGGCAAGCAGGGCAAGTACAAGACGGGCGGCGCGCGCTTCGCGATCGAAACCGGCGCACCTGTCGTGCCGATCGCGCACAATGCAGGTCGGGTGTGGCCGCGCAACTCGTTCACGAAATTCCCGGGCGTCGTCACCGTGTCGATCGGCAAGCCGATTCCCAGCGAGGGGCTGACGCCCGATGCATTGAACTCGCAGGTCGAAGCATGGATCGAAGCGGAAATGCGCCGGATCGATCCGGATTCGTATCGCCAGGCGGGTAATGCCGGCACGCGCGATGCCGCGCGTGTCTGACGCCCCCAGGTTGCAGCCGTTGCGTACGACAAAAAGAAGCGAACTGATGAAACAGCGTCCGCGGCCACGGCCTGCCGTCGTGGCCCTCGATCATCGCCAGATGGACCTGCCGCTCTTCGACGGGCCGGCCGCCGCACCGTCGGCGCCCGCCACGCCGCCGGCGCCGCCCGAAGCGGCACCCGCGGCGCCCCTCGATCCGGGCCCGGCGCCCGACCGCTCGCGCGTGCGCACGTTCGCACTCGACAGCCGCGTGCTCGAATACCGCCTGAAGCGCTCCGCGCGCCGCACGATCGGCTTCACGATCGACGGCAGCGGGCTGTCGATCACCGCGCCGCGCTGGGTCACGCTCGCCGACATCGAAGCCGCGATCTCAGAGAAACAGCGCTGGATCTTCGCGAAGCTCGCGGAGTGGAAGACGCGCACCGAACAGCGCGCGCTGCCGCAGATCGACTGGCGCGACGGCGCGGAGCTTCCCTATCTCGGCAAGACGGTGACGATCGCGCTCGGCGCGGGCGCCGTCGCGTTCGATGCCGATGCGCTGCGGCTCTCGCTGCCGCTGCCCGTGCAGGCCGACATGCAGCAGATCAAGGATCGCGTGCAGGGCTGGCTGCAGGGCGAAGCCAAGCGGATCTTCGGCGAACGCCTCGCCGTCTATGCAGAGAAACTCGGCGTCACGTATTCGATGTACGCGCTGTCGTCGGCCGCGACGCGCTGGGGCAGCTGCTCGAGCGACGGCAAGATCCGGCTGAACTGGCGGCTGATCCATTTCCCGATGTCGATCATCGACTACGTCGTCGCGCACGAGCTGTCGCACCTGCGCGAAATGAACCACAGCCCGGCCTTCTGGCAGACCGTCGAATCGATCTTTCCCGAGTTCCGCGAAGCGCGGCACACACTCAAGCACCATCCTCCCGAGTTGCTGCCGTCGCTTTGACGCGCACGGCGTCGCCGCCAACGAAAAGGGCGATGCGGGTCACCCCGCATCGCCCTTTTTTGCTGCCGCGGCGCGCATCGCACGCCGCAGCCCGGTTCATCCGGCGCTCAGCGCGCCTTCTTCTGGATGAACTCGATCTTGTAGCCGTCCGGATCCTCGACGAACGCGATCACGGTCGTGCCATGCTTCATCGGGCCCGCTTCGCGCGTGACCTTGCCGCCTTGCGCCTTGATCTGCTCGCAGGCCTTGTACGCATCGTCGACTTCCAGCGCGAGGTGGCCGAAGCCGTTGCCGAGATCGTAGGCCGGCGTATCCCAGTTATGGGTCAGCTCGATCACCGTGTTGTCGCTTTCGTCGCCATAGCCGACGAAAGCGAGCGTGAACTTGCCTTCCGGATAGTCGTCGCGGCGCAGCACTTTCATGCCGAGCAATTCGGTGTAGAACTTGATCGAGCGGTCGAGATCGCCGACTCGCAGCATCGTATGCAGAAATCGCATGTGTTGTACTCCTGTGGGGACTTTCCAGAACCGGGAACTCTACCAGAGTCGGGTGAATTTCGCCGGGGGCGCCTAGCCGGGGGTGCCTAGCCGCGGGCGTCCACGAGCGTCCAGCCAGGGGGCGCCTCACCCGAGTGCGCCAATACGATTCGTCGGCACCAACCGGCGCAAGCATAACGACGGCAAGCGGCACGATCCGGCTCGCCCGGCTACTGCGCCGATCGGGTAACATCCTTCCACCTCGCACCAAAAGCGGGCATGCGACCCACTGCCCGAACGCGACCACCCCTCCCCGAGACAGTCACACTGCCGTGCGAAACCGCCGATTCGAGCGCGCCGGATGCGCGCCCTTCCCGAACCCGCAGCCGCCGTACCGAACCGGCGAGGTTCGCCGATGACCACACTCGCCGCCACCCCCGCGCGCCGCGCGCTCGACACGCGCGCCGTCGGCCTGATGCTGTTGCTATGCGCGATCTGGGGCTTTCAGCAAGTCGCGATCAAGAGCACGAACGCGGCAATCGCACCGATGTTCCAGGCCGGGCTGCGCTCGGTGATCGCGGCGGTGCTGCTGTGGGGCTGGGCCCGCTCGCGCGGTACGCCGCTGTTCCAGGCGGACGGCACGTTCGGCGCGGGCCTCGCAGCCGGGGCGCTGTTCGCAGGCGAATTCATCTGCGTGTTCTTCGGACTGACGCTGACGAGTGCGTCGCATATGGCGATCTTCCTGTACACGGCGCCCTGCTTCACCGCGCTCGGCCTGCATCTGTTCGCACCGGGCGAGCGGTTGCAGCGCACGCAGTGGGCCGGCGTCGGCCTGGCATTCGCCGGCATCGCGCTCGCATTCGCCGACGGTTTCCTGAAGCCGCGCGCCGCCGGCGCATCGGTCCTGGCCGGGCTCGCCGGCGACGCGCTCGGGATCCTCGGCGGCGCGATGTGGGCTGCGACGACGGTCGTCGTGCGCTCGACGGCGCTCGCTCGGGCAAGTGCAAGCAAAACGTTGTTCTACCAGCTCGCGGTATCCGCGGTCGTGCTGGTCGCGCTTGCCGCCCTGTTCGGGCAAGTGTCGTTCGCGCAGGTGACACCGATCGCCGTGGCGAGCCTCGCGTATCAATCGGTGATCGTCGCGTTCGTCAGCTACCTGTCGTGGTTCTGGCTGCTGACGCGCTACAGCGCGTCACGGCTGTCCGTCTTCACGTTCCTGTCGCCGCTGTTCGGCGTCGCGTTCGGCGTGCTGCTGCTCGGCGAATCGGTCGGCTGGCGCTTCATGTCCGCGGCCGCGCTCGTGCTGACCGGCATCGCGCTCGTCAACGCGCCGCCGCGCAGGCGGGCATGACGATCAGACGCAACCCGCACGCGCAATAAAAAAGGCCGCCTCACAGGGCGGCCTCTTCTTCCCGTCCGGTCCAGCTCGCGCGTCCGGCCTCAACCGGCCTTGCGCACCGCCGCGAGCGCCTGCGCGACGCCGACGTATTCAGCCACGCTCACATCCTCCGCGCGGCGCGCGAGATCGAAGCCGAGCGCGTCGAAATCGATCGTCTCGCGATAGTCGCCGAGCGTATTGCGCAGCATCTTGCGGCGCTGCGAGAACGCGGCGGTGACGACTTCGCCGAGCAGCACGGGATCGACGTCCGGCAGTTCGTGCGGCTCGTACGGAATCATCCGGACGATTGCCGAATCGACCTTCGGCGGCGGCTGGAACGATTCCGGCGGCACGTCGAGCATCTTCTCCATCACGTAGCGGTACTGCAGCATCACCGACAGCCGCGAAAACGCCTTCGTGCCCGGCTCCGCGACCATCCGCTCGACGACTTCGTTCTGCAGCATGAAATGCTGGTCGATGACCGCATCGGCGAACGTCATCAGGTGGAACAGCAGCGGGCTGGAAATGTTGTACGGCAGGTTGCCGACGATCCGCAGCGACGGCTTGTCGCCGGGCGCCGCGAGCGACCGGAAGTCGAATGCGAGCGCGTCGCCCGCGTGCAGTTCGAGCAGCGCGCCGAAGCGTTGCTGCAGGCGCCCGATCAGGTCGCGGTCGAGCTCGACCGCATGCAGCGGCGACTCGGGCGTCGCAAGGCGCTCGATCAGCGGCCCGGTCAGCGCGCCGAGCCCGGGGCCGATCTCGACCATGCGCTGGCCGCGCGCGGGGCCGATCGTCGAGACGATCGAGTCGATCACGCCGTGATCGACGAGGAAGTTCTGCCCGAAGCGCTTGCGCGCGAAATGGCCTTGGTGCTGTCTGCTGTTCGACATCGACTGAGTAAAACGAAAAATACGACGAATGAGGTAAAGCCGGGCCGCGTCAGGCCGTACGGCGATGGCGCGCCATCGTGACGGCCGTGTCGAGTGCGGCGATCATGCTGCCCGGATCCGCGCGGCCCGTGCCGGCCAGGTCGAGCGCCGTGCCATGATCGACCGACGTGCGGATGATCGGCAGCCCGAGCGTCACGTTGATGCCCTCGCCGAACGTCGCATACTTCAGCACGGGCAGACCCTGGTCATGGAACATCGCGAGCACGCAATCGGCGTCCGCGAGATGGCGCGGCTGGAACAGCGTGTCGGCCGGATACGGGCCGCGCGCGTCGATGCCCTGCGCGTTCGCCCGCGCCAGCGCCGGCGCGATCACGTCGATCTCCTCGCGGCCGAGATAACCATTCTCGCCCGCGTGCGGGTTCAGGCCCGTCACGAGAATGCGCGGCGCGGCCAGACCGAAGTCGCGCCGCAGGTCGCGATCGATGATCGCGAGTGTCTCGACGAGCCCGTCGATCGTGAGTGCGGCCGATACGTCCTTCAGCGGCAGGTGCGTGGTCGCGAGCGCGACGCGCAGCGGCTTGTGGCCGGTACCGGCCAGCATCATCACGACACGCGGCGTACGCGTGCGCTCCGCCAGGTATTCGGTATGGCCGGTGAACGGCACGCCCGCATCGTTGATGGTGCTCTTCTGCAGCGGCGCGGTGACGATCGCATCGTACCGGCCTGCCAGCGCACCGTCGATCGCCGCGTCGAGCAACCCGAGCACGTACGGGCCGTTCGCGGCGTCCAGCTTGCCCGCCTGCACGGGCACGGCGAGCGCGTGATGCTCGACCGACACCGGCCCGCTGCCGGCCAGCGTGGCCCGGTCGGCGCCGACGGCCGCCGCACGCGCGTCGAGCAGCGCCGCATCGCCGAGCACGGTGAAATGCGCATCGGGCCAGCGCTGCGCGGCATCACGCAGCGCCTGCACGGTCAGCTCCGGGCCGACCCCCGCGGGTTCGCCAGTCGTGATCGCGATCTGCAGCGCGGGTGTGGTCATCCGAAGCTCGCTCAGTTCGCCGGGCCGACGCCGCCGATCTTGTACTGCACGTACGACGAATCGCGCAGCTCGCGCAGCCAGTCGGCGTACGCCTGCTCGGCCTTGCGCTGGCCGATCGCCTGACGCGCGATATCCATCTGCTGCTGCACCGAACCTTCCGCTTCGCGGCGGCTCAGCACCTGGATCAGGTGATAGCCGTACTCGGTGCGGATCGGCTGGCTGATCTGGCCGTCCTGCAGGTTGTTCATCGCGCGCTCGAATTCCGGCACGGTCTCGCCCGGGCTGATCCAGCCGAGATCGCCGCCTTGCGACGCCGAACCGTCCTGCGAGTAGGTGCGCGCGAACTTCGCGAAATCGCCGCCGGCCTCGACCTGGTTGCGGATGTCGGCCAGTTGCTGGCGCGCCTGGCCTTCCGACTTGCCTTCGCCCACGCGCAGCAGGATGTGGCGAACGTGCGTCTGGACGATCTTCGGTGCGGCGGCGGTCGCGCCCTGGCTCTGGCGGCGATCGACGAGACGCACGATCTCGAAGCCGTCCGGCACGCGGATCAGCGTCGGGTTGACCTGGCCCGGGCGCAGCTTCGATGCGGCGTCGACGACGTCGGCCGGCAGCGCGCTCGGCGCCTTGAAGCCAAGGTCGCCACCCTTCTTCGCGTCATTCGCTTCCGAATTGTTCTTCGCGAGCTTCTCGAAATCGGCGCCCGACTTCGCCTGCTGCAGCAACGCGTCAGCCTTCTTCTGCGCGGCTTCGATGTCGGCCTGCGGCGCGTTGGTCGGCGCCTTGATGAAGATGTGCTGGAAGCGCAGGTCCTGCTGTTGCGACGCGTTCGGCCCGCGCTGGCTCGCGATGTAGTTCGCGACCTCGGCGTCCGACACGGTGATCTTGCCATCGACTTCGCGCTCGCGCAGCTTCGACAGCATCAGTTCGGTACGCGCGTCGCTCGTGAAGATGCTCCAGGGCACGCCTTGCGCCTCGAGACGCGCGCGGTATTGCTCGAGCGTCATGCCGTTCGCCTGCGCGAGGCGCTGCAGCGTGGCCTGCACGGTCGCGTCGTCGATGCGGATCCCGTCGTCCTTGGCCTTCTGCACCTGGATACGCTCGAGCACCATCTGGTTCAGCACCTGCGCGCGCAACTGGTCGGTCGGCGGCACGGGTGCGTTCTGCTGCTGCAGCCGGCGCGCGATCAGGCCGGCACGCTGGTCGAGTTCGCGGCCCGTGATCACGTCGTTGTTGACGACCGCGACGACTTCGTCGGCGAGCTGCGCACCTTGCGAACCGAGCGCCTGCGCCGCGGCCGGCGCGGCGGCGAGCAGCGCGGAGGCCGCAGCGAGGCTGGACACGACTGCCGCGAAACGAAGGGTTTTCTTCATTGCCACTGGAACTCCATTGAAATCGTGCTGACCGGTGCAGACAAGCCGGCGTTACTCGTAGTTGCTGAAGCGGGACATCGGCGGCGGCGGCGGCGGCAGCGGCGTGTAGCCCGGCACCCCGGCGCGGAATGCGGACACGAGGCCGTTGTCGACGGTCGACAGGCCCTTGAGCGTCAGCTGCATCATGAATCGCGTCGACGAGTTCTGCTGTCCCGACGAATTGATGCCGTTCGCGGCCCGCTGCACCCCGACCCCGAGCGCCCAGCAATCCGCGTCGTATTGTAAGCCGACCAGACCGTCGACCACGCGATCGCCGGCCAGGTCATAGTTGAAGCGGCCGATCGCATACAGGCGGCGCGTGAGCGGCCATTGCGCGGACACCAGGAACTGGTTGATCGGCTGGTTGTCGAGCGTGGTGTTCGATCGCGTGTAGCGGTAGCCGACGTTGATCACGCGGCGCTCGCCCGGGCTGTAGCCGAAACCGACGCTCGACTTCACGAGCTGGTTGTTGTTCTGGTTGTACTGGAACGCCGTCTCCGACATGAAGCCCGAGCCGAGCTTCAGCGCGGCGCCGACGATCAGGTCCGAGTGGCGCGCCAGCACGGCGCTCTGGCCGGGAGTCAGCGTGACGCGCTGATCAGCGAAGTAGTACTGCTGCGCGATCACGAAACGCGCGCGCTCGTCGCCGGTGCGCGGGTCGATGAAGCGCGACGTGAGCCCCGCCGTGATCCGGTTCGCATCGGCGATCCGGTCGTTGCCGACGAACGTGTTCGGCTGGTAGATCTCCGCGAGGCCGAAGTCCGACTCCGCGGTGTCGAACAGCGGCGCGTTCGACTGGTCGCGATATGGCGTGTACACGTAGTACAGGCGCGGCTCGAGGGTCTGGATGAAATCCTGGCCGAACAGGCGTACCGAGCGGTCGAAGATCAGGCCCGAATCGAAGCTCACGGTCGGGATAGACTCGGTGAAGCGCTTCGGATTGTTCGGCGTGCTCGACGACAGGTAGTTCAGGTCGTACGACGCGAAGTGGTACTGGACCTTCGGCACGACGAAGTAGCCCGGGCCATACACGCCGTACGCAATGTACGGGTTGAAGACGATCCGGTCGCCCTGGGTCGCATCGGCGGTCGTGATGCGGAACCGCGAATAATCGGCTTCCGCGCCGAAGTCGAAGCCGCCGACGTTGTACTTCGTGTACTTCACGTTCAACTGCGGCTCGCGGCTGTACGGCGCAATCGACGGCGGCAGCGTCTGCCAGTGCTGGTAGCGCGCGAGCACCGACCATGGGCCGTTGTTGTACGTGAGGCCCGCTTCCTGCTGGTACAGCGTCTGCGTCCCGTTGATGAACTGGTTCGACGACCCGAGGTCTTCGGGATACGTGTTGTCCGAGACCTTGTTGAAGTAGACGTAGCCGCCGAAGCCACCGCCGAAATTCTGCTGGTGCTGCCAGTAGATCGCGTAGCGGTTGCGGTGCGCGAGCCGGTCATCCGGCAGATAGTTGGCCGTAAACGTGCCCGAATACGACGGCGACAGGTAGCGGAACGTCGCCTCGGTCATCACGCCGCGCCGCGAGATGATGCGCGGCGTGAGCGTCAGGTCGCGGTTCGGCGCGATGTTGAAGTAGTAAGGCAGCGACAGTTCGAACCCGTTGCTCGAGTTCATCGCGAACGTCGGCGGCAGCAGGCCGCTGCGCCGCTCGCCCGACAGCGGGAACGTCATCCACGGGCTTGCGAAGATCGGCACGCCCTGGAAGAACAGCACGCCGTTGCGCGCCGTGCCTTCGTCGGCGCCCGTATCGAAGTCGAAGCGGCTGCCCTTGATGTACCACGCGGGATTCGTCGAGCACTGGCACGCGGTGTAGGTGCCGTTGACGAACACCGAGCGCTCGTTGTCGACCATGTCGACGCGTTCCGCGCTGCCCGAGCCACCCGTCATGTTGAAGTGATACTTCGGCGCCGTCATGAAGCCCTGGCTCGCCTCGATCTTCAGGTGCGCCTCGGGGCCCGCGAACGACGTGCCGGAATTGTTGATCCTGACCTGGCCGTACGCATCGGCCATGTCGGTATCCTGATCGTAGTGGATCGCGTCGGCCTTCACGACAGCGTCACCGCGCCGGAGCTCGGCCGAACCCTTTGCAGCGAGATCCTGCTCGGCCGTGCCGCTCGTGTGGTCGGCGATCACGAAGGCGGCCGGCTTCGCGCCGTCCTTCAGCGGATGATCCTCGAGCTGGGGCGCGAGACGCAGATCCCACGGCGAGTCGAGCGGCTGCGGCTGCGCGGCCGCGCCCGACAGCTGCGCGTACGACACGGCCGGCACGAGGCCGGGCACGGCCAGGAGTGCGAGCGCGAGCCGCCGTTTGCGCGGCGCCCCGTCACCGGGGAAAACATTCGGGAATAGCGGTTTGGGCGGCATCTATCGTTTGGCGAATCGCCCCTTGTCAACCGCGCCGTCGCGGCACATTCGCGCGCGGCGGGCCGCACCGTCGCACCGCGACTGCGGCTGAGCGCAAACCGGGGAGGCGTTCGGGCGACCGCGCGACAGGCGGCGGGCCTGCACGGCGGAAAGCTGACGCGGGGCGCGTCAAAAAAGTCGTGGGGTATTATATGGCAAGACGTTCCCCCCTCCTCCGAGTTTCATGACGCCCCCATCCGCCGCATCCCAGCCCGACGCCCGCCTCGAAGCGCTCACCGCGTGGCTGCGCCCGCTCGCCGAACGCCATGCGCTCGACCTGTCGACCCTCGCACCCGCCTCGTCGGACGCCAGTTTCCGCCGCTATTTCCGTGTCGCGTCGGCCACCAGCGCCGGCGGCACGCTGATCGCCGTCGACGCGCCGCCGCCCGAAAAGTGCCGTGAATTCGTCCAGGTCGCGCAACTGCTGGCCGCGGCCGGCGACCACGTGCCGGACGTGCTGGCCCACGATTTCGACGCGGGCTTCATGCTCGTGACCGATCTCGGCCGCACGTCGTACATCTCGGTGCTCGACCCGGCCGACCCGGCCGCCGCGAAACCGCCGATGCGCGCGGCACTCGACGCGCTGATCCGCTTCCAGCTCACGTCGAAGCCCGACGTGCTGCCGCCGTTCGACGAGGCATTCCTGCGCCGCGAGATGGAGCTGATGCCCGAATGGTTCGTCGGCCGCCACCTCGGCAAGCCCGTCACCGACGCGATGCGCGGCACGCTCGACCGCACCTTCGCGCTGCTGGTCGCCAGCGCGCACACGCAGCCGCAAGGGTTCATGCTGCGCGACTTCATGCCGCGCAACCTGATGGTGTGCGAGCCGAACCCGGGCATCCTCGATTTCCAGGACGCTGTCTACGGACCGCTGACGTACGACGTCGTGTCGCTGCTGCGCGACGCGTTCATCAGCTGGGACGAGGAGTTCGAACTCGACTGCTTCGCGTACTACTGGGAAAAGGCAAAAAAGGCCGGCCTGCCGGTCGACCCCGATTTCGGCGAGTTCTACCGCCAGCTCGAATGGATGGGGCTGCAGCGCCACATCAAGGTGCTCGGCCTGTTCGCGCGCATCAATTATCGCGACGGCAAGCCGCACTACCTGAACGACCTGCCGCGCTTCATCGCGTATGCGCGCAAGGTCGCGCTGCGCTATCGCCCGCTCGTGCCGTTCGCGAAGCTGCTCGACGAGCTCGAGGGCAACGCGCCGGCCGACGTGGGCTATACGTTCTGATCGTTCCGACTCTCCTGACACCCGGCCGAACATGAGCAACACCTTGACCACGGCGATGATCTTCGCCGCCGGGCGCGGCGAACGGATGCGCCCGCTCACCGACACCCGCCCGAAGCCGCTGCTCGAAGCGGGCGGCAAGCCGCTGATCGTGTGGCAAATCGAAGCGCTCGCGCGCGCGGGCATCGACACGATCGTGATCAACCACGCATGGCTCGGCGAGCAGATCGAGGCCGCGCTCGGCGACGGTTCGCCCTGGGGCGTGCGGCTCGTGTATTCGGCCGAAGGCGAAGCGCTGGAAACCGCGGGCGGCATCGCGCAGGCGTTGCCGCTGCTCGAGCGCGACGGGCAGTCAACAGTATTCGCGGCCGTCAGCGGCGATGTGTACTGCGCATTCGACTACCGGATGCTCGCGCCCCACGCCGCCCGGATGGCCGCGCTCGACGCGCCGGCGATGCACCTCGTGATGGTGCCGAACCCGCCGTTCCATCCGGCCGGCGACTTCGCGCTCGGCGACGACGGCTGCCTTGCGCTCGACGGCGCCGCGCGCTTCACGTTCGGCAACATCGGCCTGTACGACACACGGATGTTCCGCGATCTCGCACCCGGTACGCGGCGCGCGCTGACGCCGTACTATCGCGCGGCGATCGAGGCCGGCCGCGCGAGCGGCGAACTGTATGAAGGTGTCTGGGAGAACATCGGCACGCCCGCGCAGCTCGGCGAGCTTGATGCGCGGCTGCGCGCTGCGGAGTGACCGGCTGATGGGGCCCCGGGCGATCGATCGCCTCGTCGGTTAGCTGAATGGTTGGCGAGTTGGCTGACCGGCGCCCCGGCTGGGTTCGCTTGATTGATCGTCCGACTGATCGGCAGGCCTCACGCTTGCCAGACCATCATGCGGCCCGACTCCCGCCCATCCAGCACGGCCCCTTCCCGCTGCGCGCCTCCACGCGCAGCCCCACCGCTCACGCCGCCTCCGCCTCTTCCCCGCCCGCCGCCGCGCGCTGCTGCTGCAGCGCCCACATCTGCGCATACAACCCGTCGGCGCGCACGAGTTCGTCGTGCGTGCCGCGCTCGACGATCCGCCCGTGGTCCATCACCAGGATCTGCTGCGCGTGCACGACCGTCGACAGCCGGTGCGCGATCACGAGGGTCGTGCGATGCCGCGCGATCTGGTCGAGTTCGTGCTGGATCGCGCGCTCCGAGCGCGAATCGAGCGCCGACGTCGCTTCGTCGAACAGCAGCACCGGCGGGTTCTTCAACAGCGTGCGCGCGATCGCGACGCGCTGCTTCTCGCCACCCGACAGCTTCAGCCCGCGCTCGCCGACCGGCGTGTCATAACCCTTCGGCAAACTTTCGATGAAATCGTGGATGTGCGCGGCGCGCGCGGCCGCGATCACCTCGTCGCGGGTCGCGGTCGGCCGGCCGTACGCGATGTTGTAGTAGATCGAGTCGTTGAACAGCACGGTGTCCTGCGGCACGATCCCGATCGACGCGCGCAGCGAGTCCTGCGTGACGTCGCGGATGTCCTGGCCGTCGATCCGGATCGCACCGCCCGCCTGCCGGTCGAGATCGTAGAAGCGGAACAGCAGCCGCGACAGCGTCGACTTCCCGGAGCCGCTGTGGCCGACCACCGCGGTCGTCGTGCCCGCGTCGATCGTGAACGACACGTCGTGCAGGATCTGCCGCGCCGGCTCGTACGCGAAATTCACGTGCTCGAAGCGCACCTGCGCGCCGGCGACCGCAAGCGGCCGCGCATCGGGCAGGTCGGCCACTTCCTTCGCGGCCGACAGCAGCCCGAACATGCGATCCATGTCGGTGAGGCTCTGCTTCAGCTCGCGATAGACGACGCCGAGGAAGTTCAGCGGGATGTACAGCTGCAGCATGAACGTGTTGATCAGCACCAGATCGCCGAGCGTCAGCTTGCCCGCGAGCACGCCCTGCGTCGCGCGCCACAGGATGAACACGAGCCCCGTGCCGATGATCGCCTGCTGGCCGAAGTTCAGCACCGACAGCGAGTTCTGCGAACGGATCGCGGCCTTCCGGTAGCGCTTCAGGTTCTCGTCGTAGCGCTGCGCTTCCCACTCCTCGTTGCCGAAATACTTGACCGTCTCGTAGTTGATCAGCGAATCGATCGCCCGCGAGTTCGCGCGCGAATCGAGTTCGTTCATCGTGCGGCGGAAATGCGTGCGCCAGTTGGTGACCTTCACCGTGAACACGATGTACGTGACCAGCGCCGCGAACGTCACGTACGCGTAATAGGCCTCGTACTTGACCACGAAGAAGCCGAGCACGAGCCCGACCTCGACGAGCGTCGGCAGGATGCTGTACAGCGAATACGAAATCAGCTGCTGGATGCCGCGCGTGCCGCGCTCGATGTCGCGCGACATGCCGCCGGTCTGGCGCTCCAGGTGAAACCGCAGCGACAGCCCGTGCAAGTGCCGGAACACCTGCAGCGCGAGCTGGCGCACCGCACTCTCGGTGACCTTCGAGAACAGGATCTCGCGCAGCTCGGTAAAGAGCGACGTCGACAGCCGCACGAGCGCATACGCAACGACCAGCAACCCCACGCCGCCCGCGAGCACGATGCCGGCCGACTGTTCGGCGCGGCCGATCGCGGTGATCTGCTGGACGTAGGACAGGTGGTCGACGATGCGCTTCATCACGACCGGCACGCCGAGGTTCGCGACCTTCGCACCGATCAGGCAGCCGAGCGCGAGCGCGACGCGCCATTTGTAGGTGGTCAGGTACGGCAGCAGCGACCGGATGGTTTGCCAGTCGTTGCGGGGCCCGGTGGAAGCCGGCGCGGGCTCGCCGGAAGCAGGAAATCGGCGCATGGGGGAGGATCGGCGGCGGTGCCGGGCGCGTGCATCGGCGGCCGGCTCGCTCACTTTCTCGTACAATTTGTGAACGTTGTATTGTCGCAGAAGCCGCTTCGCGCCGCTGCCGGCGCCCTCGCCGGCCGGCCTGCGCGCGGCGGCGTATTTATTACAGGATGAAAGCCCCCGCCATGACCGATTCGACCCTCGAACTCCCGCAAAAGCAGCCCGCGCTGCGCGTCGTCCCGCAACCGCACGACGCGAACGTCCACGGCGACGTGTTCGGCGGCTGGATCATGTCGCAGGTCGACATCGCCGGCTCGATCCCCGCGAGCCAGCGCGCGAACGGTCGCGTCGCGACGGTCGCGGTCAACTCGTTCGTGTTCAAGCAGCCGGTATTCGTCGGCGATCTGCTGAGCTTCTACGCGACCATCATGCGTACCGGCAACACGTCGATCACGGTCGACGTCGAGGTGTACGCGCAGCGCATGCGCCTGATGGGCGAGGTCGTGAAGGTCACCGAAGCGACGCTCACCTACGTCGCGACCGGCACCGACCGCAAGCCGCGGCAACTGCCGCCGCTCTGACGGGCGAGCGCCGCGCGGCGGCGCTTCCCCCTGCCTTCGGCCGCTTCAGTGCGTGGCCGTCAGCCCGAACTCGCGCATCGCGGGCAGGAAATCGTGGTTCAGCTTCGGCTTGCGCGACAGCTTCACCAGCACGTAGCGCTGGAACGGCGCGAGACGCTGCCACTGCGCGAGCTCGGGCGCCGTCAGCCCGGCCAGCGCACTCTGCTGCACGAGCGACTCCGGCACGATGTCGGTGGCGCGCCAGGTCGGCTGCTCGTCCGGCTGGAACCACGATGGCTCCAGATCCGCGTGCGTGCGCAGCATTTCGAACAGCGCGTGATCGAAGTTGGGCTCGATCGCGGTGTCGTCGTCGGCCGGAAAGCGCGCGAGCAGCTTGCGGTCCTCGAGCGGCAGCAACTGCCACTGCTCCAGTGAAATCCGCAGACCGAAACGGTCGAGATTGAAACGCACGATCATCGGGATGTACGTGAAGTTTTCCGACGAATCGTGTTCGAAGGCGAATAGCAGTGGAGCGTCGCTGAGTCCCATGATCGTTACCTGATGTGGCGGATACCGGCGCGGCCGGCTTGCCTGAGGTATTTTAGAACCTCTGCGCGCGGGCGGCGGACACGATTGCCGCCGCCCGCGCGCCGAATCAACGGGAGTGCTCGTGAATCCGACCGAATCCGGCGACCTGCGCGACGAACCGCGCGGCGCGATCGAATTGTCCGTGCGCCGCACGCGCGGCGGTGTCGTCGAAACCGCACACGACTACGTGGGCCAGGAATGGCCCGTCGCGCTCGTCTTCAACGGCATCTCGCATGCGGTGATGATGTGTACGCCGTGCGACCTCGAAGCGTTCGCAGTCGGTTTCGCGATCTCGGAAGGGATCGTCGAGCGCGGCAGCGACATCAAGGACATCGAGGTGATCCTGCACGCCGACGCGCCGCTGCCGCATGCAGAAGTCCACCTGGAGGTCGTCCAGCAGGCGTTCGCCGCGCTGAAGGACCGGCGCCGCGCGCTCGCGGGGCGTACCGGCTGCGGCGTCTGCGGGATCGAAAGCATCGACCTGCTCGACCTCGCGCCCGAACGCGTGCCCGATACGGGCTTTCTCGCACGCCTCGCACCCGACGCGCTGACACGCGCGGCGCAGGCGCTGCCGGTTCACCAGGCACTCACGCGGCTCACGGGCGGCCTGCATGCGGCCGCGTGGTGCGACGCAACAGGCGCGATCCGGACGGCCTTCGAGGACGTCGGCCGCCATAACGCACTCGACAAGCTGATCGGCTCGCTCGTGCTGTCGCGCGCCGACGCGACCGACGGCTTCGTGTTCCTGTCGAGCCGCGCGAGCTACGAGCTCGTGCGCAAGGCCGCACGGGTCGGCATCCCGCTGGTGGCGACGATCTCCGCGCCGTCGTCGCTCGCGATCGAAATCGCGAAAGCGGCCGGCTTGCGGCTCGTCAGCTTCTGCCGCGAAACCGGCCACGTCGACTACGGCACGGCCTGATCGCGATCGCGGGCGCGCGCCGGCAGTCCGCTGCCGGCGTGCCCTGCTCCGTCAGACGGTCAGTCGAACTGACGGAAATCCGGCTTGCGCTTCTCGAAGAACGCCGTCATCGCCTCGCGCGCTTCCGGCGCGCGCAGCATCGTGGCGAAGTGGCCCGCTTCCTCGGCCATCCGCGCCTGCGTCGCCACGCCGCCCGTATCCTTCAGCAGCGCCTTCGTCACACGCAGCGATGCCGCCGGCAGCGCCGCGAGCTTTGCCGCCTGCTTCGCCGCGAACGCGTCGAGCTCGGCCGCCGGCAGCACGCGGTTGACGATGCCGATCCGGTGCGCTTCCAGCGCGTCGAACGCTTCGCCGAGCAGCAGCTTCTCCGCCGCGACCTGATGGCCGGCCAGACGCGGCAGCAGCACGCTCGACGCGGCTTCCGGGCACAGCCCGAGCTGCGTGAACGGCAGCGAGAACGTCGCGGTGTCGGCCGCGTAGACCAGATCGAAGTGCAGCAGCATCGTCACGCCGACGCCGATCGCCAGGCCCGGCACGGCGGCCACGATCGGCTTGCTCGCGCTGCTGATCCGCGCGAGAAACTGGAACACCGGAGCGGTGTCGTCCTTCGGCGGCGACTTCAGGAAATCCTCGAGATCGTTCCCTGAGGTGAAGTTGCCGTCGCCACCGCGCACCAGGATCACGCGAACCGCCTTGTCTTCCTGCGCTTCGGCGAGTGCGTCGGCCATCGTCTGGTACATCGCCGCCGTCAGCGCGTTCTTCTTCGCCGGGCGCGCGATCGTGATCGTCATCACGCCATCGGCGCGTTCCACTTGAATTTCGGCCACAACCGTCTCCTTTGACTTTCCTCTATCGGAATGAAAAAACGGTGCGCGAGCTCGTGGCCCGCGCACCGTCGTAGCTTGTCGTCGTGCTCCGCTTACAGGCGTTCGATGATGCCCGCGGCGCCCATGCCGGTGCCGACGCACATCGTGACCATCCCGTACTTCAGGTTGCGGCGGCGCAGGCCGTGCACGACGGTCGCCGCGCGGATCGCGCCGGTCGCGCCGAGCGGATGGCCGAGTGCGATCGCACCGCCCATCGGGTTGACCTTCGACGGGTCGAGGCCGAGATCGCGCATCACCGCCAGCGATTGCGCGGCGAACGCTTCGTTCAGCTCGATCCAGTCGAGATCGTCCTGCTTCAGGCCGGCGGCCTTCAGCGCGGCCGGAATCGCTTCCTTCGGACCGATGCCCATGATTTCCGGCGGCACGCCACGCACCGCGAAACTCACGAAGCGCGCGAGCGGCGTCAGGTTGAACTCCTTGAGCACCTTCTCCGACACGACGAGCAGCGCGCCCGCGCCGTCCGACGTCTGCGAGCTGTTGCCGGCCGTGACCGAGCCCTTGTTCGCGAACACCGTGCGCAGCTTCGCGAGACCTTCGATCGACGTATCCGCGCGCGGACCTTCGTCGAGCTTGATCTCACGCGTCTTCACGTCGACTTCACCGGTCGCGAGGTTCGGGAAACGCTCGGTGATCGTATACGCGGCGATCTCGTCGTTGAACTCGCCCGCCTGCTGGGCGGCAAGCGCCTTGCGGTGCGACTCGACCGAGAACGCGTCCTGGTCTTCGCGGCTCACCTTCCACTGTTCCGCGACACGCTCGGCGGTCAGGCCCATCCCGTACGCGATGCCGAAGTCTTCGTTGCGATCGAAGATGTGCGGCGACATCGACGGCTTGTTGCCCATCATCGGCACCATGCTCATCGATTCGCAGCCGCCCGCGAAGATCGCGTCCGATTCGCCGACGCGGATGCGGTCGGCCGCCATCGCCAGCGCCGTGATGCCCGACGCGCAGAAGCGGTTGACCGTCACGCCGCCGACCGTCTGCGGCAGGCCCGCGAGCAGCGCGCCCATGCGCGCGACGTTCAGACCCTGCTCGGCCTCCGGAATCGCGCAGCCGATGATCGCGTCTTCGATCAGCTTCGTATCGAAGCCGGGCACCTGCGCCACCGCCGACTTGAGCGCGTGGACCAGCAGCTCGTCCGGGCGCGTGTTCTTGAAGACACCGCGCGGGGCCTTGCCGATCGGCGTGCGGCTGGCGGCGACGATGTATGCGTCTTGCAATTGTTTGCTCATTTGAGACTCCTTGCCTTATCCGCTCGCTCAGTTACGCACCGGCTTGCCGGTCTGCAACATGCCCATGATCCGTTCCTGCGTCTTCTGCGTGCCGAGCAGCTCGACGAACGCACGGCGCTCCAGCGCGAGCAGCCACTGCTCGTCGACCAGGCTGCCGGCTTCGACGTCGCCGCCGCACACGGCTTCGGCGATGCGGCTCGCGATCAGGTAGTCGTGGTCGCTGATGAAGCGGCCGTCACGCATGTTGACGAGCGATGCCTTGATCGTCGCGATCGCCGAGCGGCCTGCGACCGGCACGTCCTTCGCGCGCAGCGGTGCACGGTAGCCGGTTGCGGCCAGCGCGCGCGCTTCCTTCTTCGCGGTGTCGAGCAGTTCGAACACGTTGAAGATGATCGTGTCGGACGGTTTCACGTAGCCCATCGCACGGGCATCGTGCGCGGACGCCGACACCTTCGCCATCGCCGCGTTCTCGAACGACTTCGTGACGAACTTCAGGATGTCGGTGGTCGCGTTCGCGGCCGTTGCGGCGTCCGCTGCACGCAGCGCCGCTTCCTTCAGGCCGCCGCCCGCCGGCACGAGGCCGACGCCCACTTCGACGAGACCGATGTAGCTCTCGACGTGCACGACACGCTTCGCGCTGTGCAGCATCAGCTCGCACCCGCCGCCGAGCGCGATGCCCGACACGGCTGCGACGACCGGCACGTTCGCGTACTTCACGCGCAGCATGCCTTCCTGGAACTTCTTCACGAACGGCTCGATGCCCTTCGCGCCGCCCATCATGAACGCGGGCATCGCCTCTTCGAGGTTCGCGCCGGCCGAGAACGGGCCGCCCGGCGTGCCGAGCTTCAGCGACGTCGGCTGCCAGATCACCACGCCCTTGTAGTCCTTCTCCGCGAGTTCGATGGCCTGCACGAGGCCGTCGATCACGCTCGGTCCGATCGTGTTCATCTTCGACTTGAACGACACGATCACGACATCGTCTTCACCCGCACGGTCATCGACCCACGCACGCACCGCATCGGTCTCGAACAACGTCTTGCCGTACGTCTTCGGATCGGCACCGGCTTCGCCGAGCAGCGGCGCGCGGAACACCTGCTTGTCGTAGACCGCGAGGTCCGAACGCGGCACGAAGCGCTTCGCCGCCGGCGCCCACGAGCCTTCGGCCGTGTGCACGCCGCCCTTTTCTGCAACCGCGCCTTCGAGCACCCACGACGGCAGCGGCACGTTCGCGAGCGCCTTGCCGGCCGCGATGTCTTCCTGCACCCACTCGGCGACCTGCTTCCAGCCGGCTGCCTGCCAGCCTTCGAACGGGCCTTCGTTCCAGCCGAAGCCCCAGCGGATCGCGAGGTCGACGTCGCGCGCATTGTCGGCGATCGATTCGAGATGCACGCCGATGTAGTGGAACACGTCGCGGAAGATCGACCACAGGAACTGCGCGTGCGGATGGTCCGTTTCACGCAGCAGCTTCAGGCGTTCCGCCGGCGGACGCTTCAGGATGCGACCGACGGTTTCGTCCGCCTTCGCGCCCGAATCCACGTAGGTGCCCGTCTTCGCGTCGAGCACCTTGATCGCCTTGCCTTCCTTCTTGTAGAAACCGCCGCCCGTCTTCTGGCCGAGCGCACCCTGCTTCACCAGTTCGGCGAGCACGGCAGGCGTCTGGTAGACCGGGAAGAACGGATCGTCGGCGAGGTTGTCCTGCATCGTCTTGATCACGTGCGCCATCGTGTCGAGGCCGACCACGTCCGCGGTGCGGAACGTCGCCGACTTCGCGCGGCCGAGGCGGCTGCCCGTCAGGTCGTCGACTTCGTCGAAGCGCAGGCCGAACTTCGCGGCCTCGGTGATCACCGCGAGGATCGAGAAGATGCCGACGCGGTTCGCGATGAAGTTCGGCGTATCCTTCGCGCGCACGACGCCCTTGCCGACGATGCTCGTCAGGAACGTCTCGAGCTGGTCGAGGATCTCCGGACGCGTATGCGCGGTCGGGATCAGCTCGACGAGGTGCATGTAGCGCGGCGGGTTGAAGAAGTGCACGCCGCAGAAGCGCGACTTCAGCTCGTCCGAGAAACCTTCGGACAGCTTCGTGATCGACAGGCCCGACGTGTTGGTCGCGAAGATCGCGTTCGGTGCGATGTGCGGTGCGACCTTCTTGTACAGGTCGTGCTTCCAGTCCATCCGCTCGGCGATCGCCTCGATCACGACGTCGCACTCGGCGAGTTTCGCGATGTCGTCTTCGTAGTTCGCTGCTTCGAGGTACTTTGCGTCGTCCTTCACGCCGAACGGTGCGGGCGACAGCTTCTTCAGGTTCTCGATCGCCTTCAGCGCGATCGCGTTTTTCGGGCCTTCCTTGGCCGGCAGGTCGAACAGCAGCACCGGCACGCGCGCGTTGATGAGGTGCGCGGCGATCTGCGCGCCCATCACGCCGGCGCCCAGCACGGCGACCTTGCGAATCAGGAAATTGCTCACGGGATGTCTCCGGATAGTGTCGTGCAGCGCGGAATGTGAGGGCTGCACGGCGAAGTGAGTACCAGGAACCGTTGCGCTCGGGCGGCGCGGCGCGCGGCGCGCCCCGCCCGGACTCGCGTCAGAACAGCGATTCGTCGACTTCCATCATCGTCTTCGAGCCGGCGCGCGCGGCGCGGATCGTCGACGCCGTCTCGGGCAGCAGGCGGGCGAAGTAGAAACGCGCCGTCGCGAGCTTCGACTTGTAGAACGGATCGCCCGACGCTTCCTTGTCGAGTGCGAGGCGCGCCATGCGCGCCCAGAAGTACGAGAACACCAGATGGCCGACGGTGCGCAGGTACGGCACGGCTGCGGCGCCGACTTCGTCCGGGTTCTGCATCGCCTTCATGCCGATTTCCATCGTCAGCTTCTGCACCTTGTCGCCGATGTCGGCGAGCGGGTTGATGAACTCGGCCATTTCCGGCTTCACGCCTTCGGCTTCCGCGAATTCCGTGACGAGCTTGCCGAACTTCTTCAGCTTCGCGCCCATGTCGCCGAGCACCTTGCGGCCCAGCAGGTCGAGCGACTGGATCGAGTTCGTGCCTTCGTAGATCATGTTGATCCGCGCGTCGCGCACGTACTGCTCCATGCCCCACTCGGAGATGAAGCCGTGGCCGCCGTAAATCTGCATCGCGTGGTTGGTCGACTCGAATGCGTTGTCGGTCAGGAACGCCTTGATGATCGGCGTCAGCAGCGCGACGAGGTCGGCCGCTTCCTTGCGCACCGCTTCGTCAGCGTGCGACAGTTCCTTGTCGATCTGCAGCGCGGACCAGTACGTGAATGCGCGCGCGCCTTCGGCGTAGGCCTTCTGCGTGAGCAGCATGCGGCGCACGTCCGGGTGCACGATGATCGGGTCGGCCGGCTTGTCCGGTGCCTTCGGGCCAGTCAGCGAACGCATCTGCAGGCGTTCCTTCGCGTACGTCAGCGAGTTCTGGTACGCGACTTCCGTGAGGCCGAGGCCTTGCATGCCGACGCCGAGGCGCGCGGCATTCATCATCACGAACATCGCGTTCAAGCCCTTGTTCGGCTCGCCGACCATCCAGCCCTTCGCGCCGTCGAGGTTCATCACGCACGTCGAGTTGCCGTGGATGCCCATCTTGTGCTCGATCGAGCCGCACTTGATACCGTTGCGCTCGCCCGGTTCGCCCGACGCGTCCGGAATGAACTTCGGCACGATGAACAGCGAGATCCCCTTCGTGCCCTGCGGCGCGTCCGGCAGGCGCGCGAGCACGAGGTGGATGATGTTCTTCGACATGTCGTGCTCGCCGCTCGAGATGAAGATCTTCGTGCCGCTGATCGAGTACGAGCCATCGCCGTTGGGTTCGGCCTTGGTGCGCAGGATGCCGAGGTCGGTGCCGCAGTGCGGCTCGGTCAGGCACATCGTGCCCGTCCATTCGCCCGACACGAGCTTCGGCAGGTATTGCTTCTGCAGTTCCGGCGCGCCGTGCGCGTGCAGGCACTCGTAGGCGCCGTGCGACAGGCCCGGATACATCGTCCATGCCTGGTTCGCCGAGTTCAGCATTTCGTAGAGCGCGTTGTTCACGAACGCGGGCAGGCCCTGGCCGCCGTAGTCCGGATCGCAGCCGAGCGCCGGCCAGCCGGCCTCGACGTACTGCTGGTAGGCTTCCTTGAAGCCGGTCGGGGTCTTCACGACGCCGTCGCCTTCATACGTGCAGCCTTCGCGATCGCCGACCTGGTTCAGCGGGAACAGTACCTCGGAGCAGAACTTGCCCGCTTCCTCGAGGACCTGGTTGATCGTGTCGGCGTCGAGGTCCGCATGCTTGGGCATTTGCTTGACTTCGGCTTCGACGTTCAGAAGCTCGTGCAACACGAATTGCATGTCGCGCAGCGGCGCGGCGTACTGTCCCATGACTCTCTCCAAAGGTGGGCAAAACGGCTCGAGCTCCTGGCGGGCGGATCACGCGCCGCTAACGGCTCTCGCTCTGATACGAAACAATCGTCTTTTCCAGCGCGGCCCACGTGAGGCGCACGGCGTCCGGCGAATGCAGGAAGCGTGCGTCGTGATGCAGGCCGAGCGTGAAGCTGTACAACTCGAAGAGCATCAGGTCCGGATCCGTATCCGCACGCAGATGGCCTTCTTCCTTCGCCTGCGAAATGGCACGCAGCATCGCGGCACGCCAGGCCGTCACGCTTGCGATCAACTGTTCGCGCACGGGGCTGTCAGGCCGGTCGTCGTACTCGACGGCACCGCTGATGTAGATGCATCCGGTCGTCACCTCCTGGATGCGCTTCTCCGTCCAGCGGGCCAGCATCGCCCGAAGGCGCGGCAAGCCTCGCGGCTCGCGCAGGCTCGGAAAGAACACCTCGTTTTCGAAACGATGGTGATACTCGCGGACGACCTCGACCTGCAGGTCTTCACGCGATCCGAAGTGCGCGAACACACCGCTCTTGCTCATCTGCATGCGCTCGGCCAGCAGGCCGATCGTCAGCCCCTCCAGCCCGTCACGGCTGGCGAGGTCCAAAGCAGCTTCAAGTATCGCGGCACGCGTCTGTTCGCCTTTTCGCATAGCTATTTCTGTAACCGTTCGGGGGTTCGAATAAAATCGAACGGCCGTACTATTATTGAGTGCGGCCGCTCGCGAAACAAGGAAATTATTAGAAACCGGTGTCTAACCGAGCCGCTATTTTGCGCGATTCCGGCGGGACCGGAGCGGCTTTTCCGCACGAACGTGCGGACAGATTTTTTGAAGCGAACGCTTAGTCTTCGTCAGTCGTAACCACCGACCGTCAGCGCCTTCATCACGAGGCGATACGCCGTATAGGCGAGCCAGTTCAGCATGCGCTCGATCCGCGGGCGCGCAGCGAACCGGGCGGGGTCGATTTCCCGGCCGTCGGCGAACGCGGCCGCGATCGCGTCACGCAGTTCGTTCGTGACAGCATCGTAGCGCACCAGCACGACATTCGCCTCATTGTTCAACATCAGGCTCAGCGCGTCCAGGTTCGACGAGCCGACCGTCGCCCAGTTGTCGTCGATCACCGCCACCTTGCCGTGCAGCATCGTCTTGTCGTATTCGGCCACACGCACGCCCGCGCGCAGCAGCGCGTGATAGAGGAACGGCACGGCCGTATCGAGGGCCGCGAATTCCTTGCGGCCAATCAGGATCCGCACGTCGACGCCGCGTCGCGCGGCGCCCGTCAGCGCACGGCGCAGCTTGCGCCCCGGCATGAAGTACGGATTGGCGAGCAGGATCCGCTGGCGCGCCTGGCCGATCGCCGCGAGATACGCCTTCTCGATCGCGCGGCGGTTCACGACGTTGTCGCGCGCGACGAACGCGACGCTCGGCTCCGTCACGACCCGCAGCGCGCCGGCCTTGACCCACCGGTGGCTGCGCATCCAGCGCCGGAACATGTCGGGAAATGCTTCGCCGCCATGCAGCCCGGCCGCGTATTGCGCATACGGCTTGTGGCCGAACATGATCCGGTGCCACTGCAGTTCGAACGCGGCACGCACGTCGGACACTGCCGGCCCCGCCATCTCGACGGCGAAATCCCAGCGCGGAAACGGCAGCGTGGCGCCGCCCTGCGCATAGTCGTCGATGATGTTGATGCCGCCGCAGAACGCGACAGCATGATCGATCACCGCGAGCTTGCGATGCGTGCGCGAAAAGCCGAAGCGACCGAACAGGAAACGGTTGTAGATGCAGTGCTCGACGCCGGCCGCCACCCACGTATCGAACAACGGCAGGCGCGCCGTGCCGATGCCGTCGGTGATCACGCGCACACGCACGCCGCGCTGCGCCGCGCGGATCAGCGCGTCCGACACCGGCCGTCCGGCCGCGTCGTCGCAGAAGATGTAGGTTTCGAGCATCACCTGCTCGCGGGCGGCATCAATCCGCTCGATCAGCGCCCGGAAGAACTCGCCGCCGCCTTCGCACAACCGCACGGTATTGCCCGACGTGAAGGCGAGCCGCGACGCGGAACCACGTTCCTGCAGGAACATCTGCCGCAATTGCGCGAAGCGCTTGCGGGCTTCCGCCGTCATGCGGACGAGCCGTGCGGCGCGCGCGACAGTGCCACGCGCGCGGGCAGTTGCAGGATCGCCTCGGCGTTCGACGGCGAGAAGCAGCGCGCGGCCGCCTCGCGGAACGGCAGCCACGCATGATCGACATGCTCGCGCGGCGACAGCGTCACGTCGACGCGATGCGGCACGCATAGGCCGAACCAGTGCTCGACATTGCGCGTGACACCCGGCGCATAGCGGTGCAGGTATTGCGGATAGATCGTGTATTCGATCTTGTGGCGCCAGTCGACGAGCGCACTGGCCGGCACTTCCGGCGTGCCGACTGCGATGCCGGTCTCTTCGACCACTTCGCGCGCGGCGGTGAGCGCGAGCGGCTCGTCGAGCGCGTCCTTCGAGCCGGTCACCGATTGCCAGAAATCAGGCTGGTCGGCACGCTTGATCACGAGCACATCGAGGTCGGGCGTGTAGATCACGACGAGAACGGATTCGGGGATTTTCGGCGGCTTCGTCATCTTTGTTTCATGCAGCACAGGACCGCGCGCAGGGCAAATGCTCCGAACGTGCGGCAAGTGCTGCGACTGTACCGCAAAAAACGAAAAAGGCGCATCGCTGCGCCTTTTTCATGTGCATCGTGTGCGCGCGAACGCACACACGACCGGGTACGAAGCGCGTTACGCCTTCGGCTGTTCCGGCTGACGCAGACGGATGTGCAGTTCGCGCAGCTGACGCTCGTCGACCGGGCTCGGCGCCTGCGTGAGCAGATCCTGCGCACGCTGCGTCTTCGGGAACGCGATCACGTCGCGGATCGAATCGGCGCCGGCCATCATCGTGACGATGCGGTCGAGACCGAATGCGATACCGCCGTGCGGCGGCGCGCCGTACTGCAGCGCGTCCAGCAGGAAGCCGAACTTCAGTTGCGCTTCTTCCGCACCGATCTTCAGCGCGCGGAACACCTTGCTCTGCACTTCCTCGCGGTGGATACGCACCGAGCCGCCGCCGATTTCCCAGCCGTTCAGCACCATGTCGTAGGCCTTCGCGAGGCAACGGCCCGGATCCGTCTCGAGGTACTCGAGGTGCTCGTCCTTCGGGCTCGTGAACGGGTGGTGAGCCGCGACATAGCGTGCATCTTCGTCGTCGTATTCGAACATCGGGAAGTCGACGACCCACAGCGGCTTCCAGCCGGCCTGGACGAGGCCGTTCGCCTTGCCGAATTCCGAATGGCCGATCTTCAGGCGCAGCGCGCCGAGGCTGTCGTTGACGACCTTCGCGCGGTCGGCCGCGAAGAAGATGATGTCGCCGTCTTCCGCGCCGGTGCGCTCGAGGATCGCCGCGATCGATGCGTCGTGCAGGTTCTTGACGATCGGGCTCTGCAGGCCGTCACGGCCCTTCGCCTTCTCGTTGACCTTGATCCATGCGAGGCCCTTCGCGCCGTAGATGCGCACGAATTCGGTGTAGCCGTCGATGTCGCCACGCGACAGCTCGCCGCCCTTCGGCACGCGCAGTGCCGCGACACGGCCGTCCTTCGCGTTGGCCGGCGTGCTGAACACCTTGAAATCGACGTCCTTCATCGCGTCGGTCAGCTCGGTGAATTCGAGCTGCACGCGCAGGTCCGGCTTGTCCGAACCGAAACGCGCCATCGCTTCCGAGTACGGCATCACCGGGAATTTTGCGTCGAGCTCGACGTCGATCGTCGTCTTGAAGATGTGACGGATCATGTCTTCGAACAGGTCACGGATTTCCTGCTCGCCGAGGAACGACGTTTCGCAGTCGATCTGCGTGAACTCCGGCTGACGGTCGGCACGGAGGTCTTCGTCGCGGAAGCACTTGGTGATCTGGTAGTAACGGTCGAAGTTCGCGACCATCAGCAGCTGCTTGAACAGCTGCGGCGATTGCGGCAGCGCGAAGAACTGGCCTGCGTTCACGCGCGACGGCACGAGGTAGTCGCGCGCACCTTCCGGCGTGCTCTTCGTCAGCATCGGCGTTTCGATGTCGATGAAGCCCTGCTCGTCGAGGTACTTGCGCGCTTCGATCGCGACGCGGTAGCGCAGGCGCAGGTTGTGCTGCATTTGCGGACGGCGCAGGTCGAGCACACGGTGCGTGAGGCGCGTCGTTTCCGACAGGTTGTCGTCGTCGAGCTGGAACGGCGGCGTGACCGACGCGTTCAGCACGTTCAGTTCGTGGCACAGCACTTCGATCTTGCCGCTCTTCAGGCCGGCGTTGACCGTGCCTTCCGGACGGTTGCGCACGAGGCCCTTGATCTGCACGCAGAACTCGTTGCGCACGCCTTCGGCGGTCGCGAACATTTCCGCACGATCCGGGTCGCACACCACCTGCACGAGGCCTTCACGATCGCGCAGGTCGATGAAGATCACACCGCCGTGATCGCGGCGGCGCTGCACCCAGCCGCACAGCGACACGGTTTGGCCCAGCAGGTGTTCGGTCACGAGACCGCAGTATTCAGTACGCATCGACATGATGTTTGCTTTCGTTCGGTTTGATCAACGGGCGCCGCAACGCGCGGCCCGGGCGATGATTCTTTACTTACAGCGGCGGCTCGACGGGGCGGCGTGCAGGCGCCGGAGCCGGCGCCGGGGGCGCCACCACGCCCATCGAGACGATGTACTTGAGCGCGGCATCGACCGACATGTCGAGTTCGATGACTTCGCTCTTCGGCAGCATCAGGAAGAAGCCCGACGTCGGGTTCGGTGTCGTCGGGATATAGACGCTCACGTATTCTTCCGTCAGATGATTGAGCACGTCGCCACCCGGCGTGCCGGTCAGAAACGCGATCGTATACGAGCCGCGACGCGGGTATTCGATCAGCAGCGCCTTGCGGAACGCGTTGCCGCTGCTCGACAGCAGCGTGTCCGACACCTGCTTGACGCTCGTGTAGATCGGCCCGACGACCGGGATGTGACGCACCACGGCGTTCCACCACGTGACGAGCTTCTGGCCGATGAAGTTCTGCGTGGCCAGCCCGACGACGAAGATGAACGCAAGCGTCAGCACCGCGCCGATCCCCGGCAGATGGAAGCCGAGCATCCGCTCGGGCTGCCACGATTCGGGCAGCAGGAGCAGTGTCTGGTCCATCGTGCCGATGATGAGGCCGAGCACCCACAGCGTGATCGCGAGCGGGACGAGAACCAGCAAGCCGGTCAGGAACACCGTTTTCAGGGTCGTCTTTTTCATCATCTGCCGTCAATGAACCGCGCCGGCGGCGCGGGTTGGTCGCAGCCCGGCCGGGCCGCGACGGTCAACTGCTGGCGGCGGGCGCTGCAGCCGGGGCGGGCGCGGCGCTCGTCGTCGTGCTTTCGGAACTGCTCGATGCAGCCGGCGCGGCCGCAGCGGGCGCGGCTTCCGTTGCGCCAGCCGGGGCTGCGTCGCCCGATGCCGTCGCCGGCGCGCTGGTGCCGCCCGAACCGCCGCGGAAATCGGTGACATACCAACCCGAACCCTTCAGCTGGAAGCCCGCAGCAGTAACCTGCTTGCGAAAGGCATCCTTCCCGCATTCCGGGCACTGCGACAGCGGCGCGTCGCTCATCTTCTGGAGCACGTCCTTCGCGAAACCACACGCTTCGCATCGATAGGCGTAGATCGGCATGATATTTTTCCCGCGGAAACTGGAAACGGCTTGCAAAACCTTGAATTATAGCCGAAACCCTGCCGCACTCCGGCAACGGCCGCGACACCCGCGCATCAGCGGCGGCGCCACGTGAGCCAGCGCTCGTTCCCTTCGAACACGGGCAGCGAATCGTTCACGGGCAAATCCTCGATCAGCTCGAAGTGCGGCGTGAGCAGCGCATCGAGTTCGGCACGCTCGATTCCGAACGGCGGGCCCTTCGGTTTCGCCATCAGGAAGAAATAGCCGGCCAGCAATCCGTCAGCAGGCAGCAGCTCGGCCATGCGCGCCGCATAGCCGGCACGCATGGCCGGCGGCAGCGCGCACAGGAACGCACGCTCGTACACCCACTGCACGTCGAACGGCGGCCGGTACGCAAAGAAATCGGCCTGTTCGACGACTTCCGCGTGCGCGCCAAGCTGCGCCTTCGCGGCAGCCACCGCCTGCGCGGCGAAATCGATCGCACGCACGGGCCAGCCCGCTTCGGCCAGCCACCCGGCCTCCTGCGCACTGCCGCAACCCGGAATCAGCACCGCGCACGGCTCGAGCCGATGCGCGAACACGCTGAAACCCTCGGGCACGCCACCGAATTCCCACGGCGTCACGCCACGCTCGAAACGCTCGTCCCAGAACGATGCGTTGCCGGGATCGCGCGTCGTGAAATCGGCGGCTGACGGTATGGCGGGTTGCTTCGGATCGGCCATCGCCCTGCTCCTCTCGGTCATGTGCCGTACGCGAGCGCCAGCATCACACGTGCGACGAGCGCCCCGACGCCGACGGCGAGGCCGAAGATCAGCAGCGCCTGCAGCAGCCGGTTCGTCCGCTTCTGCTCGACGAGGACCTGGCGCATCAGGTCTTCGCTCGCGGCCCGCGGCGCGTCATGGCGCGCGGCCATCGCGTGATGAATCAGGCGCGGCAGTTGCGGCAGCGTCTTGCTCCACTGCGGCGCCTCGACCTTGAAGCGCTCGTACCAGCCGCGCAGGCCGATCTGCTCGGTCATCCAGCGCTCGAGGTACGGTTTCGCTGTCTTCCACAGGTCGAGCTCGGGGTCGAGCGAGCGGCCGAGGCCCTCGACGTTCAGCATCGTCTTTTGCAGCAGCACCAGTTGCGGCTGGATCTCGACGTTGAAGCGGCGCGACGTCGAGAACAGGCGCATCAGCACCTGACCGAGCGAGATGTCCTTCAGCGCACGGTCGAAATACGGCTCGCACACCGCGCGGATCGCGCTTTCGAGTTCCTCGACGCGCGTTTCGGGCGGCACCCAGCCCGATTCGAGGTGGAGCGTCGCCACGCGGTGGTAGTCGCGCTTGAAGAACGCGAGGAAGTTCTGCGCGAGGTAGTTCTTGTCGAAATCGGACAACGCGCCGACGATCCCGAAATCGAGCGCGACGTAGCGGCCGAACGTGTTCGGATCGAGGCTCACCTGGATGTTGCCCGGATGCATGTCCGCGTGGAAGAAGCCGTCGCGGAACACCTGCGTGAAGAAGATCTCGACGCCTTCGCGCGCGAGCTTCTTGATGTCGACGCCGGCCGAACGCAGCGTCTCGACCTGGCTGATCGGCACGCCGGTCATGCGCTCCATCACGAGCACCTGCGACGTCGAGAAATCCCAGAACATCTCGGGCACGAGCAGCAGGTCGAGGCCCGCGAAGTTGCGGCGCAGCTGGCTGCCGTTGGCGGCCTCGCGCATCAGGTCGAGCTCGTCGTGCAGGTACTTGTCGAATTCGGCGACGACCTCGCGCGGCTTCAGGCGCCGGCCATCGGCCCACATGCGCTCGGTCCAGATCGCGATGTCGCGCATCAACGCGAGGTCGGAGTCGATCACGGACAGCATGTTCGGGCGCAGCACCTTGACGGCGACGGCCTTGCCCGCATGCTGGCCCTGCTTGAGCTTCGCGAAATGCACCTGTGCGATCGACGCGCTCGCGACCGGCTCGCGCTCGAATTCGTCGAACAGCTCGTCGACCGGCGCACCGAGCGACTTCTCGATGATCCCGATCGCGACCGCCGAATCGAACGGCGGCACCTGGTCCTGCAGCTTCGCGAGTTCGTTCGCGAAATCGACCGACAGCAGATCGCGGCGCGTCGACAGCACCTGGCCGAACTTCACGAAGATCGGGCCGAGGCTTTCGAGCGCGTGACGCAGCCGCACGGCAGGCGGATCGGAATAGCGGCGGCCGATCGTCGTGATTCGCAACAGCAGCTTCACGCGCCGGTCGTCGATCCGGGACAACATCACTTCGTCGAGACCAAAGCGGATGACGGTGTAGACAATCTTGATGAAACGGAAAATGCGCATGCCCTGCGGCCCCTCAGTGCGCGCCGCGCGGGTCGGAACCCGTGCGCGCGCCGATTTTTTGTTCGAGTCGCTCGACCCGCTTTTCGACCCGTGCGAGCGCATCGCGTGCGCGCGCCAGTTCGGCGTCGAAGCCGCCGAGCGACGCGCGCCGGACGACTTGCGGGTTCTCGTCGAGCCAGTATTCGGCGACGGAATCGAGCACGTTGCGGCCGGTGCGTCGCGCGCGCGCACCGGCGTCGCGCACGACCGTCGCGATCCGGTATGCCGCCACGTCGCCGACCAGCTTCGCGAGATCTTCTTCAGGTTCCCAGCGCAGGTGCTCGGCCAGCTTCGCGATCTGCGTCGCGAATTCCGCATCGCCCTCGATCTTCACGTGCTTCATCACGGCCGCCTGGCCGCCCTGCAGAAACGCGGCGACCGTGTCGCCCGCAAGCGCGATCGACACGTCGACCTGTTGCGCGTCGTGCGCGTCGACGGCCGACAGATAGCCGTCAGGCTGCACCAGCAGCGTGAGCGTCACGGGGGGCACGTCGATCCGGGCAGTCTTGCCCGAATAGGGAATCAGGCGGTCGCGCGCCCACGATTCTCGGGCGAGCAGGTGATTGACAGCAGCAGCAAAAGGCTTGGCGGCAAAGGTCATCGGGCTGGGAAAGAAAAAACCCGCGCAGGCCGGGCGCCCACGCGGGTTTCTATTGTAACGTCGGATCGTCGGCAGACCGTGCCTGACCGCACACCCGGGCGGCAAGCGGTCGCAGTGCGGCGGCCGTTGCCCGGGTGCCGGCGGCGCGGGCCGCCGGTCACGCTCAGTGCGTGTTGATCTGCTGGATGCCCGCGAGCAGCCAGCCCTGACTGCCCGACTTCGACAGGTTCCACACCTCGTCGAACGGCGCGGCCGACGCATTCGCCGATTCGCGGATCAGACCGTGGAAGCGCACGCTCGCCGATTGCTCGATGCCGCGATCCTCGATCGCGACCAGTTCCGCGTCGAGCTGCACGACATCGGTCTGGTTCGACTCGTTGCCGCGCGAATCGAGGTCGATCTTGATCTCGGCGAACATTTCCGGCGTCGTGAACTCGCGGATGTCGGCCAGGTTGCCCTGGTCCCACGCGGCTTGCAGGCGCACGAAATAGACCTTCGAGCTGCGCAGGAACGCTTCGGTGTCGAAGCCGGCCGGCACCTGGAGCGGTGCTGCCGCAGCAGCCGCTGCCGCGCCGGTGGCCGCGGCACCGCCGCCGAACACGCCTTGCGCTTCGTTCGCGTAGCTGCTGCCGCTACCCGCATAGTTGCTGCCGGTGCCGCCCTGCTGGAACGACGGGCTTTGCGAGTAGCCGCCCGACGACGACGCCGAGCCGCCGACCGAGTAGGCCGGCTCCTGCGGACGACGGCGGTTCAAGAACTTGCGGATCAGCCAGATGCCGACCGCCGCGAGCAGCGCGATCACGATGACGTTCGCCATCATGCTCGCGAATGCGCCGCCCAGGCCGAAGTGCGACAGCAGCGCCGCGATGCCGAGACCGGCCGCGAGGCCGGCGATCGGCCCGAGCCAGCGCGAGCGGTTGGGCTGCGCGGCCGGCGCGGGTGCGGCCGGATTCGCACGCTGCGCCTGCGACGGCGCGGCCTGCTGCATCGGCTGCTGCGCGGGCGGCGTGGCCTGGCGCTGCGTGACGGTGGAGTTCTGGCGGCCGATGCTGCGCCCGCCGCCCATGCGCTTGGCTTCGGCGTCGAGCGATGCGAACGTGCCGGCCGTGAGCAGGCCGACCATCAGCAGCGTGCCGACCCGTCGAGCCCACGGCTTCGACGGCTTGCTACGGTTGAACAACGAACGCGATTCGAACATCAGTTTCTCCGGATGTAAGACAAATGTATGGAAAGAGCCCCTTAGTACTTGGCTCCCATGTGTAAAGCTACCACGCCACCTGACAAATTGTAATATTTGACGGCATCGAGGCCCGCTTGTTCCATCATCGTCTTCAGCGTGTCCTGATCGGGGTGCATCCGGATCGATTCGGCAAGATACCGATAACTTTCAGCATCTTTCGCGAACTTGTCGCCAAGCCACGGTAATACTTTGAAAGAATACAAATCGTACGCTTTTTTCAGCGGATCCCAGACTTTCGAGAATTCCAGCACCATCACGCGGCCGCCGGGCTTCGTCACGCGGCGCATCTCGGCCAGCGCGGCATCCTTGTGCGTCATGTTGCGCAGCCCGAACGCGACCGTGACCACATCGAAGTAGTTGTCCGGAAAGGGAATTTTCTCCGCGTCGCACAGCAGCGACGGCGTCACGATGCCCTTGTCGAGCAGCCGGTCGCGGCCGACGCGCAGCATCGATTCGTTGATGTCCGTGTGCCAGACCTCGCCCGTCGGCCCGGCCGCCTTCGCGAACGACCGGGTCAGGTCGCCGGTGCCGGCCGCAAGGTCGAGCACCTTGAAGCCGGGGCGCACGTTCGCCTGCGCGATCGTGAACGCCTTCCACGCACGGTGCATGCCCGCCGACATCAGGTCGTTCATCAGATCGTAGTTGCTCGCGACCGAATGGAACACCCCCGCCACTTTCTTCGCTTTTTCGTTTTCCTCGACGCTTTCGAAGCCGAAGTGGGTTTTGCTCATCGCGTTGATCCTCAGTAAATGGCAAGACGGCGCCGAGCGGGCGCCGTCGAATTTCAGTGGCAGTGGCCGTGCGACGCGGAGGCCGCCTGCATCGGGGCGTCGCGCTCGACGCCCGCCGCCTTCAGTTTGTCGAAATAGTCGCGCCACAGCGCGTCCTGCTGCGTCGCCAGCTCGTACAGGAAATCCCACGAGTAGATGCCGGTCGAATGGCCGTCGGAGAACGTCGGCTGCAGCGCGTAGTTGCCGACGCCCTCGAGCGCGGTGATCGTCACTTCGCGCTTGCCCGTCTGCAGCGTCTCCTGGCCGGGCCCGTGGCCGCGCACCTCGGCCGACGGCGAATACACGCGCATCAGCTCGAACGGAATCCGGAAACTGTCGCCGTTCGGGTACTGCAATTCGAGCACGCGCGATACCGCGTGCACGACGACGCCGGACGGAATCGGCGTCGTGGAAGTCAAACCGCTCATGGCTGCCTCGAATCGGTCATGCGTTGAATTTCCTCGCGCACCGCATTGTGCAGCAGCGAGGCCTGCGCCGCGCGCGAGCGCAACAGCGCCTCGGACACGCTGCGCTGGCGCGGCGCCCATACGGGCTGCGGGAAGTGTGCGTCGTTGGAAAAGCGCGGGATCACGTGCCAGTGCACGTGCGGCACCATATTGCCGAGGCTCGCGAGATTCACCTTGTTCGGCTGCATCACGCGGCGCACGGCCCGCTCGACCGCGTAAACCACGCGCATCAAATGGGCCCGCTCAGGTTCGCCGAGATCGGAGAATTCGGCCACGTGCGCACCCCAGATCACCCGGCAGAAGCCCGGGTACTCGTGCTCGCCCGTCGCGAGGACGACACGCACCGCATCGTCCTGCCAGAGCACTTCGCCGCCGTCTTCACGGCAAAACACGCATTCCATCGTCGCTCCCATGTGGACGGGCGCCGGCATGCTGCACCGGCGCCCGCTCGTTCCTGGCCCGGTCGGGCGGTCGTCATGCACGCATTAGACCAGCACGCGCTCGATCCCGCCATTGTTCGCACGTGCGACATAATCGGCCATCCAGTTCTCGCCGAGCACCTGGCGCGCAATTTCGACCACGATGTAGTCGGCTTCGAGGTTCGCGTCCTCGCTGTAGCGCGACAGACCCTGCAGGCATGACGGGCAGCTCGTCAGGATCTTCACGTCCGGGCCGTTCGCGGCCGCGGCGGCCGGCGCGGGCGCGTTGCCGGCCACGACGGGGATGCTGCGCAGCTTCGCGGCACCCTTGCGGATCTCTTCTTCCTTGCGGAAGCGGACCTGCGTCGACACGTCCGGGCGCGTGACCGCGAGCGTGCCCGATTCGCCGCAGCAGCGCTCGTTCTTCTCGATCTTGTAGCCGTCTTTTTCCGAGCCCATCAGCTCGTTGACGAGCTTCACCGGGTCCATCGTCTTGATCGGCGTGTGGCACGGGTCGTGATACATGTAGCGCGTGCCCGTCACGCCATCGAGCTTCATCCCCTTCTCGAGCAGGAACTCATGGATGTCGATGATCCGGCAGCCCGGGAAGATCTTGTCGAATTCGTAGCCGGCGAGCTGGTCGTAGCAGGTGCCGCACGACACCACGACCGTCTTGATGTCGAGGTAGTTCAGCGTGTTAGCGACCCGGTGGAACAGCACGCGGTTGTCGGTGACGATCTTCTCGGCCTTGTCGTACTGGCCCGAGCCGCGCTGCGGATAGCCGCAGCACAGGTAGCCCGGCGGCAGCACCGTCTGCACGCCGGCTTCCCACAGCATCGCCTGCGTGGCCAGTCCGACCTGCGAGAACAGGCGCTCGGAGCCGCAGCCCGGGAAGTAGAACACCGCCTCCGAATCGACGGTGGTCGACTTCGGATTGCGGATGATCGGCACGATCTTGTTGTCCTCGATGTCGAGCAGCGCGCGCGCCGTCTTCTTCGGCAGGTTGCCCGGCATCTTCTTGTTGACGAAGTGGATCACCTGCTCGACCACGGGCGGCTTGCCGACCGTTGCGGGCGGATGCTGCGTCTGCTTCGTCACGACCTTCTTCAGCATGTCGTTCGCGAAGCGCTGCACCTTGTAGCCGGCGCCCATCATCACGCTGCGCGCGACGTTGATCGTCTGCGGGTTGGTCGCGTTCAGGAAGAACATGCCGGCCGCATTGCCGGCGTTGAACTTCTTCTTGCCCATCTTGCGCAGCAGGTTGCGCATGTTCATCGTGACGTCGCCGAAGTCGATCTTCACCGGGCACGGCGTCGCGCATTTGTGGCACACCGTGCAGTGGTCGGCCACGTCGTTGAACTCGTCCCAGTGCTTGATCGACACGCCGCGGCGCGTCTGTTCCTCGTACAGGAACGCCTCGACCAGCAGCGACGTCGCGAGGATCTTGTTGCGCGGGCTGTACAGCAGGTTCGCGCGCGGCACGTGCGTCGCGCACACCGGCTTGCACTTGCCGCAGCGCAGGCAGTCCTTCACCGAATCGGCGATCGCGCCGATGTCGGACTGCTTCATGATCAGCGACTCGTACCCCATCAGCCCGAAGCTCGGTGTATACGCGTTGCGCAGATCGGCGCCTTCGAGCAGCTTGCCCTTGTTGAAGCGGCCGTTCGGGTCGACACGCTGCTTGTACGCGCGGAATTCGGCGATCTCGTCGTCGGTCAGGAACTCGAGCTTCGTGATGCCGATGCCGTGCTCGCCGGAAATCACGCCGTCGAGCGAACGCGCGAGCGTCATGATGCGTGCAACCGCCGCGTGGGCGTCCTGCAGCATCTCGTAGTTGTCGGAGTTGACCGGCAGGTTGGTGTGGACGTTGCCGTCGCCCGCGTGCATGTGCAGCGCGACGAACACGCGGCCGCGCAGCACCTGCTTGTGGATCGCCTGCGCCTCGTCGAGGATCTGCTTGAACGCGCCGCCGTTGAAGATCGCGCGCAGCTCCGCGCGGATCTCCTGCTTCCACGAGATGCGGACCGTGCGGTCCTGCGTGATGTGGAACACGGTCGCGCCCGGCTGCTCGTCCGCGCGATCGGCGAACTTCTCGGCAAGCGCCTCGTAGCCGAGCTGCACGAGGTAGTGCTGCGCCTCGCGCAGCGGCTGGTCGAGCCGGTCGCGCACGAATTCCCAGCGCGCACGCACGCGCTTGAGCAGCTCCAGCGCCTGCTGGACCCGGTCTTCGAGCAGTTCGGCGCTCGGGATCTCGTTCGCGTCGTCGGTCTTGCCGAGCGGCAGGTTGCCGGCACGGAAAAACGCTTCCAGCGCGTCGACGAGCTGCAGCTTGTTCTTCAGCGACAGCTCGATGTTGATCCGCTCGATGCCGTCGGTGTACTCGCCCATCCGGTTCAGCGGGATCACGACGTCTTCGTTGATCTTGAACGCGTTCGTGTGCTTCGCGATCGCGGCCGTGCGGCTGCGGTCGAGCCAGAAGCGCTTGCGCGCCTCCGCGCTGACCGCGACGAAGCCTTCGCCGCTCTTGCCGTTCGCCATCCGGATCACTTCGGACGTGGCGTGCGCGACCGCATCGGCATCGTCGCCGACGATGTCGCCGATCAATACCATCTTGGGGAATGCATTGCGCTTGCTCTTGGTCGCGTAGCCGACCGCGCGCAGGTAGCGCTCGTCGAGGTGCTCGAGGCCCGCGAGGATCGCGCCGCCCTGCTTCGACGTTTCGAACAGGTAATCCTTGATCTCGACGATGCTCGGGATCGCCTCGCGCGCCTGGCCGAAGAATTCGAGGCAGACGGTGCGCGTGTGCGCGGGCATCTTGTGCAGCACCCAGCGCGCGGACGTGATGAGCCCGTCGCAGCCTTCCTTCTGCACGCCAGGCAGACCGGCGAGGAACTTGTCGGTCACGTCCTTGCCGAGCCCTTCCTTGCGGAACCGGCGGCCTTCGATCTCGAGCATCTCGCTCTTCAGCAGCTTCTCGCCCGGCGCGTAGGCGCCGTCGAACCACTTCAGCTCGAAACGCGCGACCGCGATGTCGTGGATCTTGCCCTGGTTGTGCTCGTGGCGCGTGACTTCGAGCCAGTTGCCGTCCGGGTCGACCATCCGCCACCAGGCCAGGTTGTCGAGCGCGGTGCCCCACAGCACGGCCTTCTTGCCGCCCGCGTTCATCGCGACGTTGCCGCCGATGCACGATGCGTCGAGCGAGGTCGGATCGACCGCGAACACATAGCCGGCCGCTTCGGCCGCCTCCGTCACGCGGCGCGTGACGACGCCCGCGCCGGAGAAGATCGTCGGCACCTTGTGCGCGACGCCCGGCAGTTCGGTCAGCTCGACCGCGCCGAGTTGCTCGAGCTTTTCGGTGTTGATGACGGCGGAGAACGGCGTGAGCGGCACCGCGCCGCCCGTGTAGCCGGTGCCGCCGCCGCGCGGGATCACGGTCAGGCCGAGCTCGAAGCAGGCCTTGATGAGGCCGGCGATCTCGGCTTCGCTATCGGGGGTCAGCACGACGAACGGGTATTCGACGCGCCAGTCGGTCGCGTCGGTCACGTGCGACACGCGCGACAGCCCGTCGAAACGGATGTTGTCCTTCTGCGTGCAGCGGCCAAGCGCCTTGGTCGCGCGGCGGCGCAGGTCGGCCATCTTCTCGAATTCGTCGGCGAACTCGTTGACCGCGCGCTGCGCGGCGGTTTCGAGCATCTCGACGCGCGAGGCACGCTCGCGGCCCGCGTCGTCGCGGTGCTCGGTGAGATCCGCGCTGCGGCGCTTGCCGATTTCGGTCAGGCGGTGGTTCAGCGCCTCGATCAGCAGCGCGCGGCGCTTCGGGTTGTCGAGCAGGTCGTCCTGCAGGTACGGGTTGCGGCGCACGACCCAGATGTCGCCGAGCACCTCATACAGCATCCGTGCCGAGCGGCCCGTACGGCGCTCGGCGCGCAGTTCGTCGAGCACCGACCACGCCTCTTCGCCGAGCAGGCGGATCACGATCTCGCGGTCCGAGAAGGACGTGTAGTTGTAGGGAATCTCGCGCAAGCGGGGCGCGGGGTCGGCGGCGACGGCGGCGGCCGCGCCATGCGGATCGAAAACTTGTGGTGCGTTCATGTTCGGACGACTCGGAGGGCCGATACACCGTGCACGGGCGTCGGCAAGCGCGTGGGCGCAATCTTGGGGAAATCTGTTCTGTTACCAGGCGCGCGGCTGTCCTTCATGGGGCCGGAGCGGGCGACTCGCCCCTCCTGGCCGGCGACAGGGCCTGGCGGCACTCGGAACGATCAGCACGATCGCGCGCGGCGCGCATGCCGTTCGGCCGCGGGGCTGGCTGCGCGCGGCGTCGGCTTCAACGGTGCGATCCGAGGGTGCCTCTGCATCTTCCGATCCTTGATTCAAAACGGAATTCTAACCCATGATCGGGCCACGCGTGACACGTCGGACAGGTCGTGGGGCTATCCCCGCGAGCCGCGCCAGGCCTGGCTCGGCGGGATTTCGCTCGATCATTCGCCGTCCGTCCGGTCGGTAACCGCGCGGTTAAGCCGGTAAAAAAGGCAGCACGAGCGCGCCGACGCCCCGCCCGTACGGCCCCGCGAGCACGCGCTCGGCATGCCGCTTGCGTGCAGGCAGACCCTTGGCGCTATCATTGATCCTTTACCGTCTGCTTCCGCACTGCACGCGAGCGCCCATGGCATCCCACGATTACCTGAAGAAAATCCTCACCGCGCGCGTCTACGACGTCGCGATCGAGACGGAACTCGAATCCGCCCGCAACCTGTCGGCCCGGCTGCGCAACGCCGTTTACCTGAAGCGCGAGGACAACCAGCCGGTGTTCTCATTCAAGCTGCGCGGCGCGTACAACAAGATGGCGCACATTCCGGCGGAAGCGCTCGCGCGCGGCGTGATTACGGCGTCGGCCGGCAATCACGCGCAGGGTGTCGCGTTCTCGGCGGCGCGGATGGGCGTCAAGGCCGTGATCGTCGTGCCGGTCACGACGCCGCAGGTGAAGGTCGATGCGGTGCGTGCGCACGGCGGCCCGAGCGTCGAGGTGATCCAGGCCGGCGAGTCGTACAGCGACGCGTATGCACACGCGGTCAAGGTGCAGGAAGAGCGCGGTCTCACGTTCGTCCATCCGTTCGACG